>DEKZ01000198.1:447-25945 GCA_002354135.1 Massilia sp. UBA2709 | reverse complement strand
GCTGGCGGCGGCGCAGCAGGCCCAGCCGGCGATGTCGCTCAGCTTCATGGCCTACCCGGGCAACGATTTCGCCACGCCGCGCCATTTCATGGCTTTCATGCAGGGCAATACCGACGTCACGTCCAAATTGCTCAAGATCGTGATGATCGACGCCGGCAACGCGGAGGTGGTGGCCACCGGCGACATGCCCTGGTACGTGTCGACGCTGATGCTGTCGCAGCCGCTGCACTTCGGCGACTACGGCGGCCTGGCGCTCAAGCTACTGTGGACGGCGCTCGATGTGCTCAGCATCTGGGTGCTGTGGAGCGGGCTGGTGCTGTGGTGGAAGCGGCGCCATGTGACGGCGGAACAGAAGCTGGCCGGCCTGCGCGAGAGGCAGCTGGCCGGCGCGCCGACCTGAAGCGCCCCCGATCCGCCGCGCCGGCACGCAGGCCCCTCCTCGCTTAAAATATACGGTGTATAAATAATCGAGGGAGGTGGTTGAGATGATTACTGGACATGTTTTCATTGCCGTCAGCCTGGATGGCTATATCGCACGCCCCGACGGCGGCATCGACTGGCTGCTGTCCCGCGACGACCCGGCGGAAGACCATGGCTACGACGACTTCATCGCCGACAAGGACATGATCGTGATGGGCCGGGGCAGCTACGAACAGGTCGCCGGCTTCGATGCCTGGCCCTACGATCGTCCGGTGCTGGTGCTGTCGGCACGCCTTGCCGGCACGCCGGTGCCGGACAGGCTGCAAGGCAAGGTGCGCTTTGCGGATCTCGCCCCGGCCGAGGCGATGCAGGCGATGGAGCGCGAAGGCGCGCGCCGCGTGTACGTGGACGGCGGCCGGCTGGTGCAATCCTTCCTGCGCGCGAACCTGATCGCCGACATGGTGATTACCACGGCGCCCGTGCTGATCGGCGCCGGCCGTCCGCTCTTTGGAGAACTGCCGGGCGACAAGAGCCTGTCGCTCGTCTCCAGCCGCAGCTTTCCCTCGGGCCTCGTGCAATCGACCTATCGCCTGCAAGCATGAACAAGCCGCGCGGACGTCCGGCGCGCGGCCAGGGCCTCGCCCGCGAACAGGTCCTGGAAGCCGCCCTGCGCCTGCTGGAGGAAGGCGGCGCGGGCTTCTCGATGCGCGCGCTGGCGGCCCGGCTGGAGGTCACGCCGATGAGCCTTTACCATCACGTCGGCGACCATGCGGCGCTGCTGCGCGCGGTATCGGACCGGGTCTACGCAAGCGTGCTGGAACCCGGGGAGGTCCCGGGTGATCCGCTCGCCGGCATCCGGGCGATCCTGCTCCGGTATCACGGCATGGTGACGGCGTATCCGCAACTGACCCTGGCCATCTTCGCCGAACCCGCCGCGTTTGCGGGCACGACGCGCGCGATCACGGACCGCCTGCTCTCCCTGCTGGAGAAGCTGAGCCTTGAACCCCTGCTGTGGCTGGACATCCTGGTCGATCATGCGCACGGCAATGCCCTGGCCTTCCAGTCCGTACGGGGCGACCAGGCGCTGGCCGGTTCGATGCGGGAACGGTATCGGCAGGCCCTGGACCGCCTGCTGGAAGCGCTGCGGGAGGACATGCCAGGCGCAGCTAGTCCTCGATGACGGCGGCGCCGGCGCGCCTGAGCGCATCGAGATGATCGAGCATCTGCCGGACAAGCTCCGGCGGGTGCCGCGGCCAGTGTTCGACCTCGCCGACGATCCTGAGCGGCCGGCGCGTGCGATAGGACCTGGTCGGGTTACCGGGAAAGCGCTTGTTGGTCAGGTTGGGATCGTCCTCGAAGCTGCCTGCGGGTTCGACGATATAGATGTGGCCGCGCTCCCCGCTTCCCGCCAGCGCCATGGCCAGTTCCGCGCCCCAGATGGCGGCATCGAGCGTGGCGGTGAAATAGACGTGGTTGGAAATGCGGCCCTGCTCGAAGTTCGATGCGCGGCCCGGCACCAGCAGCGCGCCGACCGCCAGGCGGTGCTTCGTGCCGTGATAGAAGGGTCCCGCGACCGCGCCGCAGTTCTCGTGCGTGACGGCCTGCCATTCCTGGGTGCTCATCTGCGCCTCCTCCATTCTGGACGATTGCACAGTGTAGTCGGGCCCAGGGCGCTCGGCGCGGCCCCAAAACAAAAAAGGTACCCGAAGGTACCTTTCTGGAATTCTGGCTCCCCGACCTGGACTCGAACCAGGGACCTGCGGATTAACAGTCCGTCGCTCTACCGACTGAGCTATCAGGGAATGGATGACGCGAATTATAACTGCTCAGCGGCATTACGCAAAGCGCCGCACGCGAATTCATGCGGCGCCTTGCCTTCGGCCCTCGTTTCAGCCTTCACGCTGCCCGCGCAGCGCCTTCGGAACGATCAATGCTTGCTGCGGCGGCGGGCTGCAGCGACACCGGCCAGGCCCAGGCCCAGGCCAAACAGGGCCAGCGAGGCTGGCTCGGGCACCTCGCTCGCGATCGTGTACTGGATCAGGCCCAGCGAACCGCGCAGGACCGCCTCGCTATCGGCGCTTTGCCCGCCAAAGGTGAAACGCAGGATGTCGCCCGCGCCGACGTTGGTGAAGCTATAGGAACCCATGTGGCTGAACGCGCCGGGAGTCATGTTGCAGCAGCTGACGTTGCCGGCGTTGAGCAGCGACGTCATGCCCTCGCCCATGCCGGCGCTGAGGAAGGCCTGGGGGAAAGCGTACCCGTGAACGCCAGAATATTGCCAGAAGAAGTGGTAGTCGCCCGCCTTGTCGGCGACGGCGGTCGCGGTCCACGCCTGGGGCAGGTTTGCGGTCGAGAACGCTTCGTCATAATTGAACCAGAAGAAGTCGCCGCTGCGCGCGACCGAGGTCTCGCCCGGCCCCTCCAGCGTCCAGGAGAGCACGTCGGCGCTGGCGCCCGGTGCGGTAACGAGGGCGCAGCTTGCGACCAGGGCAGCCGCTGCCGCGCGCAGGCGAGCTTTGCGTACTTGAGAAACGATGTGCTGCATCACAACAATTCCTTTCAGGAATCCTACAGGTTGTATTCCGGGTGTTGGTCACCGGGCGTGAACCATCCATTAAGCAATTGCTGTGCCAAAAAGTTAATGTTTTTTCTTATCAAACAGTTACCGTGCAGTTACCGCAATTCGGCTGGTATTGATGTTGCCCACTGTAAAAGATGCCGACATGCAACATGCATGAAGCGACGCCGCAAAACAAAAAGCCACATCCTTGGATGTGGCTTTCGCTTTGCAGCTCTTACTTCTGCCGAATTCTGGCTCCCCGACCTGGACTCGAACCAGGGACCTGCGGATTAACAGTCCGTCGCTCTACCGACTGAGCTATCAGGGATTCGTCTTGCTCTTCGATCAGAACTTGCGTTCAAGTTCGAAGAGCCAAGATTTTAGAGGACTTTGGCGATCGCGTCAACGACGAGATCGATGTTTTTCGAATTCAGCGCGGCGACGCAGATGCGGCCGGTGTCGACCGCGTAGATCGACTGCTCGCGCAGCTTGCCGACCTGCTCTTTCGTCAGGCCCGAGTACGAGAACATGCCGACCTGTTCACGGACGAAGGCGAAGTCGCGGCCCGGGGCTTTCTCGGCCAGCTTCTGCACCAGCGCCTCGCGCATTTCCTTGATGCGTACGCGCATGCCGGCCAGCTCGTCTTCCCACATCTGGCGCAGTTCCGGCGTCGACAGGACCGTCGCGACGACCTTGCCGCCGTGGATCGGCGGGTTCGAGTAGTTGGTGCGCACGACGCGCTTCAGTTGCGACAGCAGGCGCGCGGCTTCTTCGGCGCTGGATGCGACCACCGACAGCGCGCCGACGCGCTCGCCGTACAGCGAGAAGGACTTCGAGAACGAGTTCGACACCAGCAGCGGACCGCCGGCTTCCACGAAGCGGCGCACCACGGCGCCGTCTTCCGCGATGCCCGAGCCGAAGCCCTGGTAGGCCATGTCGAGGAAGGGGATCAGACCGTTGGCCTGCACGGCAGCGATCACCTGGCCCCACTGCTCTTGCGTGAGGTCGGCGCCGGTCGGGTTGTGGCAGCAGGCGTGCAGCACCACGATCGAGCCTTGCGGCATCTTGCTCAGCGAGGCCAGCATGCCCTCGAAGTTCACGCCGTGGGTGGCCGGGTCGTAGTAGGTGTAGTTGTTGACGATGAAACCGGCCGATTCGAACAGGGCGCGGTGGTTTTCCCAGCTCGGGTCGCTGATGAAGACTTCCGACTCCGGCGAGAAACGCTTGAGGAAGTCGGCGCCCAGTTTCAGCGCGCCGGTGCCGCCCAGGGCCTGCACGGTGATCGCGCGCTTCTCTTGAATTACGGCGCTGTCGGCCCCAAATACGAGTTCCTGCACAGCCTTGTCGTACGCTGCCAGGCCGTCGATCGGCAGGTAGGTGCGCGGCGCCGGTTGTTCCATCAGCTTCGCTTCCGCCTTCTGCACGCACTGCAGCAGCGGCACCTTGCCATTATCGTCGTAGTAGACACCGACGCCCAGGTTGATCTTGGCCGGATTGGTGTCGGCGTTGAATGCTTCGGTGATGCCCAGGATAGGGTCGCGCGGGGCCATGTCGATGGCGCCGAAGAGGCTGGCGGAGGCTGAAGAAGTCATCGTGATAAACTGAATTGTCGGTGGGTTCGCAGCAATTGTATAGACAGCGACGCTGCTGCAAAAATCATGCTGCAGTGCCGCAGGCGGATTCCCATTCTAGCAAAGGTCTGAAAGTATGGCTGATATATCCATCGCAACCGGTCCCGAACCGACTGTGATCACCTACCCGAACTCTCCCTTCAAGCTGCACCAGCCTTTCCCGCCGGCCGGCGACCAGCCGACCGCGATCGACGGCCTGGTCGAGGGCATCGAGGACGGCCTGATGTACCAGACCCTGCTCGGGGTGACCGGTTCCGGCAAGACCTATACGATGGCCAACGTCATCGCCAAGGCCGGCCGGCCGGCCATCGTGTTCGCGCCGAACAAGACCCTGGCGGCCCAGCTGTACGCGGAGTTCCGCGAATTCTTCCCGCAGAACGCGGTCGAGTACTTCGTCTCCTACTACGACTACTACCAGCCGGAAGCCTACGTGCCGCAGCGCGACCTGTTCATCGAGAAGGACTCGTCGATCAACGAGCACATCGAGCAGATGCGCCTGTCTTGCACCAAGTCGCTGATGGAGCGGCGCGACGTCGTCATCGTCGCCACCGTGTCGGCCATTTACGGTATCGGTAACCCGAACGAATACCACAAGATGATCCTGACGCTGCGCCACAAGGACAAGGTGGCCCAGCGCGACATCATCGCGCGCCTGATCCAGATGCAGTATTCGCGCAACGAGATGGACTTCGGCCGCGGCACCTTCCGCGTGCGCGGCGACACCATCGACATCTTCCCGGCCGAGCACGCCGAACTGGCGATCCGTGTCGAGATGTTCGACGACGAGATCGAGTCGCTGCAGCTGTTCGACCCGCTCACCGGCCGCGTGCGCCAGAAGATCCCGCGCTTCACGGTCTACCCGGGTTCGCACTACGTGACCCCGCGCAGTACTGTGCTGCGCGCGATCGAGTCGATCAAGGCCGAGCTGCGCGACCGCCTCGACTACTTCCGCAAGGAGAACAAGCTGATCGAGGAACAGCGCCTCGAGCAGCGCACCCGCTTCGACCTCGAGATGCTGGCCGAGATCGGCTTCACCAAGGGCATCGAGAACTACTCGCGCCACCTGTCGGGCTCGATGCCGGGCGAACCGCCGCCGACCCTGGTCGACTACCTGCCGAAGGACGCGCTGATGTTCATGGACGAGTCGCACGTGCTGGTCGGCCAGCTGTCCGCCATGTACAACGGCGACCGCTCGCGCAAGACCAACCTGGTCGACTACGGCTTCCGCCTGCCCTCGGCGCTGGACAACCGGCCGCTGAAGTTCGAGGAATTCGAAGGCAAGATGCGCCAGACGATCTTCGTGTCGGCGACCCCGGCCGACTACGAGAACTCGCACGCCGACAACGTGGTCGAGCAGGTGGTGCGCCCGACCGGCCTGGTCGACCCGCAAGTCATCGTGCGCCCTGCCCTGTCGCAGGTCGACGACCTGATGAGCGAGATCAACGACCGCATCAAGAAGGACGAGCGCGTGCTGGTCACCACGCTGACCAAGCGCATGGCCGAGCAATTGACCGAGTACCTGAGCGACCACGGCATCAAGGTGCGCTACCTGCACAGCGACATCGAGACCGTCGAGCGCGTCGAGATCCTGCGCGACCTGCGCCTGGGTACCTTCGACGTCCTGATCGGCATTAACCTGCTGCGCGAGGGTCTGGACCTGCCCGAGGTATCGCTGGTGGCGATCCTGGACGCCGACAAGGAAGGTTTTCTCCGTTCCGAGCGCTCGCTGATCCAGACCATCGGCCGCGCCGCGCGCAACCTGAACGGCGTGGCGATCCTGTACGCGGACCACATCACCGACTCGATGCGCCGCGCGATCGACGAAACCGAACGCCGCCGCGCCAAGCAGATTGCCTTCAACGAAGCCAACGGCATCACCCCGAAGGGCGTGCAGAAGAAGATCAAGGAGATGATCGACGGCGTCTACAGCAACGCCGCGCAAAAGGCCATGGCCGAGGGCGCCACCGGACTGGCCGAGGCCGAAGCCGCGGCGAAGGTCGAGGGCATGAGCGAGAAGCAGATCAGCAAGGAGATCAAGCGTCTCGAGAAGCTCATGGTGGACCACGCCAAGAACCTCGAGTTCGAGAAGGCGGCCCAGGTGCGCGACCAGCTGCATGTGCTCAAGCAGCAGGCCTTTGGGGCGCCGGGGGCGGACAATGTGGTGTCGATGCTGGGGAAGTAAGTCGACAAAGGAGAACGGCGCCGGTGGCGCCGTTTTTTATGGTGCAAATCGCTTCGCCGGCTTTCAGCGGGTTAGACCGCGTGGGTTCAAGAACCCACCCTACAAACCCGGCTCGGCAACGTTTACCAATAACACTTGCAGAGGCGTAGGGTGGGCACTCGTGCCCACGCGGTCTCACGGCATGCTCAAACGCGCCTTGGAACCTGCCCCTAGCGCTTGAACATCCTCGGATCAAAACTGAAAGTCCGCGCAATGCTCAGCTTCACCTGGTCGTAGGCATGGTGCGCCGGATTGATCACGAGATTCACGCCCTCCCCCACGATCACCGAGGGCACGCGCATGTAGAGATGTTCGCGCTTCTTGAGGAAGGCGGTGCCGAAGACGGTGGCGCTGCCGCCGTCGTCGAGCGCATCCCAGCCCTCGGGCAAATCTTCGGCCTTCACGTCCAGCCCGAGTGCGGGATCGTCCGGCAGGTCGATCGCGACCAGCACCAGCGGTTCCTCGTCGACCTCTTCGGTGTGCACGAATTTTTCCAGCACGGCGAGCTCCACCGTCATCGCCGCGTACAGCGCCGGCTGGCCCTCGCTGTGCCAGTGGCCGCCGCTTTCGCGCGCGCCGGCGCAGCTGCGGTCCAGGGCAGCCTTTTCGATTGCAATTTTCCAGGTTCTCATTGGTAGTGTCGCTTGGCCAAGTATGGAGGCAGCATACAACGAGGGCTGGGGCCGGCCGCGCACGGCTTGGGACGCGTACCCGCGAGCGTGATTTGAACGCGTGGGCGGCGCATATGCAGGGTCGACGCACAGCGACGGGTGGAGCCGTCCACCCTTCGGGTCGCTATGGGCGCCGCGACAAAAACGAGGTACAACGAAGCCAAACGTAACCCAAAACAAAAAACGGCCCGCAGGCCGTTTTCTGTTTTCAAGCCGGGCAGGATTACTTCTGCTTGCGGCGGCGTGCTGCGCCACCCAGCATCAGGGCGCCCAGGCCCAGCAGGGCAACGCTGGTCGGTTCCGGAACCAGGGTGATGTTGCCGCCGGTTGCGGTGTACAGGAAGTCCTTGTAGCCGCCCATGATGATGCCGCCGAAGTAGGTGCCGAAGGTGCCTTCCGGGTAGCCCAGGGCGGTGAAGCGGCCGCTGAAGGTGTTGTTCGCAACCAGCATCAGCTCGCCGTACATTTCGACGAAGGACGGGCCGCCCGAGTCGCCGCCGCCGATGCCCGATTCGCGGTCGTTCGGCAGCACCGGGGTGCAGACGCCGAAGAAGTCGCAGAAGGTGTCGCGGCCGGCGCCGTCGAAGTCGGCGTAGAAGACTTCCTGGTTGCCGCCTTCGAAGCCTTCTTCGTCGTCGAGGTCGATCAGGTCGACGTAGTTTTCGCCGGTGCGCTTGACGGCGAAGGACGGGCTCACGTAGTAGCCGTTGACGCCATCGCCCGAGGTGCCGTAGCCGGCCATGGTGATGTGGGTGCCGGCGTTGATCGGGTTCACGGCGACCTTGTAGATCTTGGCGCTGGCCGGTGCATCTTCGGCCAGGGTGATGACGGCGACGTCATCGTTCACGCAACCGCGGGTGCCGTCCGGGCAGTTGTTGAAGCCCTGGTAGTCCTTGTGCACGGCGAAGCTGCTGGCGTTGATGATGGCGTTGTAGGTGCCGCTGCTGTTGAAGACCACGCGCACGTCGCTGCCCGGCTTGTTCAGGTCGACGTAGGAACCGTTGCCGTTGGTGTCGACGCAGTGGCCGGCCGAGACCACCTGGCGCTTGCCCACCAGGGCGCCCGAGCAGATATAGGACTGGCCGTCGTAACGGATGTTGATGCTGACCACGCCCGAGAACTTCGATGCCGGGCTGTTCGGATCGACGTGCGCGCCTGGGGTATCCGGCAGCGCGCCCGAGGTGATGGCTGGGGTGACGACGGAACCCGGGGTTGCGGCGATCGAGCCGGCGTGGGCCGAACCCATGCCGAACACAAAGCCAGCGGCGACGACACTACCTGCAATTTTCTTCAACGACAGATTCCGATTCAGCATTTTCTTTTCCTTTTAGTTGACTAATCTTTCACGGACGTCCCTCGCCGTGTACAAACTGATTAGCAGAAACTGTGCCAGAAGGAAAATAATGCATTCTTTCAATATGTTAGCTGTTTAACATATGGAGAAGATGTCGCCAATGTAAGAATTTCCGACACCCAACATTGGGTGTCGTCTTCCTGTCTTCGTTCTTACTTCACGTCAACCAGCTCGACGTCGAACATCAGGTTGGCGTTGGGCGGAATCGGACCGACGCCGCGCGAGCCATAGCCCAGTTCAGCGGGAATGATCAGCGTGCGCTTGCCGCCCACCTTCATGCCGGCCACGCCTTCGTCCCAGCCCTTGATGACCGCGCCCATGCCGAGTGGGAAGGTAAAAGGCGCGCCGCCGACCGAGGTGTCGAACTGCGGGCCGCGGCCCTTTGGCGCCTGGGGCGAGTACAGCCAACCGGTGTACTTGACGGTGACGGTGTTGCCGGCATTGGCCTGCTTGCCCTTGCCGACGGCGGTGTCGATCTTTTGCAGCTGCATCTTGGCCGGGGCGGCCGGACTGGCGGCCGGGTTGGCGGCGGCGGCCGAAGCGCTGCCTGCGCACAGGATCAGGGCCAGGCCAAGGGCGGAAACGTGTGAATTCATATGGAGACCTTCGTTGGGTTTATCTGCGGAGCACACCGCTTGCCTCTTGGCATGGATGAGCTTGCCGCAGTATTCCCTACTCGGGGATTTCACACAAGCTCAGCGTCTGCCCTGCTGCACCGATGCAAGAATTTCCGACACCAGGGCGAGGTCGGCGGGTTTCACGAGGTGATGGTCGAAGCCGGCCTCCTCGGCCTGGCGGCGGTCTTCCTGCTGGCCATAGCCGGTCAGGGCGACCAGCACCGTGCCGCGCAGCTCGGGCATCGCCCGCAACTGGCGCGCCAGGGCGTAGCCGTCGGTATCGGGCAGGCCGATGTCGAGCAGCATGACCTCAGGGTGCTCGCGCCGCGCCCGCTGGAGGGCGCCGTGGCCGTCGTATTCGACCGAGACCGCATGGCCCTGCACTTCCAGCACCGTGGCCAGCATCTGCGCGGCATCCTGGTTGTCGTCGACCACCAGCACGCGCAGCGGCTGCTGGCCTGCGTCTTCCCGGCCGGCTTCCTGCACGCTGGCCTCGGCAGGGACGGCGTCCAGGCGCGGCAGGCAGATCTCGAACTCGCTGCCCCGTCCCGGCGCGGCACGGGCATCGACCGTGCCGCCATGCAGGGTAACCAGGCTTTTCACGAGGGCCAGGCCGATGCCCAGTCCGCCCTGCGAACGGTCCGGGGTGCGCTCGGCCTGGGTGAAGAGCTCGAAGATATACGGCAGCACGTCGGGTTCGATGCCGATGCCGTTGTCGGTCACCGTCACCGTCACGCGCTCGCCATGGGCCGTGACCCGCAGCGCGATCTGTCCGCCCGGCGGCGTGTACTTGGCGGCGTTGTTCAGGATGTTCGACAGCACCTGCACCAGGCGCGTGCGGTCGCCCAGCACGTGCACCGGCTCGCCCGAGAGCTGCATCGTCAGCGCATGGCGCTTGGACTCGATCAGCGGACGCACCTGCTCGACCGCGCCGGCCACCACCGCGTTCACGTCCAGCTCTTCCTTGTCGAGCGTGACCAGGCCACGGGTGACGCGCGAGACGTCCAGCAGGTCGTTGACCAGGTCGGTCATGTGCTCGGCCTGGCGCGCGATGATCTCGCTGGCGTTGCGCACGCCCTTGGCGTCGAGGCGGCCGAGTTTCAGCAGGTGGGCCGCGGTCGTGATCGGCGCCAGGGGATTGCGCAGCTCGTGGGCCAGCATGGCCAGGAACTGGTCTTTCTGGCGGTTCGCCGCGCGCAGCTCGTCCTCGATCTGCTTGCGCAGGGTGACGTCGCTGCCCTCCACGAAGATACCGACCACGGCGCCGGAAGGGTCGCGGATCGGCTGGTAGATGAAGTCGATGTAGCGCAGCTCGAGCGGCGCGCCCGGCTCGCGCGCGAGCTTCAGTGGCAGCGCGTGGCCGACGAAAGGCTTGCCGCTGGTATAGACCTGGTCGAGCAGCTCGAAGAAGCCCTGGCCCTCGACCTCGGGCAAGGCTTCGCGCGCGGTCTTGCCGACCAGGTTGCTGCGGCCGATCATCTGCAGGTAACTTTTGTTTGTGATCTCAAACACATGTTGAGGGCCACGCAGCACGGCGATGATGCCGGGCGCCTGCTCGAACAGGGTCATCAGGCGCTCGTTCTCTTGCTGGCGGTAGCGCTCGGCCAGCACCTGCCCGGTGACCTCGACGCAGGCGCAGTAGACGCCGGCGACCGCGCCGCTGTCGTCGCGCACCGGCGAATACGAGAAGGTGAACCAGGTCTGCTCGTCGAAGCCGTGCCGGTTCATCAGGAGCGGCAGCTTTTCCCAGTAGGTGCCCTCTCCCGCCAGCGCACGGTCGACGATGGGGCCGATGTCGCCCCAGATCTCGCCCCAGATCCGCTTGAAGGGCGCGCCGAGCGAGGCTGGATGCTTGTCGCCCAGGACCTCGACATAGGGATCGTTGTACAGGAAGCCGAGCTCCTCGCCCCAGGCCACGAACATCGGGAACTTCGAGTTCAGCATCAGGGCCACGACGGTGCGCAGCGCCTGCGGCCAGCGCGACGGATGGCCGAGCGGCGAGCGCGACCAGTCGTGGGCCCGCATCATCGCACCGGTCTCCCCGCCGCCGCTGAGGAACGCCAGCACGCCGGTATCCGGCATGCCGTCCTCGGTCGGAGGGGCTGGTGCTCCGGGGCGGGATTCGTTCATGTCACAACGTCTTTACAAATTCTCGGATGCCGCCTAGCAGCATCTCGACGGACATCGCCGTCAGGATCAGGCCCATCAGCCGCTCGAAGGCGGTCATGACCTGGGGGCCGAGCTTTTGCTGCAGGCGCTCGGCGCTCAGGAACACTGCCAGCCAGACCACGCCGACTGCCGCCAGCGCGGCGACATGGACCATGGTCTCGGACACGCTGTCCGCAGTGAACAGCAGCACGGTCGCCAGTGCCGACGGACCGGCCAGCGCCGGAATCGCGAGCGGCACGATGAAGGGCTCGCCGCCTTCGCTGCGCCCGAGCACGCCGTCCGGGTGCGGGAAGATCATGCGGATCGCGATGATCAGGAGGATCACGGCGCCGCCGATGCGCAGCGCAATCGGGCTCAGGTGCAGGGCCGCCAGGAAGTGCTGCCCGAAGAACATGAAGATCAACAGCAACAGGAAGGCAATCGCGCACTCGCGCACGACGATGCGCGGACGGCGGTGCAGCGGGGTTTCCTTGAGGGCGGTAGCAAACAAGGGGACGTTGCCGAATGGGTCAGTGACGAGGATAAGGAGGATGAACGTCTGAAAAAAGCTCTGGGTCATGGTTGTTTTTGTTGTTTCGGTCCCGCGATCGAGGCGCGCAAGGCGCGCGCGGCAATCTTAACCGATTTGCACGGAGGCTGTTGCTTCAATGACGTGCGGGAAGTACAGGCGCCAAGAAAAAAAGAAAAAGACCAGGACGTCGGGGACGCCGTGGTCTTTTTTTCGTGCATCATGCAGCGGCTGGCCAGCCGCGTTGCGATTACTTCTCGAACTTCTTCAGCCAGGCCGACAGTTGGTGCGGGCGCAGGCCGTCGTAGTCTTCGAACGGCTGGTGGATCCACGGGTTGTGCGGCAGGTCTTCCATGTGGTAGTCCGGCTTGAAGGCCGAGGTGCCCTTGACCCAGAGGACGGCCGAGCGCACTTCGGTGACGTCCGGGTAGTTCGTCTGCAGGTGCTCGCGCACCTTCTGCAGGGTCACGCCCGAATCGGCCAGGTCGTCGACCAGCAGGATCTTGCCCTGCAGCGGGCCCTTGGTCATCGTCATGTACTTGGCGATGTCGAGGTTGCCCTGCTTGGTGCCGGCTTCTTCACGGTAGGAGCTGGTCGACAGGATCGCCAGCGGCACGTCGAAGATGCGCGAGATCACGTCGCCCGGACGCACGCCGCCGCGCGCCAGGCACAGCACCATGTCGAACTTCCAGTTCGATTCGTAGACTTTCAGGGCCAGGCGCTCGACCAGGCGGTTGTACTCGTCCCACGAAACCCAAAGGTCCTTGTCGGTCGATGCAGGGGTGTTCATTTCAGGTGTTCCTATGTTCTTGTATGTTGATGCTCAGGCTGCGAACGGATGGCGCAGCACGATCGTTTCTTCGCGGTCCGGGCCGGTCGACACCATGTCGATCGGGATGCCGACCAGTTCTTCGATGCGCTTGATGTAGGCGCGGGCGTTGGCCGGCAGCTCTTCCATCGACTTGGCGCCGACGGTCGACTCGGTCCAGCCCGGCATTTCCTCGTACACCGGCTGGCACAGCGCGGCTTCCTCGGCGCCGACCGGGAAGATGTCGACATCGCGGCCGTCGATCTTGTAGCCGGTGCACAGCTTCAGGCTTTCCAGGCCGTCGAGCACGTCGAGCTTGGTCAGGCACATGCCCGAGACGCCGTTGATCTGGACCGAGCGGCGCAGCAGCGCAGCGTCGAACCAGCCGCAGCGGCGGGCGCGGCCGGTGACGGTGCCGAACTCGTGGCCCACGCGCGAGAGGTGCTCGCCGACGCCCTGGTCGGTCGGCAGCTCGGCCGGGAACGGACCCGAACCGACGCGCGTGGTGTAGGCCTTGGTGATGCCCATGATGTAGTGCAGCATGCCCGGACCGACGCCGGCGCCGGCGGCGGCGTTGCCGGCCACGCAGTTCGACGAGGTGACGAACGGGTAGGTGCCGTGGTCGACGTCGAGCAGCGAGCCTTGCGCGCCTTCGAACAGCAGGTTGCCGCCGGCTTTATGCGCGGCGTACAGGGCCGACGACACATCGCCGACCATCGGGCGCAGGCGCGGCACCAGGGCCATCGCGTCGTCGAAGGTCTTCTGGAAGTCGATCGCTTCGCCGCCCAGGTAGTTCACCAGCACGAAGTTGTGGTACTCGAGGTTTTCCTTGAGCTTCTCCGCGAAACGCTCTTCGTTGAGCATGTCGGCGATGCGGATGGCGCGGCGGGCGACCTTGTCTTCATAGGCCGGGCCGATGCCCTTGCCGGTGGTGCCGATCTTGTTCTCGCCGCGCTTGGCTTCGCGGGCCTTGTCGATGGCGACGTGGTAAGGCAGGATGACCGGGCAGGCTTCCGAGATCTTCAGGCGCGAAGCGACTTCGACGCCGGCGGCCTGGAGCTTGTCGATCTCGCGCATCACGTCCGGGACGGACACGACGACGCCGTTGCCGATGTAGCAGGCCACGCCTTCGCGCATGATGCCCGAGGGGATCAGCTGCAGCGCGGTTTTCTGGCCCTTGATGACCAGCGTATGGCCGGCGTTATGGCCGCCCTGGAAACGAACGACGCCGGCCGCATGGTCGGTCAGCCAGTCGACGATCTTGCCCTTGCCCTCATCGCCCCACTGGGTGCCGATGACAACGACGTTCTTTGCCACGTTAGTATTTGACATCACTTAACCTAAGTTTTTGAGAATCCAATTTCCATCTTCGAGGACGAGCACGCGGTCGCACTCGAACTCGTCCTGAACATTCTCGTGACCCGGCAGGGACTGGATCACGACTTCGCCTGCCTTGCGCAGGTCAGCGATTTTTTCGCGCAGCTCGGGCGCATTGCCCCAGGGGGCACGGATCGAATGCTTGCGTTCGGCCGTCGGCAGCAGGCGCGCCAGCTCGCGCAGGTCGAGCGAGAAGCCGGTTGCCGGACGCGCACGCCCGAAGGCTTCGCCCACGTGGTCGTAGCGGCCGCCGCGCGCCACCGCGTTCGGCAGGCCCGGCACGTAGAGCGCGAACATGGCGCCGCTTTCGTACTGGTAGCCGCGCAGGTCGGCCAGGTCGATCGCCACTTGGGCCCGGCCCAGGGCCGATGCCGCCAGCGCGGCCAGTTCGGCCAGCGCGCGGGTGATGCCCGGCAGCGCCGGCAGGACTTCCCTCGCCTTCGCCAGCACCTCGACGTCGCCGTACAGGTTCGGCAGCGCCAGCAGGGCGTCGCGCGTCGTTTGCGCGTAGTTGCGGGTGATTTCTTCCAGGCCCGGCACGTCCTTGGCGCGCAGCAGCGCGGTGATCGCGGCTTCGTCCTTCTTCGCCGCGCTGTCTTCATTCAGCAATGCGCGCAGCACGCCGACGTGGGCCATGTCCAGGCGCACTTCGGTGAAGCCGGCCAGGGCGACCGAGGCGAGCGCCAGTTCCTGGATCTCGGCGTCGGCTTCCAGGCCGGCGTGGCCGTAGATCTCGGCGCCGATCTGGATCGGCTCGCGGGTGGCGTGCAGGCCCGAAGGACGGGTGTGCAGCACGCTGCCGGCATAGCACAGGCGGGTGACGGAGGCGCGATTGAGCAGGTGCGCATCGATGCGCGCAACCTGGGTCGTCATGTCGGCGCGCAGGCCGAGCAGGCGGCCGGAGAGCTGGTCGATCAGCTTGAAGGTGCGCAGGTCGGTGTCTTCCCCGGCGCCCGCGAGGAGCGACTCGACGTACTCGAGCATCGGCGGCATCACCAGCTCGTAGCCATAGAGGCGGAAGGTGTCGAGCATCAGGCGGCGCAGATCCTCGATCTTGCGCGCTTCGGACGGCAAGACGTCGGCGATATTCTCGGGCAAAAGCCAGTTCGGCATGGGCGACAGCGAATGAATTGTTAAAGATGAGGCAATGTGGCGTGCCCGTGCGATACGAAGTCAGCGCCGAATCGGCAATTTTACCCGAAAATGCGGCGGGACAGGCGGTCGATGATGTCAGATGGGCTTGGCAGGTTGCCAAATGACGACTGGAAACGGGTTGTATATGCCATTCACGGGGCGAATTGGTGGCGCAAACGTCATGGATTTCGCTGCGATACCGGCGCATAAACACGTAGGGTGGGCGGCTCTGCCGCCCACGCGTTCAACCAGTCCATGCTAACCGTAATGCGGTTTGCATCCTTTTGTTGAACGCGTGGGCGGGAAACCCGCCCACCCTACGTCCCTCCGGCAAACGCCGGGGTTACATCATTTGCCCGGACTCCGGAAGTACTTGAAGAACTCCGAATTCGAATCGATCACCATCACGTCGCCCTGCGACTTGAAGCTGGCGCGGTAGGCTTCGAGCGAACGGTAGAACTTGTAGAACTCGGGATTCTTGCCGAAGGCGTCGGCATAGATCGCGGACGCCTTGGCGTCGCCCTCGCCCTTGATCTTCTCGGCCTCGCGGAAGGCTTCGGCCAGGATCACGGTGCGCTGGCGGTCGGCGTCGGCACGGATCTTTTCGGATTCGGCGGCGCCGGTCGAACGCAGTTCGTTGGCCACGCGCACGCGCTCGGCGCGCATGCGGTCGTAGACCGAGTCGTTGATCTGGTCGATGTAGTCGACGCGCTTGAGGCGCACGTCGACGATGCCGACGCCGATCTGCTTGGCCTCGGCCACGACCTTGTCGCGCACCGCTTCCATCACGCGGCCACGCTCGCCCGAGATCACTTCGCGCACGGTGCGCTTAGTGATCTCGTCGTTCAGGGCCGCCTTGACGATCTGCGACATGCGGTTGCGCGCGGCGCGCTCGTCGCCGCTGAAGCTGACGTAGTACAGGCGCGGCTCGACGATGCGCCACTTCACGAAGGCGTCGACCAGGATGTTCTTCTTCTCGGCCGTGATGAAGCGGTCGGCGTCCGGCGTATCCAGGGTCAGGATGCGCTTGTCGAGGTAGATCACGTTCTGGAACGGCGGCGGCAGCTTGAAGTGCAGGCGCGGCTCGGCGATCACCTCGCGCACTTCACCCAGGGCGAAGACGATCGCGAAGCGGCGCTGGTCGACCACGAAGACGGTCGAGGACAGCAGCATCAGGGCAATAAAGCCCGCCACGAAAATGGTTACGAGGCGGTTCATCAGCGGGTCTCCCGGTCACGTGAGGTATCGCGGCTGCGGCTGTCGCGCTGACGCACCGCATCCAGGGCTTTGGTTACTTCCGCCGACGAGGCCGCGTCCTGCTGCGGCACCGCCACTGGACCCGAACGCGCGCTGCCGACGGCGGCGTCGTTCGCGGCGACCTGGGCGACCAGTTTGTCGAGCGGCAGGTAGAGCAGGTTCGAGCCGGACTTGGCGTCGACCATGACCTTGCTGGTGCTGCTGAAGATCTGCTGCATGGTGTCGAGGTACATGCGGTCGCGCGTCACGGCCGGGGCCTTGGCGTATTCCACCACCACCTGGTTGAAGCGCGCCGCGTTACCGGTGGCGTTTTCCACGACCATCGAGCGGTAGGCTTCGGCATCCTGCAGCAGGCGGAAGGCGGCGCCGCGTGCCTGCGGGATCACCTGGTTGGCGTAGGCCTCGCCTTCGTTGCGGGCGCGGGCGCGGTCCTGGCCGGCCTTGACGGCGTCGTCGAAGGCGTTCTGCACCTGCTCCGGCGGCTGCACGTTCTGCATGGTCACGTTGGTGATCAATACGCCGAGCTTGTAGCGGTCGACGATGGACTGCATCATGTTGTGCACGTCGACGGCGACCTTCTCGCGGCCTTCATAGAGCACGAAGTCCATCTTGCTCTTGCCGACCACTTCGCGGATCGCGGTTTCGGCGACCTGGTGCACGGTGGCGTCCTGCTCGCGGTTGTTGAAGACCCAGGCGACCGGATCCTTCAGCGTGTACTGGACCGCGAACTGGATGTCGATGATGTTCTCGTCGTCGGTCAGCATCAGCGATTCGTTGGCCTGCTTGTTGCGCACGTTGTCGCGGTAGCCGATCTCGGCGGTGCGCACCTGCGAGACGTTGACCGTTTCGTGGGACTGGATCGGGGCCGGCCAGCGCCAGTTGAAACCGGCGCCGGTGGTGTGCGACAGGCGGCCGAAGGTAGTGACCACGCCGACCTGGCCTTCCTGGACGATGAAGGCGCCGCTGGCAAGCCAGATCAGGGCGACGATGAAGCCGATCACCGTGGCGGTGATGCCGGCGCCGCGCCCTTCCCCGCGATAGGGGCCGCCGGCGTCGCCGCCGCTGTTGCCGCGGCTGCCGAAGAGGCGGTTCAGGCGCGCATTGAAGTCGCGCCACATCTGATCGAGATCGGGTGGACCTTCACCCGGACGGCGGCCCTCCTGGGCCTTGTGGTCACCCTGGGGTTTATGTCCCCAGCGCGGATCGTTCAGCGACAATTTGAGGCCGAACCGTTTAAGTAAGGAAACGAGCATAGGCTTTCAGTGGGGCCCGACATGGGTGGAGGTTGGAATACTTTCGCCGGAATCATCCTGGAAGAATTCTGGCGCGGCATCGTCCTGCTCTTCGTTTTTAGGGCTCAAGCCTGGCACCGGATTGGCCGGCTGCGTCGCTGCCTCGACGATCGCGTCGCGCAGCAAATCGAGGCCGGCGCCGCTCCGGGCGCTGATAAAAACGCGGCTGATTTTATCATATTCATCACGTTCGACCCCCGGCTGGAGGTCGGCCGCATCAATCTTGTTCCACACAAGGATTTGCGGAATGTGGTCCGCGCCGATTTCGCGCAAGACTTCGTTGACCTGCTCGATCTGTTCCATGCGCACGTCGGACGAACCGTCGACCACGTGCAGCAGCAGGTCGGCGTGGATGGTTTCCTCCAGCGTGGCGCGGAAGGCCGCCACCAGTTGGTGAGGCAACTCCCTGACAAAACCAACAGTGTCGGAAATGACGACGCTGCCGACCTCGTCGTTGAGATAGAGGCGGCGGCTGGTGGTGTCCAGGGTCGCGAACAGCTGGTTGGCGACGTAGACGCCGGCCTTGGTCAGCGTGTTGAACAGGGTCGACTTGCCGGCGTTGGTATAGCCGACCAGCGACACCGAGAAAGTGGCGTTGCGGTTGCGCGAACGGCGCTGGGTCTCGTGCTGCTTGCGCAGCTTGGTCAGGCGCGCACGCAGCATCTTGACGCGCTCGCCGATCAGGCGGCGGTCGGTCTCGAGCTGGGTTTCGCCGGGACCGCGCAGGCCGATACCGCCCTTCTGGCGTTCGAGGTGGGTCCAGCCGCGGATCAGGCGCGTCGCCAGGTGCTGCAACTGGGCAAGTTCCACCTGTAATTTACCCTCGTGGCTCTTGGCGCGCTGGGCGAAGATGTCGAGGATCAGGCTGGTGCGGTCGATGATGCGGCGGTTCAGGCGGCGCTCGAGGTTACGCTGCTGCGCGGGCGACAGCGCGTGATTGAAGATGACGATGTCGACGTGGTCGACGGTGGCTGCCTGGGCGATCTCGTCGGCCTTGCCGCTGCCGACGAAGTACGCAGGGTCGGGGCTGGCGCGTTTCGCGGTGATCGTGGTGATCGGCTCCGCGCCGGCGGAGCGCGCCAGCAAGGCCAGCTCTTCGAGGCTGGCGCCGAAATCGACGGCGCCAAAATCGATGCCGACCAGCGCGGCGCGCAGGGTGGGAGTGCCGGGGGCGTCAGCCATCGGCCTTACTCAGCTTCGTTGTCGAGGTTGAGGTTGACGGCGCGGGCCGGCACGACGGTGGAAATGGCATGCTTGTACACCATTTGGGTCACAGTGTTGCGGAGCAGGACGACGTATTGATCGAAGGACTCGATATGGCCCTGCAGTTTGATCCCGTTGACCAGGTAGATCGAGACGGGTACATGCTCTTTGCGCAAGGCATTGAGGAATGGGTCTTGTAACAGTTGCCCTTTATTGCTCATAACAGCTCCGTAATGTTGTTGTAGTTTAAAAATTGGAGGCAAACGCCTCCTTTTCAAGTGCACGGGGCAAGATTCAGCTTTGCGAATGATGGCCTACGGTTACTGTAACCTGTTTTAATAACTTTTGTCGTACTGCTAGACTTAAGAAATGATTAAAACGGGCTCATGCAAAGTGCTGGTCCGACCCGCATCTTTCCCGTCTATTTCTGTTCTTTGGCGAACGGATTCTTACCGCTGCGCAGTTCGATACGCAAAGGCGTGCCGACCAGGCTGAACGTGTCGCGGAAATGCTTTTCCAGGTAGCGCTTGTAGGGCTCGGTGACGCCTTCCAGGGCATTGCCGTGGATGACGATGACCGGCGGATTCTGGCCGCCCTGGTGGGCGTAACGCATCTTCGGACGGGTGCTGCCCTTGCGCTTCGGCTCCTGCTTCTCGATCGCTTCCTGCAGCGCGCGCGTCAGGCGCGGCGTCGACAGGTTGGCGGTGGCCGCCGCGTACGCGTTGTCGACCGCGGTCATCAATTGCTTGATGCCGGTGCCCTTCAGCGCCGAGATGAACTTCAGCTCGGCGAAACCGAGGAAGTCGAGCTTGCGGTCGATGTCCATCTTGACCTGGTCGCGCTGGTCGCTGGTCAAACCGTCCCACTTGTTGACGGCCACCACCAGCGCCCTGCCCGACTCCAGGATGAAGCCGGCGATGTGGGCGTCCTGCTCGGAGATGTCCTGCTGGGCGTCGAGCATCAGCACGACCACGTTCGCTTCCGACACCGACTGCAGGGTCTTGACCACCGAGAATTTCTCGATTGCCTCGAACACCTTGCCGCGGCGGCGGATACCGGCCGTGTCGATCAGGGTGTAGTGCTTGCCGTCGCGCTCGAACGGAACCTCGATCGAGTCGCGGGTGGTGCCCGGCATGTCGAAGGCGATCACGCGCTGCTCGCCGACCAGGGTGTTGATCAGGGTCGACTTGCCGACGTTCGGACGGCCGACCAGGGCGATCTTCACGCCGCGGTCGGCCGGCTCGAGCTCTTCCTCGTCTTCCGGCCGCTGGGCAAAGGCCAGGTCGAGCGCCTCGTTGACCAGGTCGTGCACGCCGTCGCCATGGGCGGCCGAGATGACGTAGGGGTCGCCCATGCCCAACTCGTAGAACTCGGCGGTGACCGAGGTGTACTTCATGCCCTCGGACTTGTTAATGACGAGCATCACCTTGCGGCCGGACTTGCGCAGGAAGTCGGTAATGGTCTTGTCGTGCGGGGTCAGGCCCTGGCGGCCGTCGACGATGAAGACGACGATGTCGGCTTCCGCCACCGCCTGCTTCGTCTGCAGCGCCATCTCGTGCATGATCCCGTCCTTCGCGACCGGCTCGAAGCCGCCGGTGTCGATGACCAGGAACGGACGCTCGCCGATGCGCCCTTCGCCGTAGTGGCGGTCGCGCGTCAGGCCAGGGAGGTCGGCCACCAGCGCGTCGCGCGAACGGGTCAGGCGGTTGAATAGGGTCGACTTTCCGACGTTCGGGCGACCAACGAGTGCAATTACCGGCTTCATGTATTTATTCTATTCGACCGCGATCGCGGCCACAGTTCCATTTTGTGTTTGAAAAATCAGGTTCGATCCAGCCACCAGCGGCGTGCCGCTGATGGCGCCGCCGTCAAGCGCGGCGCGCGCCAGGAAGGCGCCGTCCTCACGCGACAGGAAGTGGATGTAACCCTGGTAGTCGCCGACCGCGACCGCGCGGCCGTAGGACAGCGGGGTAGAAAGGCCGCGGAAAGCCAGCTTGTCGTTCTTCCAGACGCTGGCGCCGCTGTCGCGGGCAAACGCATGCACCGCGCCCTTGTCGTCGGCGGCGAAGACGAAGCGCTGGTCGACGGCCACGCCCACTTCCGAGGACAGGTCGCGGTTCCAGCGCGGCGAGCCCGAGGCCAGCTCGTAGCAGGCGACGCGGCCCTGGTAGGACACGGCGCAGACGTCGGATTCGAAGATCGCCGGGGCGCCGCCGATGTCGGTCACGCGCTCCAGTTCGGTAGCGCCGCGCGCCACGCCCACCTCGACTTCCCAGCGCGGGGCGCCGGTGGCGAGCAGGAAGGAGGTCAGCTTGCCGGCCGGCTGGGCGATGATCACGTCCTTGTCGTACACCACCATGCCCGGCGCGTTGCGCAGGGTCAGCGGCGGCGACGGACGCTGCACGGTCCACTTCTTCTCGCCCGTCCTGGCGTCGAAGCCGACGATGCGGTTGTCGATCGAGCGCGCCACGACGACGCCTTGCCCCACGGCCGGAGCCGACAGGATCTCGCTCGACAGCTGGCTCTTCCACAGCGCCTTGCCGTCCATGTCGAAGGCCATCAGCACGCCCTTGGCGCCGCCGACGGCGATCACGTTGCCGTCGGTGCCGACGCCGGCGGTCAGGTTCGAACCGGCCTTGATGCGCCACATCGGACGGCCGTCGAGCGCTTCGACGCGGGCGATGTCGCCGTCGGCGCTGGCCACGACCAGGGTGTTGCCGGCCAGCGCAGGCGAGAACTGGTAGCCCCGGGCCTTGCCGATGTCGAGCTTCCACGCGGTACGCACGGCCATCGACGCCTTCAGTTCTTCCAGCTTGGCCGGCTCGTTGGTCTTGTCCTTCGAGGAGAACGGGTTGAGCGAACTCAAGGTCGAGCAGCCCGTCATCAGGGCCAGGACACCGACACCAACCAGCTTACGGGTAATACGCATTTTCTTTAGCCTTGTTCTTAGTCTGAAGTCTGTAAAGGACGCAAAGCCCGCGCCCGCCTTTCCGGCACGGCGCGGGCTGTCTCATTCAACCGGATTACGCGGCAGCCTTGGTCTCGGCCGGGGCGGTGCCGCCGATCGCTTCGAGCTTGATGCGCACCAGCTGGCTGCCCGGATGCTTCGGACCCATGGCGGCCAGCGCGGCGACGTAGGCGTTGCGCGCATCGGCGATCTTGTTCTGCGCGACCAGCACGTCGCCCTTGCGGTCCTGCACCTCGGCCGAGAACTGCGGCAGGAACTTACCGTCCAGCAGCTTCATCGCGCCGTCGTAGTCCTTCTCGTCCAGCAGCACGCCGGCCAGGCGCAGCTTGGCGACCGACTGGTATTCGTCGTTGCCGTTGTCGATCACCCACTGCAGCTGGGTCTTGGCGGTCTTCAGGTCCTTCGCCTCGAAGGCGGTCTTGGCCGCGCCCAGGGCGCTCATCTGCGCGTAGGCGGTGCGCTTGAACTTGTCCTGGATGTCGGAGGCGATGCGCTGGGCCTTGGCGTTGTCGTTCGCGGTGACGGCGTCGGTCAACTCGTCGTACAGCGCCGACGCCTCGACGGACTGCTTGCGCACGTGCTGGTTCCAGAAGTTATAGGCGGCGAAGGAGCCGAGCGCAATGATCAGCACCCAGGTGATCAGGTTGCCGTACTTGGACCAGAAAGCCTTGAAGGAGGCTATCTGTTCTTGTTCTTCGAGGTCGTATGCCATGGTTCGTCTAATAATTGTCGATGGATCGGAGACTTCAGTGCTTCTGATTCTGGTTACGGATGGTAATGCACGTGCTCGTGGTCGTGGTCGTGATCGCCGATGATGGCGTCGACCACGTGGTCGACCACCGCGTCGAAAGGCACGCTCGATTGTTGCTGCTCGCCGGACTCACCGCGCAGCGACTTCACCGCCGCCACGCTGTTGGCCACCTCGTCTTCGCCGAGGATGACCGCGAAGGCGGCGCCGCTGGCGTCGGCCTTCTTCATCTGGCTCTTGAAGCTGCCCGCGCCGCTCGGCGTTGCGCAATGTAGCACAACATCCAGGCCGGCATCGCGGAAACGCTCGGCCAGGATAAAGGCCTGCATCTGGGCTTCCTCGCCCTGGTGCACCATGTAGACGTCGCACTGGCTCGGCTGAGCCGGCTCGCCCAGACCCTTCATCAGCTCGATGATGCGCTCGATGCCCATGGCGAAGCCGACGCCCGGCGTGTTCTTGCCGCCGAAGGTTTCGATCAGCGGGTCGTAGCGGCCGCCGGCGCAGATCGTGCCCTGCGAGCCCAGCTCGTCGGTGACCCACTCGAACACGGTGCGGTTGTAGTAGTCCAGGCCGCGCACCAGGCGCGGGTTGACGGTGTACTGGACGTTGTTACGGTCGAGCAGTTTTTTGAGGCCGTTGAAGTGGGCCAGCGATTCCTCGCCGAGGTAGGCCAGCAGCTGCGGCGCGCCGTTGACCATCTCCTGCATGGCCGGGTTCTTGGTGTCGAGGATGCGCAGCGGGTTGCTGTGCAGGCGGCGCTGGGCTTCGGCGTCGAGCACGTCGATGTGCTGCTCGAAGTAGGCGATCAGGTCGGCGCGGTGGCGGTTGCGCTCATCGGCGTTGCCGATCGAATTCAGCTCCAGGCGCACGTTCTGCAGGCCCAGGTCGTCCCACAGGCGGCGGCACAGCATGATCAGTTCGGCATCGATGTCCGGACCGGCAAAGCCCACGGCTTCGGCGCCGAACTGGAAGAACTGGCGGTAGCGGCCGCGCTGCGGACGCTCGTGGCGGAACATCGGGCCCTTGTACCACAGGCGCTTCGGGCCTTCGTAGACGAGGTTATGCTCGATCACCGCGCGCACCACGCCGGCCGTGCCTTCCGGACGCAGGGTCAGCTGGTCGCCGTTCATCGAATCCTCGAAGGAATACATTTCCTTCTCGACGATGTCGGTCACGGCGCCGATGGCGCGCGCGAACAGGCGGGTTTCCTCGACGATGGGGGTGACGATCTTCTGGTAGCCGTAGCTTTTCAGGATCGTCTCGGCGGTGTTCTCGAACAGCTCCCACAGCGGCGCATCGGCCGGGAGGATGTCGTTCATGCCTTTGATGGCATTGATTTTTTCGGGTTTGGACATGTTTGCGTTCTTCGGTTCTGTAGGGTGGGTTCTTGAACCNNGTTCGAGAACCCACCCTACGTTATTTGCTGTAATTCTTCTTCACGTATTCCAGCACGATGCCCTGGAACTCCTCGACGATCCGCTCGCCGCGCAGCGTGGCCACCTTCTGGCCGTCGACGAACACCGGCGCGGCCGGCGATTCGCCGGTGCCCGGCAGGCTGATGCCGATATTGGCGTGCTTCGACTCGCCCGGACCGTTGACGATGCAGCCCATCACGGCCACGTTCATCGCTTCCACGCCCGGATAGGACTTCTTCCACTCCGGCATCTGCTCGCGCAGGAAGGTCTGGATGTTGTCCGCCAGTTCCTGGAACACGGTGGAGGTGGTGCGGCCGCAGCCCGGGCAGGCGATCACCATCGGGGTGAACTTGCGCAGGCCCATGGTCTGCAGGATTTCCTGCGACACCACGACCTCCTTGGTACGGTCGCCGCCCGGCTCCGGCGTCAGCGACACGCGGATGGTGTCGCCGATGCCTTCCTGCAGCAGCACCGACAAGGCGGCGGTCGAGGCGACGATGCCCTTGCTGCCCATGCCCGCTTCGGTCAGGCCCAGGTGCAGCGGATAATCGCAGCGGCGCGCCAGTTCGCGGTAGACCGCGATCAGGTCCTGCACCGCCGACACCTTGCACGACAGGATGATCTTGTCTTTCGCCAGGCCGATTTCCTCGGCCTTGACCGCGTTCTCGATCGCCGAGGTGATCAGGGCTTCGTACATTACGGCCTGGGCGCTATAGGGGTTCGCACGGGCGGCGTTCTCGTCCATGATGCGCGCCAGCAGCGACTGGTCCAGGCTGCCCCAGTTGACGCCGATGCGCACCGGCTTGTCGTACTTCATCGCCACTTCGATCATCTGGGCGAACTGGGAGTCGCGCTTGGCGCCCTGCCCCACGTTGCCGGGATTGATGCGGTACTTCGACAGGGCGGCGGCGCACTCGGGGAAGTCGCGCAGCAGGATGTGGCCGTTATAGTGGAAGTCCCCCACGAGGGGGACATCCACCTCCATCTTATCGAGCTGCTCGCGGATGGCGGGCACGGCGGCTGCGGCTTCCGGATTGTTGACGGTCAGGCGCACCATCTCGGAGCCGGCACGGGCCAGCTCCTTGATCTGGATCGCGGTGCCGATCACGTCGGCGGTGTCGGTGTTGGTCATCGACTGCACCACG
>DEKZ01000198.1:0-426 GCA_002354135.1 Massilia sp. UBA2709 | reverse complement strand
CGGCGGCTGGCGCGGCGCGCCATCGGACCGGATGGAATGGGCAGGTTGCTTGAAGTCATACTAGGCTTTCTGTTCTTTGCAGGTGCGGCTCAGTTACTCGTCATTTGATCGTCACGCGCGAGATCGTCTTGCCCGGCAGTTGAGGCAGCGCGACGGCGGCGCCGCGCAGGGTGGCCGAGACGCCATTCGGATTGCCGACCACCAGGGTCGCGGTGCCCGGCACCTCGACGGTCTCGGTGCTGCCGGCCTTGACCAGGCGCGAGATCAGCGCCTTGCCGCCTTGCGGGCGTACTTCGATCCACGAGTCTTCGCGCACGTTCAGCACCAGGGTGTTGGCGCCCGCTGCGGGCGCCGCCGGGGTGGCGGCAACGGCCGCGGCCTGCGAGTTCGCTGCCGGCGCGGAGACCGTCGACGGTGGGTTTGAGG
>DEKZ01000197.1 GCA_002354135.1 Massilia sp. UBA2709 | reverse complement strand
CATCGCGGCGCCGGTCCAGGGCGGGCGGCGCGGCAATCCGGTGGCCTTCGGCGCCGTCCACCTGCCGGCCCTGCTGGCGCTGGAAGGGGAGCACGGCGCACGCGCGCTGCTCAAGTCCGCACCGGTGACGCAGGTCGAGGTCGAGGACCCCGGGATTTTCCGGGACATCGATACCCCGGCCGATCTATAGGCAGTACTAGCGGCTGGCGCTGCCGAATCGTTTACACTACAGAGATCGGCAAGACTTCCTTCGTCCTCATGAAAAAACCAGCCCAGAGAAAGCAGTACGTCAAGCAGCCCGCCATCCAGTACACCATCGTTCCCAAGGACCTGGCGGGGCACCTCTTCAACGTGACCGTCACGGTCGCCAAGCCGGCCGCCGAAGGCCAGGTGTTCGCACTGCCGGCCTGGATCCCGGGCAGCTACATGATCCGCGAGTTCGCGCGCAACATCGTGCGCATCCGCGCCGAATCGAACGGCGCGGCGGTCGCCCTGGCCAAGCTCGACAAGCATTCCTGGCAGGCGGCGCCCGTCGACGGTCCGCTGACCCTGCACTACGAAGTCTACGCCTGGGACCTGTCGGTGCGCGCCGCCCACCTGGACCAGACCCACGGCTTCTTCAACGGCACCAGCGTGTTCCTGCGCGTGGTCGGCCAGGAAGCGGGAGCGCACCAGGTCGACATCCAGCGCCCGGGCGATCCGGCTGCGAAGACCTGGCGCGTCGCCACCGCCATGAAGGAACTAGGCGCCAAGCGCTACGGCTTCGGCACCTATGTGGCGGGCGACTACGACGAGCTGATCGACCACCCGGTCGAGATGGGCGACTTCGCGCTGGCCACCTTCAAGGCCCACGGCATCCCGCACGACATCGTGATCACCGGCCGCGTGCCCAACCTGGACATGGCGCGCCTGCAGGCGGACCTGAAGGCGATTTGCGAAACCCAGATCGCCTTCTTCGAGCCAGACACGAAGAAAGCGCCGCTGGACCGCTACGTCTTCATGACCATGGCGGTGGGCGACGGCTACGGTGGCCTGGAACACCGCGCCTCGACCGCGCTGATTTGCGCGCGCGCCGACCTGCCGAGCATGGGCGGGCCGAAAGTCGGGGAACCGAACGAGGGCTACCTGAAATTCCTGGGCCTGTGCAGCCACGAGTACTTCCACACCTGGAACGTCAAGCGCATCAAGCCGGCGGTGTTCGCGCCCTACGACCTGCAGGTCGAGAACTACACGCCGCTGCTGTGGCTGTTCGAAGGCTTCACCAGCTACTACGACGACCTGATGCTGGTGCGCGCAGGGATCATCGGCGAACCGACCTATTTCAAGCTGCTGGGCAAGACCATCGGCAGCGTGCTGCGCGGCAGCGGCCGCACCAAGCAGAGCGTGGCCGATTCGAGCTTCGACGCCTGGAGCAAGTACTACCGCCAGGACGAGAATTCGCCGAACGCGATCATCAGCTACTACACCAAGGGTTCGCTGATCGCGCTGGCCTTCGACCTGACGATCCGCGCGAAGACCGGCGGCGTCCGCTCGCTGGACGACGTCATGCTGGCGCTGTGGGAACGCTATGGCCGCGATTTCTACGCGGGCGTGGGTCGCGGCGTCACCGAGCTTGAGGTCGAGGCCCTGTTCGACGAGGTCAGCGGCGTCAAGCTGCGCAATTTGTTCGAGAAGTATGTGCGCGGTACCGAGGACATCCCGCTGGCCAAGCTGTACGCGCCGCTGGGCGTCAAGCTGGTCGACGAGCGCAAGAGCGGCAAGCCTTCGCTCGACGCCGGCATCGGCCGCGACCCGCTGGGCGCCAAGCTGACCCAGGTGCACGAGGGCGGAGCCGCTCACCAGGCCGGCCTGTCGGCGCTGGACGTCGTGATTGCCATCGACGGCCTGCGCGTGAACGGCAACCCGTCGAATGTCGAGGCGCTGCTGTCGCGCTACCGCGTGGGCGACAAGGTGACGGTGCACGCCTTCCGCCGCGACGAGCTGATGAGTTTCGAGGTCACGCTGCAGGGCGACCGGGTGCCGGGCATCACGCTGTCGGCGGTGGCCGGCGTGCGCAAGGCCGGGACGATTGCGCGGCCGAGCGCGGTGTAATCTCGGTTTTTCGTAGGGTGGGCACGCCGTGCCCACGCGGACGCGTGCATCGTGCCGGCCGCGTTCGAGACGAATGTTCCGAACAATCGCGATCTCAACAAGGGTGAACCCGATAGGCATCCGCAGTCGATATGCCAAGGGGCGCGGCCGGTGGCAATGCATCCGCGTGTAGATCATGCAACGCAGTCGTCATGCAGACCGTGCACCGCGTGGGCACGGAGTGCCCACCCTACGTGTCGCGGCGTACCGGGCTACTGCGGCCCAGCCAGACTGCGTAACTGGAACCGATACTGGTGATCGAACAGGAAGGTCTCCGAAAACGTCAGCTTGCGTAAATTCCTCGCCAGCAGATGCGTCGGCCGGGGCAGGCGCCCGCTGCGCCGCATCGAATCGACCGCCACGCGCGCGGCATTGTCGTTGCGCGCGCGCTGCACGACCACATCTTCCAGCTCCCCATCGTCGCGCACCGTGATGTTCAGCACCACGATGGCCGGCAGCAAGGGCGGCAGGCGTCCGGAAAACGTCTGATCCGCGTTCTGGCGCATGACGTGCTGCGCTACTTCGGCCTTGTAGGCGTCGAGCGTGGGCGAAGGCGGCGCCACTGGGGCGTCGGTACGCGAAATGGTGCTGGAAATGGAACTGGATTCAGCGCTGGAGCTGGAGCCCGGAATGATGGCCGAGACGATGCGCTTGGCCGTGGAAGCGACGGGCTGGACCGTGCTGCATCCGCCCAGGGCTGCCAGTAGAAGAAGAAGGAGAGCGGCCCTGATGCGGATGATCGTTGTCATGTCAGTCGAATAATCGTCGCAGTTCGTCGCCAGGGTTGGAAGCGCGCATGAAGGCTTCGCCCACCAGGAAGGCATGCACGTTTGCGGCGCGCATGCGCTCCACGTCCTCGCGCACCGCGATGCCCGACTCGGTGACCACCAGGCGCTCCGCCGGGATGCGCGGCAGCAGGCCGATGGTATTGTCGAGCGAGACCTCGAACGTGCGCAGGTTGCGGTTATTGATGCCGACGAGGCGCGTTTTCAGGCGCAGCGCCGCGGTCAGCTCATCACCGTCATGTACTTCGACCAGCACGTCCATGCCGAGTTCCTGGGCACAGGCTTCCAGCTCCGCCATCAGGCCATGGTCGAGCGCGGAGACGATCAGCAGGATGGCGTCCGCCCCCATGGCGCGCGCTTCGTACACTTGGTACATGTCGACGATGAAGTCCTTGCGGATCACCGGCAGCTCGCAGGCGGCGCGCGCTGCGCGCAGGTAGTCGGCGTGACCCTGGAAAAACTGCACGTCGGTCAGTACCGACAGGCATGAAGCGCCGCCCTGGGCATAGCTCTCGGCGATCTGCGCCGGCCGGAAGTCCGGACGCAACACACCTTTCGAAGGCGAGGCCTTCTTGATTTCGGCGATCACGCCGGCGCGGCCCGCCGCGATGTTCTTGCGCAGGCTCGCTTCGAAGCCGCGCAGGCCGGCACGCAGTTCGGTGTCGGTTTCGACTTCGCGGCGCAGGCTGGCCAGGTCGCGGTGCTTCTTCGCGGCCGCCACTTCGTCGGCCTTCACGGCCAGGATTTTATTCAGGATGTCGGACATGGTCGGATGTTCTAGTGTTGCTTGGACAGGGCCAGCTTGACGCCGAGCCAGACGAAGAGGCCGCCGGTGGCGCGGTTCAGCCACAGCGAGACGGCCGGGCTGAGCTTGATCCGCTCGCTTGCCTTGGCGGTGGTGACGGCCAGCGCACCGCACCACAGCATGCCGTTGAAGTTGAAGATGCAGCCGAGGACAATGAAGGCCAGCGCCTTGTTCGGCGCATCGAGGCTGATGAACTGCGGCACGAAGGCGAGGAAGAACAGCGCCACCTTCGGATTGAGCACATTGGTGAGGAAGCCCTGCGCGAAGATTTTGCGATAGGGCAGGGCCGGCAAGGCCAGTGGCGCGCTCGCGCCATCCTTTTTCTTGCTCTTCAAGAGGCCAAAGGCCATGTAGAGGATGTAGGCCGCGCCGACCAGTTTCACGACCGTGAAGGCGGTGGCGGAGGTGGCCAGCAGGGCCGACATGCCGAGCGCCGCGGCCAGGATGTGGACCATGGTGCCGGCGCCGATGCCGAGCGCCGCCGCGCAGCCCGCGCGCCAGCCCTGGGTCGCGCTGCGGGTCATGATCAGCAGCGAATCGGGGCCGGGGAGGATGTTGAGCAGCAGTCCGGACAGCACAAACAGGGGAAGATCGTGGATGCCGAACATGCTGCTCCTTAGCCCTTGGCGCCGAGCTGGCGCGTGACGTTGACGAACTGCTCGAGCTTGGCCAGGGCCGCGCCCGAGGCGATGGTGTCGCGCGCCTTCGCCAGGCCGGCCTCGATCGAGGGGACGACGCCGGCCGCATACAAGGCGGTGCCGGCATTCAGGGCCACGATGTCGTGGGCCGGACCCGGTTCGCCGCGCAGCGCTTCCATCACGCGCACCTTCGATTCCTCGGTGTTGGCCACCTTCAGGTTGCGGCTCGAGATCATGGCCAGGCCAAAATCTTCGGGATGGATCTCGTATTCGCGGATTTCGCCGTTCACCAGTTCACCGACCAGGGTGCCCGCGCCGAGCGAGACTTCGTCCATGTTGTCGCGGCCCCAGACCACCAGCGCATGCTGGGCGCCCAGGCGCTGCAGCACGCGCACCTGGATGCCGACCAGGTCGGGGTGGAACACGCCCATCAGGATGTTGGGCGCGCCGGCCGGATTGGTCAGTGGCCCGAGGATGTTGAAGATGCTGCGCACGCCCAGTTCGCGGCGTACCGGCGCCACGTGCTTCATGGCCGCGTGATGGTTCGGGGCGAACATGAAGCCGATGCCGGTCTGGGCGATCGACTGGGCGATCTGCTCGGGCTTCAGGTCGATCTGGGCGCCGAGCGACTCGATCAGGTCGGCGCTGCCCGAGGAAGACGAAACGCTGCGTCCGCCATGCTTGGCCACGCGCGCGCCACCGGCGGCGGCCACGAACATCGAGGCGCTCGAGATATTAAAGGTGTTGGCGCCGTCGCCGCCGGTGCCGACGATGTCGAGCAGGTTGGTGGTGTCGGCCATCGGCACCTTGGTCGAGAACTCGCGCATGACCTGGGCGGCGGCGGTGATCTCGCCGATGGTTTCCTTCTTCACGCGCAGGCCCATGGTAATCGCGGCAATCATGCTGGGCGACATTTCGCCGAGCATTATTTGCCGAAATAAGTGCAGCATCTCGTCGTGGAAGATCTCGCGGTGTTCGATACAGCGCAGCAGCGCCTCTTGTGGTGTGATCGGCATGGGCGTTCCTAAGATGTGTGGGCGCCGCGCCGGAAGACGCGGCACTGGAAGAGGCGAATCAGCCCTCGAGGAAGTTCTTCAGCAGCTTGTGGCCGTGCTCGGACAGGATGGACTCCGGGTGGAACTGCACGCCCTGGATGTCGTATTCCTTGTGGCGCACGCCCATGATTTCGCCGTCGTCGGTCCAGGCCGTCACTTCCAGGCAGTCGGGCAGGGTTGCGCGCTCGATCGCCAGCGAGTGGTAGCGGATCACGGTGAAGGGGCTGGGAATATCCTTGAAGACGCCGACGCCGGTATGGGCGATCAGCGAGGTCTTGCCGTGCATGACCTGCTTGGCGCGCACGATCTTGCCCCCGAAGGCTTCGCCGATGGCCTGGTGGCCGAGGCACACGCCGAGGATGGGCAGCTTGCCCTTGAAATGCTTGATCACGTCCACCGACACGCCGGCGTCGCTTGGCGCTTTCGGCCCCGGCGAGATGCAGATGCGGTCCGGGGCCAGGCGCGCGATCTCTTCGATCGTGATTTCGTCGTTGCGCACGGTGCGCACCTCTTCACCTAGTTCGCCGAAGTACTGGACGATGTTGTAGGTGAAGGAATCGTAGTTGTCGATCATGAGCAGCATGTCAGAACTCCCCGTCCAGTCCGTCCTGGACCTGTTCGGCCGCGCGCAGCACGGCGCGCGCCTTGTTTTCGGTTTCCTGCCATTCCATCTCGGGGATGGAGTCGGCCACGATGCCGGCCGCGGCCTGTACGTAGAGGTTGCCGTCCTTGATCACGCCGGTGCGGATCGCGATCGCCACGTCCATCTCGCCACCGAAGGAGAGATAACCGCAGGCGCCGCCGTAGATGCCGCGCTTGACCGGTTCGAGCTCGTCGATGATTTCCATCGCACGCACCTTGGGGGCGCCGGTGAGGGTGCCTGCCGGGAAGGTGGCGCGCAGCACGTCGAGATTCGACATGCCTTCCTTGAGCCTGCCTTCGACGTTCGAGACGATGTGCTGCACGTGCGAGTATTTTTCGATGACCATGCGGTCCGTCACCTTCACGCTGCCGGTCTCGGCGATGCGGCCGATGTCGTTGCGCGCCAGGTCGATCAGCATCACGTGTTCGGCGATCTCCTTCGGGTCGCCAAGCAGTTCGACCGCCAGTTCGGCGTCGCGTTCCGGGGTGGCGCCGCGCGGACGGGTGCCGGCGATCGGACGCAGCGTGACCTTGCGTTCGCCCGCAGGAGAGATTTCGTTCCGCACCAGGATCTCCGGCGAGGCGCCCACGATCTGCATGTCGCCGAAGTTGTAGTAGTACATGTAGGGCGAGGGGTTCAGCGAGCGCAGCGAGCGGTACAGCGACAGCGGCGAGTCGACGTAGGGCTTGCGGATGCGCTGGCCGATCTGCACCTGCATCAGGTCGCCGGCCATAACGTACTCATGGGCCTTCGCGACCGCCTTCAGGTAGTCTTCCTTGGAGAAGTCGCGCACGGCTTCGGTGCGTACCGAACCCGTCGTGACCGGCACGTCGACGCTACGGCGCAGCATGACGCGCAGCTCTTTCAGGCGCTGGCGGGCCCTGGCAAAGGCTTCCGGCTGGGATGGGTCGGCGTAGACGATCAGGTAGAGCTTGCCCGAGAGGTTGTCGATGACGGCCAGTTCTTCCGTCACCAGCAGCTGGATCTCGGGCAGGCCGAGGTCGTCCTGCGGCGCCTGGCCGGCGAGTTTGCGCTCGATGTGGCGCACGGTGTCGTAGCCGAAGTAGCCGGCCAGGCCGCCGCAGAAGCGCGGCATGCCAGGACGCAGTGCCACCTTGAAGCGCGCCTGGTAGGCCTCGATGAATTCGAGCGGATTCCCTTCGTGGGTTTCGACCACGCTGCCGTTGGTGACGACCTCAAGCACGTTGCCGCTATTGCGCAGCAAGGTCTTCGCCGGCAGGCCGATGAAGGAATAGCGGCCGAAGCGCTCGCCGCCGACGACCGATTCGAGGAGGAAGGTGTTCTTGCCGGTGTTCTGCGACTGGGCCAGCTTGAGGTAGAGCGACAGCGGCGTTTCCAGGTCGGCGAAGGCTTCGGCGATCAGCGGAATGCGGTTGTAGCCCTGGTTGGCCAGCGATTTGAATTCGAGTTCGGTCATGTTCTTCTCCGGGCCGCCAGCTATCGAGGTAGGGGAGGGCGGCGTTGGTGTTCCAAAAAACCTGCCGGATGCGCGTAGGCCGCCGGCAGCAATCAATACGGGTTAGTTAGCCCAGGATTGCCAGCGTCGCCACAGCCAGGCCTCAAGGGCGCCGGTCTGGTTGACAGTGTGTTTTTTGGTGAAGAACATGTATAGATAAGTAAATTTAGACGCCGTTATGCGCACGAATCAGGGTCGCCGCATCGAGTAGCGAATTAACTATACCATCGGAATCGATCTCTTGAATAGGCCTTCCGTGGTTATATCCATATGGCACTGTGAGCACATAGCAACGCGCAGCGCGCGCCGCTTCGGCGTCGTTCGAGGAGTCGCCGATCGCCACCACCTGCTGTGGCGGCAGGTCGAAGTCGCGGCACACCTGCAGCAGCGGCAGTGGGTCCGGCTTCTTTTTTGGGAGCGAATCGCCCCCGTAGACCAGCTCGAAGAAGGGCGCCAGCCCCTTTTGCGCCAGCAGCGGGGTGGTGAAGGCGATCGGCTTGTTGGTGACGCAGGCCAGGCGCAGGCCCTGCTCGCGCAGCGCCGTCAAACCCTCGATGACGCCGTCGAACAGCACGCTTTTCTCGCCGTTGATGGCGAGGTAATGGCGCTGGTAGGCGTCCATCGCCTCGTCGAAGCACGCGTCGATGCGGGCAGCGTCGAAGTCGAGCGCGAGCACGTCGCGGATCAGCTTTTCCGAGCCCTTGCCGACCATCGGCTTGATGATGTCCTGGGTGATCGGCGCGAGCTCGAATTCGGCGCGCATGCCGTTCAGGGCCAGTTCGAAGTCAGGCACGGTGTCGAGCATCGTGCCGTCCAGGTCGATGATGGCAGCGCGGATGGCTGCTGCGCCGGCCCGCATTACTTGGCGACCGTGGCCAGTTGCTCGCGCATGGCGTCGATCACGGCCTTGTAGTCGGGCTTGCCGAAGATGGCCGAGCCGGCCACGAAGGTGTCGGCGCCGGCGGCCGCGGCCGCTGCGATGTTCTCGGCCTTGATGCCGCCGTCGACCTCGAGCATGATGTCGCGGCCCGATTCGTCGATCATGCGGCGCGCGATCGCGATCTTCTTGAGTGCTTCCGGAATGAAGGACTGGCCGCCGAAGCCCGGGTTGACCGACATGATGAGGATCATGTCGATCTTGTCCATCACGTGCTCCAGGTAATGCATCGGGGTGGCCGGGTTGAACACCAGGCCGGCCTTGCAGCCGTGGTCGCGGATCAGTTGCAGGGTACGGTCGATATGTTCCGAGGCTTCCGGGTGGAAGGTGATGATGTTGGCGCCGGCTTTCGCGAAGTCGGGGATGATGCGGTCGACCGGTTTGACCATCAGGTGCACGTCGATCGGCACCTGCACGTGCGGGCGGATCGCCTGGCAGACCAGCGGACCGATCGTCAGGTTCGGCACGTAATGGTTGTCCATCACGTCGAAGTGAATGATGTCGGCGCCGGCTTCGACGACGTTGCGGACTTCCTCGCCCAGGCGGGCAAAGTCGGCGGACAGGATGCTGGGAGCGATGCGGTAGGTGGTCATTGCGGTGACGGTGAGGTGGTCAAGAATCCGTCTATTTTACGCCGAGCTTGATGCGGCTTGCGTGAACCGGCTTTTTTCGGGCACGGTATGATGGCCGTTTTGCGCATGCCCGGCCGCCGTCGGGCCATTACATTCGCGCAGGCAACTAATAACCAGAAAAGGGAAGCCAATGTCCGCCTACGATTTCACCGTCACCGTCCGGACCCAGCACTTGCCGGAGCAATCCAACCCGGAACGCGACAACTATGTGTTTTCCTATACGATCACGATACGCAATACCGGCAGCGTGCCGGCCCAGCTGATTTCGCGCCACTGGGTGATCACCGACGCCAACAACCAGGTGCAGGAAGTGAAGGGCCTGGGTGTGGTCGGGCACCAGCCCCTGCTGAAGCCGGGCGAGCAGTTCGAATACACCAGCGGCACCCAGCTGGCCACGCCCCAGGGCTCGATGCGCGGCGAGTACTTCTGCGTGGCCGAGGATGGCCACCGCTTCGAAGTGGCGATTCCGGAATTCGTGCTGTCGCTGCCGCGCAGCCTGCACTGATCAAGCGTCGGCGTCGGGTTTGGCCGCGTCGTTGCGCTCCTCGCGCAGCGGACGCTTGCGCTCTTCCGGGCGGCCCGAGAACATGGTCCACCAGACGATAAACACGAGCAGGAACAAGGCCACGCCCGCTTCCAGCATCAAGATCCACATAGACTGTTCCTTATGCAATCGATACGCCGCAGTGTACCCGCTTCCTTCGCGCTCGTCGCCCTCCTGCTGACTGCCTGCGGCACGCCGCCCCGGGCGCCGCAGCCGCAGCCATCGAAACAGCCCGACGTCGTGATGCCGCCGCCGGTGGGCCCGATCGGTATTCCGGCGCCCACGCCGGCGCCTCCTCCGCCGCCACCGGTGCCGGCCATGACCCCGGTCAGCTTCGACACCTTGCCCGGCTGGCGCCAGGACGACCTGCGCCAGGCCTGGCCGGCTTTCATGGCCTCCTGCCGCGTGCTGGCGAAAAAGGCCGAGTGGAAGCATCCCTGCGCGGCGGCCGGCGGCGTCGATGCCAAGGACGGCAACGCGATTCGCCAGTATTTCGAGGCGTATTTCGTGCCGAACCAGATGCGCGAGCCGGGCGGCGCCGACACCGGCCTCATCACCGGCTACTACGAGCCGATGCTGCACGGTTCGCGCAAGCGCGGCGGCGCTTTCCAGACCCCGCTCTACCGCGTGCCGGACGACCTGGTCACGGTCGACCTGGCGAGCGTCTACCCCAGCCTGAAGAACATGCGCCTGCGCGGACGCCTGGTCGGCAAGACGGTGGTGCCGTACTCGACCCGCGCCGAGATCGAGCGTGCGCCCCTGAGCGGCAAGGAGCTGGTCTGGGTCGACGATCCGGTCGAGGCCTTCTTTCTCGAGGTCCAGGGCTCGGGCCGGGTGCGCATCGCCGAGACCGGCGAGACCGTGCGCATCGCCTTCGCCGACCAGAACGGCCATCCATACAAGGTGATCGGGCGCTGGCTGGTGGAGCAGGGAGAATTGCCGGCCGATGGCGTCTCGGCGCAGAGCATCAAGGCCTGGATCGCGGCCAACCCGGCGCGCCGCCAGGAACTCTTGAATGTAAACCCGAGCTACATCTTCTTCCGCGAAGAGCGCCTGCCTGATCCCTCGGTCGGGCCGAAAGGCGCGCTGGGCGTGCCGCTCACGCCCGAGCGCTCGGTGGCGGTCGATCCCTCGATCGTGCCGCTGGGGGCGCCGTTGTTCCTCTCGACGACCCATCCGGCCGACGGGGCAGCCATGCAGCGCCTGATGCTGGCGCAGGATACCGGCGGCGCGATCCGCGGGCCGGTCAGGGCGGATTTCTTCTTCGGTTTCGGCGGGAACGCGGCGGACTATGCGGGGCGCATGAAGCAGAGCGGGTCGGTGTGGGTGTTGCTGCCGAAATAGGCAGATTGCATTGCGCGGCTGTTCAATTTCGGCTAAGTTGGCGGTGCTTTTCAGCCGCATTCTCAGCCGCACTATCGTGGCAACGCCGGCGCTTCAGCCGGCTCACCTGATTGGACACCTCATGCGCGTAGCACCATTCGTCACCCTCGTAGTTGCCGTCACCCTTGCCGCCACCCTTACGGTGCCAGCGCCGGCATCGGCCGAGATGAACCTCACGGCATCCGAAGCCAGCGCCCTGAGCGCCGTCATCGTCGTCGCGTCGCCTTTCATCCTGTCCCACCAAAGCGGGAAGAAGCTGTCGCAGGCGGCGTCCGGCGACCTCGACAGCCAGAAGCGCTGGCGCGTCGCCGCTCTGCGTCCGCAAGGCGACAAGACCGCCGTCGCGCTGCGCAGCGAAGACCAGACCATGCAGATCGACACCATGGTGGCGACCCGGACTGCGCGTTCGCAGGGGCTGAAGGTCGACGACGAGCTCGGCATCGAGCCGATCGGCAAGAGCGGTTATACCCTCAAGAAGGGCGCCACGACGATCGGTGTGATGACCCCGCCCGACGGCGGCCTGTTGCACTCGAAAGCGCGCGGCTGACCGTGCGCCGGACGCTGCTTGCGGCGGTGCTGGTCCTGGCGGCCGGCGCCGCTGCTGCCGGCAGGCCTTGCGAAGCACCGGATCCCGCGCCGGACATGGCGCGCCTGGGCTTGCAGATGGCCGATGCCACGCGCGCCGCGCTCGAGCAGATCGACGACGAGGTCGTCCTGATCGCGCGCGCCGGGCAGGACCTGTCGAAGTACGGGCTGACCTATTCGCACATGGCGTTCGCGTTGCGCGAGCACCCGGCGGGCGCCTGGTCGGTCGTCCATAAGCTCAATTCCTGCGGCACCGCCTCGTCGGCCTTGTACGACGAAGGGCTGCTCAACTTCTTCGCCGATTCCCCCTTCCGCTACCAGGCCGGCATCTGGCGCCTGGCTCCCGAGGCCCAGGCGCGCCTGAAAAAGGCCTTGCTGGGCAAGAAGGCCAAGGATTACCTCGAGCCTCATTACAGCCTGGTGGCCTATCCGTTCAGCACGCGCTACCAGAATTCGAACGGCTGGGTGCTGGAGATGCTGGCCTACGCCGTCGCGCCCGAGGACGAGGCGAATACCCGCGCCACGGCCCAGGCCTGGCTGAAGGCGAACGGCTATGCGCCGACCCAGCTCGAGCTCGGCGCGCTGACCCGGCTCGGCGCGCGCGTCACCAAGGCCAATGTCGCTTTCGACGATCATCCTTCAGAACTGCGCTGGAGCGGCCGGATACAGACCGTCACGGTCGATTCGATCGTGACCTGGCTGCGGACGCTGCCGAACGGCTGCCAGACGATGGGTTGTCCGGAGACACGGGTGGCGCTGCCGGAAACGGCAAGGTAACTAGCGCAGCCGAGCTGACTGTCTCAACGAGCCGACCGCATCAAGATCAGCAATTTCTTGGGGCCGTATCGTAGAGGCATTCGGGACCGGGGAGAGATCATGAAGTGGACGATGCTGTTGGGCGGCTTCATGTTGTATGGAATACTGGCGATTCTCGGTGCCCGTTACCTGATGCTTTGGCTGGCTCCAACACGAAGCTCGTATGGCGAGGCAGTTGTATGGCTCCTGGCGCTCGCGATCGGTTTCGTATTTGGATGTGTCGGCATATGTTCGGCGTACTACATGCATAAAAAAGAATATGTCGGCGCTGCTGCCGTCAGCATTCTGCTGAGTTTTTGTATTGTCGTCGCGATGCTGAGCTTGCTGTACTGAGTGCATGTCACTGCCAATGGCTTTCAGTCGTTCACATCCCGTAAGCGGGTGCCGCCGACGGCGCCAAGGGCCAGCACGACCGCCGCCACCGCCACGCACGCCAGCCCGATGCGCACGCTGAAGCGCTCGGCCAGCGCTCCGGCCAGCAGCGCGCCCAGCGGCGCGGCCGCGACCGTCAGCGAGCGCATGGTCGCCACCATCCGTCCCAGCACGGCGTCTGGCGTGACGCGCTGGCGCAGCGCGATATACGGCACGAAGAACAGGGTTGCGCCGCAGTCGAGCAGGAAGACCACCAGGCCGTAGGCGATGGCGCTCAGCCTGGCGCTGCCCATCAGTTGCGTCGGGATCGCCGGCATCAGGGCGAAGCCGAGCGCCGAGACGCACAATCCAACCAGGATCGCACGGCCGGTGCCGTAACGGTTCGACAGCGGCTTGACCAGCAGCGAGCCGGCCAGGATGCCGACGCCGCCCAGCATCTGCGCCGTGCCCATGACGCCCGGCGCCATGCCGAGCACACGCGTGGCGAACATCACGTGCAGGGCCATGTAGCCATAAAAGAGCAAATGCCAGCAGCCCGAAGTCCAGGCCAGGGTGCGCAGCAGGGGGTGATGCCACACAAAAGCCAGCCCTTCGCGGATTTCCTGCAGCGGATGGGTGTTGGACGGCGGCGGCTGGGGTTCGCGCGCGCGGATGCGGCGCAAGTTCCACAGCGAGACCAAGAAACCGCCGACCGTACACAGGACGGCGAAGGGCGCCCCCAGTACCTGCACCAGGCCGCCCGCCATGCCGGGCCCGATCAGGCGCGCCGCCGATTCGGTCGAGGCGAACTTCGCCTGGGCGTCGACCAGGCCTTCGCGGCCGACGACAAAGGTCAGGAAGACCTGCTCGGCGCTGCCGCCGACGGTGTAGCCGGTTCCGAGCACGAAGCCGACCGCATACAGCCAGTGGATCGACAGGACGTCGAACCACCAGGCCAGGGGCACGCTGGCCAGGGCGCTCGCCACCATGGCATCGCTGCACATCATGATGGGCAGGCGGCGGCAGCGGTCGAGCAGCACGCCCGAGGGCAGGCCGAACAGCAGGAAGGGCAGGGATTCGAGCGCGGCCAGGATGCCCATCTGGCTCGGGGTCGCATGCATCAGGAGCACGGCGCAGATCGGCAACGCGAGCAGGGTGATCTGGGCGCCGAAATGCGTCAGCGCGCTGCTGAGCCAGAGGCGGCGGAAGTCGGGCTTGCCCAGCAGCCCGTCGCCACGCAGGCTCTGCAGGACGTTGCGTACGGTAGTAATGATGAACTCGCGCAAGATATTGCTGAACGAGCAATGATACCGTCCTTTTTGGACTGCAGAGGCGCTACAATCGCGGCCATACCGTCAACTTGATAGGGGTGTCCCATGGAATACGCAGACCTGCTGATCGAAAACCACGGCAAGGTGGTTGTCATCCGCCTGAACCGTCCGAAGGCGATGAACGCGCTGAACGACAACATGATGAACGAGCTGGGCCACGCCCTCTACCAGTTCGACGCCGATCCAGCGGTCAACGTCATCGTCCTGACCGGCAGCGAGAAGGTGTTCGCGGCCGGCGCCGACATCGCCGCCATGGCCAACTACACCTATGCCGACACCTATCCGGGCAACTACATCGGCCGCAACTGGGAACACATCCTGAATGTGCGTAAGCCGGTGATCGGCGTGGTCGCCGGCTATGCGCTGGGCGGCGGTTGCGAACTGGCGATGATGTGCGACTTCCTGATCGCCGCCGACAGCGCCAAGTTCGGCCAGCCGGAGATCAAGGTCGGCGTCACCCCGGGCGCCGGCGGCACCCAGCGCCTGCCGCGCGCGATCGGCAAGTCGAAGGCGATGGACATGCTGCTGACGGCGCGCATGATCGACGCGGCCGAGGCGGAGCGCACCGGCCTGGTGTCGCGCGTGTTCCCGGCCGAGAAATTGATGGAAGAGGCGCTGGCGGTCGCCAACACCATCGCCGAGATGCCGGTGTCGGTTGCCATGGCGATCAAGGACTCGGTCAACCGTGCGTATGAAACCACGCTGACCGAAGGCGTGCGCTACGAGCGTCGCTTCTTCCACGCCGCCTTCGGCACGCCGGCCCAGAAAGAAGGCATGTCGGCTTTCCTCGAGAAGCGCAAGGCGAATTTCGAAGGAATGTAAGCGATGCGCGTGCCGGCGTTCCGGGCAGGGGCGGCAGCGCTGGTCGTCGTCGCGGCGGCGACCTACGGCTGCGCGCCCTTGCCGCCGCTGGGCGA
>DEKZ01000008.1:868-13419 GCA_002354135.1 Massilia sp. UBA2709 | reverse complement strand
CCCGCCGCGCCCATCCTGGCGCTGACGCCGGACATCGGCATCGCGCGCCGCCTGGCGCTGGCCTGGGGCGTGCATCCGCTGCGCTTCGAGGAAGCGGCCGACTTGCGCGTGATGGTGGCTGACGGCGTGCGCGCGGCCCAGGAGCATGGACTGGCCGGTCCGGACGACGACGTGGTGGTGGTGGCANNCACGGAGTGCCCACCCTACAACGCTACGATTGTACCTGGCACGGGTGAGCGACCTGCGGTAAAGCGGTCACACCAAAACCAACGGGCGCCTCGCGGCGCCCGTTCTTTATTCAATCAATACGGCTCAATCCAGCAGATCGAAAAGCGTACGCGCCACCACCTTGGTGGCGCGGCGCAGGTCTTCCAGGTCGATGTGCTCGTCGGCGCGCTTTGCATTGCTTTCGCCGACCGTGCGCGGACCGCAGCCGTACAGCACCGCCGGAATGCCGCGCTCGCCGAACAGGCGGGCGTCGGTGTAGAGCGGGGTGCCGGCGGCCTCGACCGGCTCGTCGAACACGGCGCTGGCGTGGCGCGACAGGGCGTCGACCATGGGCTGGTTGCCCGGCAGCGGTTGCAGGGCATTGGCCAGCAGCAGGCGCCGGATCTCGATGGTGATGCCCGGGCAGTCGGCCACGGCGTCCTGGATCAGCTTGCGCAGCGCCGCCTCGACTTCGGCCGGATTCTCTTCGGGGATCATGCGGCGGTCGAGCTTGAGCACGACCTTGCCCGGCACCACGTTGGTGTTGGTGCCGCCTTCGATCAGGCCGACGTTCAGGTAGGGGTGGTTAATCCCCTTGACCTGGCTGCGGGTGCCCTTGTAGATGCGGTTCTGCTCGTAGAGCGCGACCAGGATGCGGGTCGCGGCCTGGAGCGCGTCGACACCGGTTTCCGGCACCGCCGCATGGCCCATCTTGCCGTTCACCGCGACTTCCATCTGCAGGCAGCCGTTGTGGGCGGTGACGACCTGGTAGCTGAAGCCGGCGGCGATCAGGAGGTCCGGTTTGACGATGCCTTGTTCGAGCAGCCAGCCCGGACCGAGTTCGCCGCCGAATTCCTCGTCGTAGGTGAAGTAGAGTTCGACGCCGCCCTTGAGCGGCGCCCCCAGGGCTTCCAGCGCGCGGGTGGCGAAGGTGAAGGTGGCGAAATCGCACTTGCTGACCGCGGCGGCGCGGCCGTACAGCTTGCCGTCCGCGATCTCGGCGCCGTAGGGCGGGTGGGTCCAGCCTTCGCCCGGCGGCACCACGTCGCCATGGGCATTCAGGGCCACCGTACGGCCCGAATCGTTGTATTTGCGGCGCACCACCAGGTTGGTGATGGTCTGCAGGCCGGCCTCCTGCACCACCGGCGCCGGCACCGCGTGCTGCTCGGCCTCGAAGCCGAATGCGCGCAGCAGCTCGGTGGTGCGCTCGGCGTGCGGGGCGTTGTTGCCTGGGGGCGTGTCGGTCGGGACGCGCACCAGCTCCTGCAGGAAGCGCACCTCCTCGTCGAAATGGGCGTCGATCCAGGCGTCGAGGTTCTCGTAAGGGCTAGTCGTGGTCATGTCGGGTCCGTGGCAAGTTGGTGGAGGAGGGATTGGAAGGCGAGCGCGCACAGCTCGGTGTCGTCGTTGGTGACCGCTTCGAGCGGGTTGTGGCTGATGCCGGCGTTCAGGCCGCGCTGGAACAGCATGGCCTGGGGCATGATCTGGTGCAGCATCATGGCGTCGTGGCCGGCGCCGCTCGGCATGCGGAATACCGGCAGGCCGAGGCTGTCGACCGCGTGTTCCCAGCGTTGGCGCAGGGCGGGATCGCAGGGCGCCGCCGCGGCGCGCATCGATTCTTCGAGCGTGAATTCGAGGCCGCGCCGCGCGCAGATCGCGCGCAGGCGTTCCTGGATGTCGCGCGCGCAGGCATCGCGCACGTCATTCGTGGTGGCGCGCACGTCGAGGCTGAAGCGGCAGCGCCCGGGCACCACGTTGATCGAACCGCTCGGCACTTCCAGCATGCCGACGGTGGCCACCAGGTCGGGGACGGCGGTGCCACGCTCCTCGACGTAGAGCACCAGTTCGGCGGCCGCGGCGGCGGCGTCGCGCCGCATCGTCATCGGCGTGGTGCCGGCGTGGCAGGCGGTGCCGACGATCTCGCCGAAGAAGCGCACGCTGCCGTTGATCGAGGTGACCACGCCCAGCGGCAGGTCGGCGTCGTTCAGCACCGGGCCCTGCTCGATGTGGACCTCGACGAAGCCGAGGTAGCGCGCCGGATCGCGCTTCAGGGCCGCGATGTCCTCGGCACGCAGCCCGGCATTCTCGAACGCGGCGCGCATGGCGACGCCGTCGGCGTCCTGCTGGTCCAGCCACGCGTGGTTGAACTGTCCGGTGAGGGCGCCCGAGCCGAGGAACACGGCCTTGTAGCGCTGGCCTTCCTCTTCGGCGAAGGCGACCACCTCGATGCCGTAGGGCAGGCGGCGTCCCTGGCGGTGCAGCTCGCGCACGCAGGCCATCGGCACCAGGATGCCAAGGCGTCCGTCGTACTTGCCGCCGTTGCGCACGGTGTCGTAGTGCGAGCCGGTGAGCAGGCGCCTGGCCTGCGGGTCCGCACCGTGATAGATCCCGACCACATTGCCGACGGCGTCGATGTTCACCTCGTCGAAGCCGCACTCCTCGCGCATCCAGCGCGCCAGCTGCGCCGCGCAGGCGCAATGGGCCTCGGTGAGATACGTCACGCACAGTTCGCCGCGCTCGGCGTAGCCGGGATCGCTGTGCGCCGCCAGTTCTTCCGCCCAGTCCCAGACCAGGTTGCCCAGCACCGGTTCGTGGCCGAACTTGTCGTTCAGGCGGATCTCCGCGATGCGGTGGATGTTGCGCAGGGCTTCGGCCAGTTCGAAGTCGGGCTGGTTGGCCAGGCGCCGGGCGAAGGTGGCGATGATCTCGCGCTTGGGCAGGCCGGCGCCGCGCGGGCCGCGCACGGCCAGGATGAAGGGGAAGCCGAATTTCGCGTTGTAGTCCGCGTTCAGGCGCTGGATGGTGGCGAACTCCTCGGGCGTGCAGTCGGTCAGGCCGGCCTTGTTCTGCTCGTTCGTGGATTCGGCGGTGAGCGACTTCGACACCATGGCCTTGCCGGCCAGTTCGGGGTGGGCCCGGATCAGGCCGAGCTTCGCCTCGCCGGGCGCCGTGCGCACGGCGTCGATCAGGGCGTGCTTGAGCTGGGCCAGGGTCGCAAAGGGACGGCGCTGCCAGGCGCGCGCCGCGATCCAGGGCGAGTGTTCGTAGACGCCGTCGAGCAGGGCGGTGAATTGCGCCTCGTCGGCGGCGTTGAGACGTTCAAGAGTCAGCATGTTACTCCCACATGAAGGCCGTAGCCGGGTCGAAGGGATGGGTGCGCTTCCAGTGGCGCGCGATGTCGATGCGGCGCGCGACCCAGACCCGGTCGTGCTGGCCGATGTAGTCGAGGAAGCGCTGCAGCGCGAGGAAGCGGCCCGGGCGTCCGAGCAGGCGGCAGTGCATGCCGATGCTCATGATGGATGGACGCTCGTCGCCTTCGGCGTAGTGCACGTCGAAGGCGTCGCGCAGATAGGAAAAGAAGGGATCGCCGTGCGAGAAGCCCTGGGGCAGGGCGAAGCGCATGTCGTTGCAGTCCAGGGTATAGGGCACGACCAGTTGCGGCGCCTCGCTGCCGTCGCTGCGGCGCACGCGCAGCCAGAAGGGCAGGTCGTCGCCGTAGTAGTCGCTGTCGTATTCGAAGCCGCCGTAGTCCGCGACCAGGCGCCGCGTGCGCGGGCTGTCGCGCCCCGTGTACCAGCCGAGCGCGCGCTCGCCGGTGAGGCGTTCGATGGCTTCCATGCCGCGCGCCATGTGCTCGCGTTCGGTCGCCTCGTCGACGTTCTGGTAGCTGATCCAGCGCCAGCCGTGGCAGGCGATCTCGTGCCCGAGTTCGCGGAAGGCCGCGGTGACGTCCGGGCAGCGCTCGAGCGCCATGCCGACGCCGAACACGGTCAGCGGCAGGCCGCGCCGCTCGAACTCGCGCAGGATGCGCCAGACCCCGACCCGCGAGCCGTACTCGTAGATGCTTTCCATGCTCAGGTGGCGCGCCGGGAAGGAGGCGGGGTTGAACATCTCGGACAGGAACTGCTCGCTGCCGGCGTCGCCGTGCAGCACGCTGTTCTCGCCGCCTTCCTCGAAATTCAGGACGAACTGCACGGCGACGCGCGCGCGGCCGGGCCAGTCGGCATGGGGCGCGTGCGCGCCGTAGCCCTGGAGGTCGCGTGGATAGGTTGGGGTCATGGTCGGCTCAGCTAATGGTCAGGTTCAGGGTCAGGGTAAAGACTGCTCAGCGCTTCAGGATCTCGGCCAGGTCGACACGCTGGGGATCCAGGTTCAGGTTGTGCTGGACGTTGGCGAGGTGCTTGCCCACCAGGCGCACCGCCGCCTTCACGTCGCGCCGCTCGAAGGCGTCGACGATGGCGACGTGCTCGTCGAGCGACTCCTCGGCCGACTGGGTCGACTGGCGCATCAGCGCGACCAGGGAAGAGCGCGTCAGCAGTTCTCCCAGCATCTGGACCAGCACGCCGTTGCCCACCATCTGCGCCAGCACGATGTGGAAGTCGGCCAGCAGGCGGGTACGGCCCGACACCTCGGTGCCGGTCACGGCCGCGCGCTCGAGCTCGAGATGCTCGCGCAGCTGGCGGACCTGTTCGTCGGTGATGGTGGCGCAGAGCTGCTTCGTCACCGCCGTCTCGAGGATTTCGCGCACTGCGAAGACGTCGCGCGCTTCCTCGGCCGTCGGGGTGGCCACGAAAGCGCCGCGCGCCGGCTCGAGCACCACCAGCCGGTCGCGGCTGAGCTGGTTGAAGGCTTGCCGCACCACCGTGCGCGAGACCTTGAAGATGTCGCCGATCTTCTGCTCCGACAGCTTGGTGCCGGGCATCAGGCGGCGGTCGGCGATGGCGTTCGTGATGGCGTCGACGATGCGCTGGGTCGCGCTGGCCGCAGGCACGGCGGCCTCGTTCTGGACGCCAAAGGCGTCGGGCGCATCGACCGGCGGCAGGACGATTTTCAGGGGCGGGCGAGGGCGGCTCATGCGTGGTTTGGTGATTCGTTAGAAGAATAAATTGTTGACATCGTTTCTGAAGTGTATACACTTTTTTCAAGGTTGAAAACAAAAAGTGTATGCAATCCAGCCTGCCCTGCCCAACGGGCCCATTCAGATAAAGGAGACTTATGGGACACCTCAGCACCCACGTGCTCGACCTCATGCACGGCTGCCCGGCCGCCGGCATGCGCGTCGAGCTGCAACGGATCGACGGCGCCGGCGCCGCCGCCACCGCCACCACCATCAAGACCGTCGAACTGAACGCGGACGGCCGCACCGACGGCGGCCCGCTGCTCGATGCAGCCAGCATGGCTGCCGGGCGCTACCGCCTCGTGTTCTCGGTGGCGCGCTACTTCCGCGCGCGCGGCGCCGCGCTGCCGGAACCGGCCTTCATCGACGAGGTGCCGATCGATTTCGGCATCGCCGACGCGGCCGGCCACTACCACGTGCCGCTCCTGGTGAGCCCCTGGGCCTACTCGACCTACCGTGGCTCCTAAGTAATAAAAACATAAAAAACTGTTATGCAAACTTAGCAGGATCGTATACAGTTGATTTGTCGCCGCGGAGCGCATCGGCATGCTGGCCCAGTCTGCCGCCGATGGTTGCGATGATCGCCCCTCACAGAGCCCGCTGTGGTGATGGGACAGTACAGCGTCTTGGACGCCGTACTCTCTTTTCGCTCGAGGCTTTATGGACACCTACCTGCTCGACTGGGTCAACCTGTTGCTGCGCTGGACCCACGTCATCACGGCGATCGCCTGGATCGGCGCATCCTTCTATTTCGTCTTTCTCGATAACTCGCTGAACAAGCCGACCGCACCGGACCTGGTGCAGAAGGGCGTCGACGGCGAGCTCTGGGCCGTGCACGGCGGCGGCTTCTACCATCCACAAAAATACCTGGTGGCCCCGAAGGCCATGCCCGAGAACCTGCACTGGTTCTACTGGGAGAGCTATGCCACCTGGCTGTCCGGATTCGGCCTGTTCACGGTGCTCTACCTGTTCAACGCCGGCACCTTCATGGTCGACCGCACGGTGCACGACTGGTCCTCCGGCGCCGCCGTCGCCGCCGCACTCGGCTTCCTGGTGGCGTTCTGGTTCGTCTACGACATCATCTGCCGCACCTTCGGACGCAAGAAGAACGGCGACCTGATCGTCGGCGCCTGCGTGTTCGCCTTTGTCGTCTTCGCCGCCTGGCTGGCCTGCCAGCTGTTCGCCGGCCGCGCCGCCTTCCTGCTGGTGGGCGCCATGCTCGCCACCGCGATGAGCGCGAACGTCTTCTTCTGGATCATTCCCGGCCAGCGCAAGGTCGTGGCCCAGCTCAAGGCCGGCCAGCCGGTCGACCCGATCTACGGCTGGCGCGCCAAGCAGCGCAGCGTGCACAACACCTATTTCACGCTGCCGGTGCTGATCGCCATGCTCTCGAATCACTACGGCTGGCTGTACTCGGGCGAGCATAACTGGGTCGTGCTGGTGCTGCTGATGCTGGCCGGCGCCCTGGTGCGGCACAGCTTCGTGGCCCGCCACAAGGCCCTGGTGCAGGGCAAGCGCGTACCCTGGGAACATGCGATGGCCGGCGTGGCGGCCCTGGTTGCGATGGTGGTCTGGCTGACGCCGAAGCCCGAGCCGGTGGTCCCGGTGATGGCCTCGGCACCCCAGGCTGCCGCCCCGGCCGGCGGCGCAGCAGCGGCAGCCCCCTCGGCAGCCACCGCCGGCGGCGCGACCGCCCACACGGTCAGCTTCCAGCAGGTCAAGGGCGTGATCGACCAGCGCTGCGCGATGTGCCACTCGGCCCAGATGGCGAGCAAGGGCATTGCCTTCGATTCCCCGGCCTCGATCAAGCGCCACGCGCAGCAGATGTATCAGCAGACCGTGGTGCTGAAGGTCATGCCCTTGAATAACGCTACCCAGATCACCGCCGGAGAGCGGGACTTGCTCAAGCGTTGGTACGAAGAGGGCGCCCAGGTCGAATAAGCGCCTGGCCCCACCGGATGGCGGGCCGGTACCGCGCGCGGTACTGCCTGGCCCTCGCCCGGCAAGCAGCATGCATTCTTTGGTTGCAGACTTACGTCAATAATAATCAGGAGACAAGCATGAAACAAAACAGCCGCCATCCGGTGGACGAGCGACTGCCGCTCGGGAGATTGAGCGCACTCGGCCTGCAGCACGTACTGGTGATGTACGCCGGCGCCATCGCCGTACCCTTGATCGTGGGCCGCGCCCTGAAACTCTCGCCGGCGGAGGTCACGATGCTGATCTCGGCCGACCTGTTCTGTTGCGGCCTCGTGACCCTGATCCAGTCCTTCGGGCTGGGCTCGTGGTTCGGCATCCGGCTGCCGGTCATGATGGGCGTGACCTTTGCCGCGGTCGGGCCGATGGTGGCGATCGCGAATGCCGTCCCCGGGGTCGACGGCGCCCGGGCCATCTTCGGCGCCGGCATCGGCGCCGGCCTGCTGGCGGTGCTGATCGCGCCCCTGATGAGCCGCATGCTGCGCTTCTTTCCGCCGGTCGTCACCGGCACCATCATCCTGGTCATCGGTGTCAGCCTGATGCGGGTCGGGGTCGGCTGGGCCATGGGCGGCCCGGATTCGGCGGCCCAGACCGTCGACGTGGCGCGCCTGGCGACCATGGTCGATGATGCCAAGGCGGCTGCCGCCGCTTCGGCTGCGGCCATGCCCGAAACCGTCGCGGCGCCGGCCCTGAAGCTGGCCGGGCCGGTCCCGATGACGCCCAACCCGGCCTACGGTGCCCTGGACGACATGGCGATCGCGGCCTTCGTGCTGGTCGTCGTGCTGGGCCTGGTCAAGTATGGGCGCGGCTTCGTCTGCAACATCTCCATCCTGCTCGGCATCGTGGCCGGCTGCAGCGTGGCTTACGCCGCCGGCAAGATGCACTTCGACAAAGTCGGCAAGGCCAACTGGTTCGAACTGGTCACGCCCTTCGCCTTCGGCATGCCGACTTTCGACATCGTCATGATCCTCACGCTTACCGTCGTGATGGTGGTCGTCATGATCGAGTCGGCCGGCATGTTCCTGGCCTTGTCCGACATGACGGGCAAGAAGATCGACCAGGCCCAGCTGGCGGCCGGGCTGCGCACCGACGCCCTCGGCACCCTGATCGGCGGCGTCTTCAATACCTTCCCGCACACCAGCTTCTCGCAGAACGTCGGCCTGGTCGCCGTCACCGGCGTGAAAAGCCGCTGGGTCTGCGTGGCGGGCGGCATCATCATGATCGTCCTCGGCATGCTGCCGAAGATGGCGGCGCTGGTCGAGGCGATTCCCCAGTTCGTGCTGGGCGGCGCCGGGCTGGTCATGTTCGGCATGGTGGCGGCAGCCGGCATCCGCATCCTGACCCGCGTGGACTTCCAGGGCAACCGTTTCAACCTCTACATCGTCGCGCTGTCGATCGGCTTCGGCCTGATCCCGCTGGTGGCGCCGCGCTGGGCCCAGCAGATGTCGCACAACCTGCATCCGCTGCTCGAATCCGGCATCCTGCTGACCGCGGTGGCCGCGGTGACGCTCAACCTGTTCTTCAACGGCACGCGCGACATGCCGGCCGCGAGCCATGAAGAACATGGCGGCATGGAGCATTCCGTTGCCCAAGTGAGCAAAGCATGAAGCGCGCCATCCTGAACATCGTCGCCATGTCGCTGGCCGCCGGCGGGGCCGGGTCGGCCGTCTCGGTCCAGGCGGCCGACTGGAGCGACACTTCGATCGGCTACCGCACCGGCAAGCGCTTCGCCGAGCCCTTCAATGCCAACGACATCCGCAAGGACATCATCCAGCTGAACCACGTCAGCGGCTACAAGTACGGGACCAACTTCGCGAACCTGGACGTGCTCTTGTCCGACAAGACCGATCCGTCCTCGAAAGGCGCGTCCTCGGGCGCCCAGGAGTTCTACCTGGTGTACCGCCATACGCTCGAGTGGGGCAAGGTCGGCGGCACGCCGCTGCGCTTCGGGCCCCTGCGCGACGCCGGGCTGACCCTGGGCTTCGACGTCAATACCAAGAACGACGCAGGCTACAACTCCAAGAAGCGGATGGTGGTGGCCGGCCCGACCTTCATGTTCGACGTGCCGGGCATGCTGAACGTCGGCATCTACGGCCTGTGGGAGAGCAACGCGCCCTACAGCAGCTTCACCGGGATCGCCACGCCGCGCTACCGCTACGACACCCACCCGATGCTGGGCGTGGTATGGGCCTTCCCGCTGGCATCAAACAGGCTGTCGTTCGAAGGCTATGCAAACGTGATCGGCGCCAAGGGCAAGAACGAGTTCGGGCGCGACACCGCGACCGAGACCAATATCGACATGCAGCTGATGCTCGACGTCGGTGTCCTGTTCGATGCCAAGCACAAACGCTTCCGGGCGGGTGTGGCCTACCAGTACTGGAAGAACAAGTTCGGCAACGACAGCCGCACCATCCCCGGTGCGACGGCGCGTACGCCGATGATCAAGGCCCAGTACCACTTCTAGTCGGCTTCCAGAGGCCCGGGCCCGGCGTGCATGTACAGGTGCGCCGGGCCCAAGCGCGCGGCCGGCCCGGACCGCATCGCGCCGCAATTGTGAACATTCGCCCTGGAATGTCTCATCTTGTTGCCTGACTCCAACAGTTTCTTGTCAATTCGGCCTTTTTGATGGAAAGCGCCGTGAAAGTTGACTCGTCGTAACTCTCACCACTTAAAATCGGCAAATTCGCGGCGCGAATCCACCGTGCGGCGTCCGATTTTTTTGCTTGCTTCATCAAAGCCGGCATTTCGCGGCTGTCGCCCATCAGGCCGACGGCAAACCTCCAACTCTCATCGAACAATGAAACATCTGAAAATCGGCCAGCGCCTGGCCCTGGGCTTCGGCATCGTCGTCGTCCTGATGGTGGCTGTCCTGGCGACCGGCCTGAGTGCGCTGTCCGGCATGCGCGACACAGTCAACGAGATCGTCAACGACAACAACGTGAAGATCGGGGCGGTGACCACCCTGCGCGACGCCGAGCGCCAGCTGGCCATTGCCGTGCGCGACCTGACCCTGGTCACGGACGCCCAGGCGATGCAGCAGGCGGATGCGCGCATGGGCGCCGCGTCTGAAAAATATGCACGGGCGATGGCCGTGTTGCAGGAGCGCGTCCGTTCGCACCAGGGGAAGGACCTCCTGGCGAAGGTGGCGGCTGCCGAGTCGATAGCCTTGCCGCAGTTCGAGCTCGTGCGCCGATATGGCAGGAACAACGAGCTCGAAGCCGGCGTGAAGCACCTGACGGAAGTGGTGGCGCCTGCCGTCAATACATGGATGGCGACCATCGATGCGCTGCTGGCCTACCAGGAGCAGATCAACAGGCAGGAAGAGCAGGCCGCGAATGCCTCCTACGATGCGGCGCACCGGGTCCTGCTCGGCCTTGGCCTGGCGGCCCTGCTGGCGGCCACAAGCATTGCCTGGCTCAGCGCACGCTCGATCACGAAGCCGATGAACGAAGCCGTCGCCCTTGCGCAAACCGTTGCCGCCGGCGACCTGACCAGCTCCATCACCGTGCATTCGCGCGACGAGACAGGCCAGCTGCTCGGCTCCCTGGGCGCCATGAACGACAGCCTGCTGGCGATCGTCGCGCGGGTCCGCAGCGGAACCGACGCCATCGCCACTGCGGCAGGCGAGATCTCGGCAGGCAACCTCGACCTCTCGTCGCGCACCGAGCAGCAGGCCGGTGCGCTGGAGGAGACCGCGTCCTCGATGGAAGAGCTGACCGCGACCGTCAAGCAGAACGCCGAGAACGCGCGCCAGGCCAATGCGCTCGCGGCCGGCGCTTCGGCGATCGCCACGCAGGGCGGCGAGGTCGTCGCGCGCGTGGTCGAGACGATGCGCTTCATCGATGCGTCGTCGAAGAGGATCGTCGATATCATCGGCGTCATCGATGGCATCGCGTTCCAGACCAATATCCTCGCGCTCAATGCCGCAGTCGAAGCCGCCCGGGCGGGCGAGCAGGGACGGGGCTTCGCCGTGGTCGCATCCGAGGTGCGCAGCCTGGCGCACCGCTCGGCCAATGCGGCAAAGGAAATCAAGGACCTGATCGCCGATTCGGTCGAGAAGGTGGAAATCGGCAGCCAGCTCGTCAGCGAAGCGGGCGCCACCATGGACCGTGTGGTGCAGAGTGTGCGCCAGGTGAACGAGATCATGGCCGAGATCTCGGCCGCCAGCGGCGAGCAGGAGCGCGGCATCGAACAGATCAACCAGGCGATCGGCGAGATGGACATGGTCACCCAGCAGAACGCCGCGCTGGTCGAGGAGGCCGCCGCAGCCGCCCAGTCCCTGCGCGAGCAGTCGGACGGCCTGGTCGACACCGTCAGCGTGTTCAAGATCCGGGAGGCGCAGCACGGTGGCCCGCAGGTGGGCCGCGCGGCGCCCGTGCGCGCGCAAGCTGCGCTGGCGCTTGCCTGAGCATGGCGCCACGCGTGGCATAATCCCGTTCAGGCGCCCCCCGCGCCGTTTCCAGGGAAAGGACCTCCGATGGTGCTCGAGAGTGCGGAACTGTTGATCAAGCCCGGCATGGAAGCCGAATTCGAAGCCGGCGTACGCAAGGCGACGCCGCTGTTCCGGCGCGCCCGCGGCTGCGCCGGCATGCAGCTCCAGCGCGGCATCGAGAACCCGCGCGCCTACCGCCTGCTGGTGCGCTGGGAAACGGTCGACGACCACAATGTCCACTTCCGCGGCAGCGACGACTTCCAGGAGTGGCGGCGCCTGGTCGGCCACTGCTTCGACGCTCCTCCGAACGTCACCCACCTCGACACCGTGTTCGAAGGTTTCTGATACGGTTCGTCCCATGTGCGTCAACTACCGTCCACCCACGCCCGAGCAGTTCGGCAATTCCGGCAGCCTGGGCGCCTTCAGCGACCTGCCGGCCGACTGGCGCTGGCCAGAAGAAACCTGGAAGGACTATGCCGCGCCCATCCTGCGCGCGGGACCCGACCGGCGGCCGCAAGCCTGCCTGGCGAGCTACGGCATGGTCCCGCGGCGCCACATCCCGCCCGAGATCAAGCCCTTCGACACCATGAATGCGCGCGCCGAGTCGCTGGTCGAGCGGCGCTCGTTCGCCCCGGCCTGGCGCCGCTTGCAGCTGTGTGCGGTGCCGATGGCCTGGTTCTACGAACCCTGCTACGAGAGCGGGCGCGCGGTGCGGCATGCGATCGGCATGGCGGACGAATCGATCTTCTTCGTGGCCGGACTGTGGCGCGACTGGCAGGAGCCGGATGGCAGTATCCAGTCTTCCTTCACCCAGATCACCATCAACGCCGACGAACACGAACTGATGCGCCGCATGCACAAGCCGGGCGACGAGAAGCGTTCGCTGGTGATCGTTCCGCAGGACGAGGTCGAGGACTGGCTGGCCTGCTCCAGCATGGAGATGGCGCATAGCTTCCTGCGGCATTATCCGGCCGAACGCATGCGCGACTGGCCGGCGCCGCCACCGCCGCGCGCCAAGGCGCCCGCGCCGTCGCCGAA
>DEKZ01000008.1:450-821 GCA_002354135.1 Massilia sp. UBA2709 | reverse complement strand
CGCGCCGCCGATGTCCGGCGCCGCCAGGTAGCGTTCCAGCAGCCCGGCCGGGGTATCCAGGCCGAGCGCGAGCAGGGGCCGGCGCAGGGCATGCAGCTCGTCGTCGCGGCCCGCCAGGTGCAGGTGGCCGCTCATGGCCTTGCGTTCGAGCTGTGCCAGCATGGCGTGCAATACCTCGGAATGCGCTTGCGCGGCGCGCGCGGCCGCGGGAGCGGTGCGGCCCCGAATCATGCGCGACAGGCGCGCCGCCAGCGAGGGACGGGGTGGACCGGCGTCGAAGTCGAGCGAGACCGGATGCACCCGGCCGTCGCGTTCGACGACCAGGCTGACCGGTTCGAGCAGCCCCTGCCCGCCGCGTTCCAGGCGCGCGC
>DEKZ01000008.1:0-222 GCA_002354135.1 Massilia sp. UBA2709 | reverse complement strand
GCGCTCGCCGCGACGGCCGTGCGCAAGGTACTCCAGTCGTCGAAGCCGGCCTGTTGCCAGCGTGGATCGTGCAGCAGCCAGGCCGGATGTGCCTCGGCGCGGGTGCCACCGGCGATGCCCAGGCGTCCATCCTCGGCCAGGCGCGGTTGCTCGAGCACGAGCGAAGTGCCGCCCAGCCTTGCCGCCGGACCGGCGCCCGGCCACAGCGCATGCTGGGCCCAG
>DEKZ01000291.1:2962-3468 GCA_002354135.1 Massilia sp. UBA2709 | reverse complement strand
CCCGCCACAACCTGCACCTGGCCCCGGCCAACCTGTCGGGCGTGCGCATCCTGGCCAAGACCCTCAAAAGCGGCCAGCCGATCGGCCTGCTGCCCGACCAGGTGCCACAGGAAGGCGAAGGCGTCTGGGCGCCGTGGTTCGGGCGCAACGCCTACACCATGACGCTGCCGGCCAAGCTGGCCCAATTGGGCAAGGCCGACATCTTGCTGGTCTACGCCGAGCGCCTGCCGCAAGGCCGTGGCTATGTCGTGCGCTTCGTGCCTTTCGAAGGCGAGCTGACGGGCAGCGCGGCCGAACAGGCAGCCAGCATCAACCGCGCGATGGAACAATTGATCGCGCGTTGCCCGGCCCAGTATTTCTGGAGCTATAACCGCTACAAGCAACCGCAGGGGGTGGACGCGCCGGAAGCCGAGGCCGTCGCATGAGGATCGCCATTGCATTCATGTGGCTGCTGCATTGGCTGCCACTGCCCGTGCTCGGGCGTTTCGGCGAAGCCGTCGGCAGCC
>DEKZ01000291.1:1676-2950 GCA_002354135.1 Massilia sp. UBA2709 | reverse complement strand
GCGCGACATCGCCTACCGCCATTTCCAGGGCTATTCGCGCAGCATCTTCGAGCGTTCGATCCTGTGGTGGGCGCCGGAAGAACGCGTGCGCAGCCTGATCCAGGTCGAGCCGGCGGTGCCGCAGGCCGAAATGGAAGCCGGCCCCACCATCCTGCTGTGTCCGCACTTCGTGTGCCTGGACGTGGCCGGCGTCGCTTCGCGCGTGATCCCCGTGTGCAGCATGTACGTGCCGCAGAAGAATGAAGCCTTCGATAAATTGCTGCGCCATGGCCGCGAACGCTATGGCCCGGTGCGCCTGGTCACGCGCAAGGAAGGCATCAAGCCGATTTTGCGCGCCTTGCGCGACGGCCTGCCCTACTTCATGCTGCCGGACATGGACTTCGGCGAGAAGGATGCCGAATTCGTGCCCTTCTTCGGCGTGCCGGCCGCGACGCTCACTGCCCTCGGCCGCATCGCCGCGACCACCGGCGCGAAAGTCATCCCAGTGGTGGCGACCTTCCTGCCGAACTACCAGGGCTGGCGGGTGCGCTTCTACCCGGCATGGGAAAATTACCCGGGCACCGACATGGTCGAGGCCACGCGCCGCATGAACGCTTTCATCGAAGAGCGCGTGCGCGAGGCGCCGGCCGAATACTTCTGGACCCATAAACGCTTCAAGACCCGTCCGCCGGGCGAGCCTTCCCTGTACGACTGATATATAGAATGAAACTCAAGTTCACCAAGATGCACGGCGCGGGCAACGACTTCGTCGTGATCGACGCCATCAACCAGCAGATCGACTTCAGCACGGCGCAGTGGCGCCACCTGGGCGACCGCCGCTTCGGCGTCGGCGCCGACCAGATCCTGGTGGTCGAGCGCCCGTTTGAGCCGGGTTGCGACTTCCGCTACCGCATCTTCAACAGCGATGGCGGCGAAGTCGAGCAGTGCGGCAACGGTTCGCGCGCTTTCGTTCGTTTCGTCAGCGAGAAAGGCCTCACCGACAAGCGCAGCATCCGCGTCCAGACCATGGCCGGCATCATCGAGCCGCGCCTGGAAGACGACGGCAGCGTGACGGTCGACATGGGGGCGCCGGTGCTCGAACCGGCCGCCGTGCCCTTCGACAGCGCGGGCCTCGCTGGCCGTCCGGAGGGACGGGACACGCTGTGGCCGCTCTCGCTGCGCCAGGCAGGCGCCGAGCACACCGTGTTCGTGTCCGTGGTTTCGATGGGCAATCCGCACGCCGTGCAGACGGTCGAGGATGTCGACGATGCTCCGGTCGCCGAGCTCGGTCCGCA
>DEKZ01000291.1:1117-1630 GCA_002354135.1 Massilia sp. UBA2709 | reverse complement strand
GGTCGCCGAGCTCGGTCCGCAAGTCGAGCAGCACCCGCGTTTCCCGAAGCGCGTGAATGCCGGTTTCATGCAGGTGGTGAATCGCCAGCACGTGAAGCTGCGCGTGTACGAACGCGGCGCCGGTGAAACCCTGGCCTGCGGCACCGGCGCCTGCGCCGCGGTCGTGGCCGGCATCCGGCGCGGCCTGCTCGACTCGCCGGTGCGGGTCTCGGCGCGCGGCGGAGAGTTGTCGATTGCTTGGGCCGGCGAAGGGGAACCGGTCTACCTGAGCGGGCCGGCGGTCACCGTGTTCGAAGGCGAGATCGAGCTGTAAATCTGCGCGCTGTGAATCTGCGGGCTATCAATCTGCGCGCTGCCCGCGTTCGAACGGGCAGTTGTGAACAGTCAGCTCGCGAACTGCCGGCGTGCGAACTATCGGTCTGCGAACCGTCAGCCTGCGACCTGTCGGCCTGTGAACCGTGGGCCGGCAAATCAGCCGACTTTGCCTGCTCAGGCCGCCAAGCCGAAGGCGGT
>DEKZ01000291.1:0-1070 GCA_002354135.1 Massilia sp. UBA2709 | reverse complement strand
CAAGCCGAAGGCGGTGCGGCCACGCGGCGCCGGCGGTCCGCCCGGCTGGGCGACCTGGGCGACATCGGCCACCACCGTGCGCAGGCGGTACAGGCGCTGCCGGTAATTTCCTTCCGGTCCACCCGGGCCGCAATCCACGTTCTCGAACAATTGCACGATGCGGTCGAGCGCCTGGCGTTCGTGCGCGGTCTCGATCATGACCAGGCGCCGCTTGCTGCGTCCGTAGCTGGCGCGGATGTCGATCACCAGGCAGTGACCCTGGTCGGCCGCGTGGACGTCGAGCAGCAGGGCCTCAGCGCGGCTGAGCCCGAACAGGGCCGCCAGTTCGAGCCTGGCCGCCAGCAGCGGATGGGCCGACAGGTCGATCGCGCAACCCAGCAGCGCCCCGGTTTCGGTGTGCAGCGCGTCGAGCAGGCGCGGNNGGCAGCGGCGTCGGGGCAGCCTCCTGCCGCGGCCTGCTGCAGCCAGTAGACCGCGCGCACGTCGTTGTTTTCGTTCTCGCGGCGGGCGCGCCAGGCATTGTTGCCGCATTCGAGCTGGGCCACCCGATAACCCATTTCCGCCGCCCGTTCGAGGTAGCGCTGGGCATCGGCCACGTTACGCTGCGAGAATTCGGGCTTCACATAGATGCGCGACAGCGCATACCAGGCCTCGGCCAGGCCCTGCTCGCCGGCCAGCAGCAGCCAGCGGATCGCCTTCTTGAAATTCGCCGCACCGGCGCCGCCCGTAACCCGGGTGCCGTCGACCTGCATGCGCGCATACCACAGGCCCATGGCGAGCTGGGCATGACGGTCGTTCTCGGCCGCGGCCAGCTCCCAGAAGGTGTGCAGTTCGGCGGCGTTGCCGCCGCCGCCGACGCCGCGTTCGAGCAGGCGTGCTACCCGCGACAGCAGCCCTACTTCGCCCGGCGTGAGGCGCTGGGTGTGGGTGGTGGCGCCGCCTTCGGCCAGCGCCCGCGCCAGCGGCAGCGCGCGCTCGAGGTAGTCGTCCCACTGGCCGCCCTCCCAGCTCTGTTCGAGCAGGGCGAACTGGGCTTCGGGCAGGCCGTTGTCGGCGGCGCGGCGCAGCCA
>DEKZ01000152.1 GCA_002354135.1 Massilia sp. UBA2709 | reverse complement strand
CCGCGCGCCGGAAAGCCGCACGCCCGAGGTGGCGCCGATCTTCGAGCAGCCGGGCGTGCTCACGCCGCGCGGCAAGTACGTGTTCGAGCCGGCCATCCAGTACGGCTACTCCTCGAGCAACCGCGTGGCCCTGGTCGGCTACACGGTCATCCCGGCCCTCCTGATCGGCCTGGTCGACGTGCGCGAAGTCAAGCGCAACACGACCACCGCCAGTGTCACCCTGCGCCGCGGCCTCACCAACCGCTTCGAGGTCGAGGCCAAGCTGCCCTATGTCTACCGCAGCGACGCCACCGTCAGCCGCGAAGTCTTCACCGGCACCGCGGTCGAACGCGCTTTCGAGACCAGCGGCCACGCCGTGGGCGACGTCGAACTGGCGGCCCGCTACCAGCTCAACGACGGCGGCGTCGACAAGCCCTTCTTCATCGGCGGGCTGCGCTTCAAGTCGCGCACCGGCAAGGACCCCTTCGAAGTCATCACCGACTGCACGCGCCGCTGCATCGGCGAGAACGTCACCGGCAGCGGCCTGCCGCTGGAACTGCCGACCGGCTCGGGCTTCTATTCGCTGCAGCCCAGCCTGACCTGGCTGTTCCCGTCCGACCCGGCGGTGTTCTTCGGCAGTTTCAGCTACCTGCACAACTTCAAGCGCGGCAATGTGGAGCGCACCGTGCTGGGCGGCGAGAAGGAGCCGCTGGGCGAAGTCGCGCCGGGCGGCGTGTTCGGCTTCAATTTCGGCATGGGCCTGGCGCTGAACGACAAGGCCTCGTTCAGCGTCGGCTACGACCACAACTCCGTCGGCCGCACCAAGCAGGCCGGCCGCGCCGTGCCGGGCTCGGTGCGCACCCAGCTCGGCACGCTCCTGATCGGCTATTCCTACCGCCTGAGCGACAAGAAGACGCTCAGCGTGGCGGTCGGCGCGGGCCTCACCCGCGACACGCCGGACGTGACGCTGATGCTGCGGGTGCCAATGTCGTACTGAGCCGGCGCCACCGTGTGTGGCGGTGATTGCCGGCGGCGGCGCGAGCGCAAAGGCTCGCGCCGTTTTTTTTGGCGCCCCCCTCGCATGGTCAGGCCCACCCTAGGCGGACTTCCGGCTCCCCGCGCCGCCGCTCGCGATCACCCTGCGGAAGAAGTCGACCAGCGCCGGCGCGTGGGTATCGAAACAGAATTCCGCGCGCGCGGCCAGCACGCGTTCGCGCGTGGCGGCCATGGCGTGGCGGTCGCGCAGGCGTTCCGCCAGTTCCGGGATCGTCCGGTAGAACACGCCGATACCCAGCTTCTCCGCCAACGCCTGGGTGGCGACGATGGCGCCGCCGTTCTCGCGCTGGATCATCGGCAGGCCGCCTGCGGCCAGGGTCGCCAGGCGCGCCGGGTAATTCAGGTCGTCCCAGTTGGCGCGCCGCAGCTCGCCGCCGTTGGCGCTCTCGAAGGCGTGCAGCCAGCCGGCGTCGTAGCGCGAGAATTCGGCCACCCAGCGGTCCGGGTCGACGTTCGGGTGCAGGTGCAGGTGGCGCGGCGCCAGCGCGCGCGTCCTGTCTATCCAGTCGCGCCATTGGCCCTGGGTGTAGTCGCCATAGAAGTGCAGGTGCAGGTCCTGCTCCGCCAGCGCGGCCACGGTGTGCGGATGCAGGCCGATCGGGCGGCCCGGCACCACGGTGTGGAGCGCGTTCCCGCCGGCCGACAGCAGGGCCGTGCGCTCGCCCGCGAACCAGGCCTGGCGCGGCAGGTCGCCGTCGAGCACGTGCGAGGGCCGCGTGCGCGACAGCCCGGGGACGACCGTGTCGAACCAGTCGCGCATTTCCGGGCTGCTGAAGATGCGCCCGTCGGCGCGGCGGTAGAGGTCGACCAGCAGCGGCCAGGTCCCCTTCTCGAGGCAGATGAAGGGGCCTTCCTTGAAATGCCAGGCGAAGGGAATGCCGGGCGTGGCCAGCATCACCTCGTGCGCGAAGGGCACGGCCTGCCAGTTCAGGAGGCCATAGATGATGTCGGGCTGCAGGCGCGCGAGCGCCTCGCGCCAGCCGGGGTACGGCAGGTCCTCCACCTGGCCGAAAGGCAGCGGCCCGACCGTGTTGTACCAATACGGGCGGCGCATCCAGAGGCCGTACAGGGCGTGCCCCTGGCCGGCCAGCGCCAGCACGCGGTCGGCGTTGTAGGCCAGTTCGCCGACCAGCAGGATCTTCAGACCGCCGCCTGCCCCAGGTGTACCGACCTGCGCGCCCGCCTGCGGCCGCACCGTCCGGTACTGCGCCGCTTCGTCGACGGCATTGCCCTTCGAGGAGTGAAAGCGCAGCGGCCCGTTCACGCGGTAGCGCTGGCGGAAAGGGTTGAGGCCGCCCTCGGGTTCCTGCATCAGCTTGTGGCGCTGGTCGGGATGGTCGACCCATTCGCAGCTGACGGCGCCGCCCTGGACGACGCGTCCGCGCGCGCGCAGGCGGGTCCAGAACAGGCGGTCCAGGTCGTCGGATTCGAGTTCGGCGCGTTCGGTCCAGCGCAGCGCGCAGCGCCGGTGCATGCACTGCACCAGCTGCGGCCATAGTCCGGGCAAGGCGCCCGCGCTCTCGCGGTTGTAGTGGTGGCGCATGCCCGCGACCGCCAGCACCGCGCCCTCGTCTTGCTCCAGCAGCGCGGCCAGCCCGGCCAGGTGCGCGCGGTAGTACAGGTCGTCGCTCGGCAGGTAGGCGACCAGGGGTGCGCGCGCCAGGTCCAGGCCGATGTTCAAGGCGCGGCCCAGGCCCTCGTTGCGC
>DEKZ01000022.1 GCA_002354135.1 Massilia sp. UBA2709 | reverse complement strand
GCCGCCGCCGAGCAGGAGCTGCTCGAGATCGGGGCCGAGTACAGCGAAGCCCTGCGCAGCTATGCCGCCGCCACCCCGCGCGGCTATCCGACCGCGCCGCCGACCATGCAGGACCTGCTCAAGGACCCGCGCTTTCCCGGCACGCGCCGGCACCTGCGCAAGATCTACGTCGATCCGGTGACGGGCAGGCAGGAGTGGGGCATCGTCTACCAGGGCGACCAGGTGGGCGTCCTGGCGGTGTACAGCCTGTCGCAGGCGCAGCCGCTGAAGCTGGCGAATTTCGATGCGCGCTTCCAGAATTTCGAGAACAAGGAACACCTGTCGGAGTGGAAGTTCACCGCCAGCGGGACCGGGGCGAGCGCGGCGAATGGGCGGCTGCCGGGCGTGCAGCCGAACCTGCAGCCCAATCCGCTGCCGAGCGGGCAACCGGCGCCGCTGTTCCCGGCGCCAGGTGCGGAACCGCCGCCGCCGACGGTTCTCCCGGCGCCGGCCCCGCCCGGTCCGGCCGAGCCGCGCATCGAAGAGCCTGAGGCGCCGCCGGAAAACAATGCGGAGCCCGAAAAGGAGCCTGAGGATACCAAGGAGCCGGCCCAGCCGGAGCCGGAAGAAGCCGCGCCGGCTCCCGTCCCGACCCTGCCCGCCGAGCCGCCGCCAGGCGAGGGACGTCGCGGCGAACGTTGATTATTTCGCGCGACGCTTGAAGTCGCGCGGGCGGAAGCCCAGGGCGCCCAGCACGCCGAAGTAGCTGATGGCGCACAGGGAGATGATCCCGAGCAGGATGCCGCCACGCAGGAGCGGCTGGGCGCGCAGCGCGATCCAGTCGAACTGGACCTGGCTGAACCAGGCGACCGTCCCCATGACCGACACGGCCACGACCAGCTTCAGGAAGAAGGCGCCCCAGCCCGGCTGCGGCACGAAGATATCGCGGCGGCGCAGTCCGTGGTAGAGCAGGGCGGCGTTGAGGCAGGCGGCGACGCCGATCGACAGCGCCAGGCCGGCCACGCCGAACAGCGGCACGAAGACCAGGTTCATCAGCTGGGTCGCCACCAGGGTGCCGACCGCGATCTTCACCGGCGTGCGCACTTCCTGGCGCGCGAAGAAGGCCGGCGCCAGCGTCTTGACCAGGATGAAGCCGAGCAGGCCGGCGCTGTAGGCCATCAGCGGCAGGGACGAGGCGTTCACGTCGTGGGCGTCGAAGGCGCCGTAGTGGAACAGGGTGGAGATCATCGGCGTGGCCAGGGTGGCCAGGCCCACCGCCGCCGGAATCGACAGCAGGAAGGTCAGGCGCAGGCCCCAGTCCAGCAGGGAGGAGTATTCCTGGCTGTCGCCTTCGGTGTTGGCCTTGGCCAGGCCCGGCAGCAGGATGGTGCCCAGCGCCACGCCGAGCAGGGCGGTCGGCAGCTCCATCAGCCGGTCCGCATACTGCAGCGCCGTGACGGCGCCGGCCGCCAGGCTGGCGGCGATGGTGGTGTTGATCAGGAGGCTGATCTGGGCCGCTGCGACGGCGAACACGGCCGGCCCCATCTTGCCGAGCATGCGGCGCACGCCGGCGTCGCGCAGGCCGGTGAAGGGATTGATCGACAGGCGCGGCAGCATGCCGAGCTTGATCAGCGGAGGAAGCTGGAGCGCCACCTGCAGGATGCCGCCGATGCACACGCCCACCGCCATCGCATAGATCGGCTGGGCAAAATAGTCGGACAGCACGACGGCGGCGAAGATGAAGGACAGGTTCAGCAGCACCGGCGTGAAGGCCGGAATCTTGAACTGGCGCCAGGTATTGAGCACCCCGCTGGCCATGGCCACGAAAGCCATGCAGGCGATGTAGGGGAACATCATCCGGGTCATCACGACGGCCGCGTCGAAAGCGGCCGGCTCGCGCTGCAGGCCGCCGCCGATCCAGTAGATCAGCACGGGCGCGGCCAGGATGCCGACGATACTGGTCAGCATGGTCGCCCAGATCAGCACGGTCGCCACGTGGTCGACCAGGGTCTTGGTCGCTTCCTGGCCGTGCTTGGTCTTGTATTCGGTGAGGATGGGCACGAAGGCCTGGGAGAACGCGCCTTCGGCAAACAGGCGCCGCAGGAGGTTGGGCAGGCGGAAGGCGATGTTGAAGGCGTCGGTGAAGTTCGAGGCGCCGAAGGCGGCGGCGAACAGACTTTCGCGCAGCAGGCCCGTGATGCGGGACACCATGGTCATGCTGGAGATTGCAGCGAGGGTCTTGAGCAGATTCATGGGGCGGTATTATAGCTGGGCAACACCCCTGCACACCGCTCATCTGGCGAGAATAGTGAATTATGAATTGCCCGGATGGGATTCCTTCGCTATAATCGTGGGCTGTACTGAATTCTGTTAGCAGACACTTATGTTTGGCAGGCACTGGAATGGGCCAGTTTGACTCGCTAATGTTTGCAAACGCAACTTGACCCCGATTTAGGAAATTCCATGGCAAATACCGCACAAGCGCGCAAACGCGCTCGTCAAGCAGTTAAGCAAAACGCACACAACAGCGCTCAGCGTTCGACCCTGCGTACCGCAATCAAGGCCGTCCGCAAAGCCATCCAGGCTGGCGACAAGGCCGCTGCAACCACCATCTTCCAGCAGTCCGTGTCGACCATCGACAGCATTGCTGACAAGAAGATCATCCACAAGAACAAGGCCGCTCGCCACAAGAGCCGCCTGGCTGCTGCTCTGAAAGCCCTGTCGGCCTAATAGACCGGTTGGCGCGCGGCCCTGGCCGCGCAGGCAGTACAGTGGAAGAAAAACCCGCCCGGCTCAAGCCTGGCGGGTTTTTCCGCTTTGTCACGAGGTTTTTGCCTTTGTGGTTCGTAGGGTGGGCACCTGTG
>DEKZ01000427.1 GCA_002354135.1 Massilia sp. UBA2709 | reverse complement strand
AATGGCGGCCTTGCGCGAGGCGCCCGGCACGGCCCGCGGTGCGGCGGCGCCATGCCGGGTCGCGACCACCTGGCTGGCGTCGATCGTGCCGGTGTTCGGCAGGCCGACGAAGCCGGGATCCTGGTCCCGCTTTCCCTCCTGCGCATGCAGAAGGGGAGACACGAACGGCGCGGCGAGGGCGAGGCAGACGGCAAGGCGGGTAGGGGAAGCGGCGAAGACAGGCATCATGATCGTGGAAGTGAGAGGCTGGCGCGAAGGCCCATGCCGGCCGGCGCTGCCGGCCTGGGCCATACCGAACAGTAAAACAAAAAGCGCCCCGCAGGGCGCTCGCTTCGTTACTGAACGTTACTGTTTCAGCGTACGTTCGAACAGCTTGAAGATGCGGCGGTACTGGTCGAACCAGCTTTCCGGCTGGGTGTAGGCGTGGCGTTCCAGCGGGTAGCTGGCCAGCTCCCAGTTATCCTTGCGCAGCTCGATCAGGCGCTGGGCCATGCGCACCGAGTCCTGGTAGAACACGTTGTCGTCGACCATGCCGTGGCCGATCAGCAGGTTGCCGCGCAGGTTCTCGGCGTACTCGATCGGCGAGGAGACCTTGTAGGCCTGCGGGTCGAGGTCGGGCGTGTTCAGGATGTTGGCGGTGTACTCGTGGTTGTAGCTGGTCCAGTCGGTCACCGGACGCAGGGCGGCGCCGGACTTGAACATCTCCGGCGCGCGCATCAGCGCCATGAAGGTCATGAAGCCGCCGTAGCTGCCGCCATAGATGCCGACGTTCTGTGGGTCGCCCTGCAGGTTCTTCACCATCCAGTTCACGCCGTCCTTGTAGTCGGTCAGTTCCGGATGGCCCATCTGGCGGTAGATCGCGGTGCGCCAGTTGCGGCCATAGCCTTTCGACGCGCGGTAGTCCATGTCCAGCACGATGTAGCCGCGCTCGACCAGCAGGTTGTGGAACATCTGCTCGCGGAAGTAGGTCGGGAAGCGCTTGGTGGTGTTCTGCAGGTAGCCTGCGCCGTGCACGAACATCACGATCGGGTATTTTTTGCCAGGCTCCAGCTTCGCGGGGCGGTAGAGCTTGGACCACACCGGGTCGCCGCCGTCGCTCGAGGGCACGGCCACGTACTCGGGCTGGATCCACACGCGCGCCTTGTATTCGGCGGTGCGGGTGTCGGTGAGCTTGACCGCCGCGCCACCGGAGACAGGCACGGTGGCCAGCTGGGTCGGCACGTAGCTCGAGGAGTAGTGCACCAGCAGCTTGCGGTTGTCCGGCGACAGCGCGAAGCGCTCCACGCCTTCCAGGCCGGTCACCTCGCTCGTGGCGCCATTCTTCGCGTTCACCGCGCAGACCTCGTAGGTGCCCGGGTTCTTGCGGTTGCAGGTCATGTAGGCGGTCGTGCCTTCATAGTTCCACTGGACGTCGCCGGCTTCCCACTTGCCGTTGGTGAGCGCGCGCGCCTGGCCGTCGCTGCCCATGGTGTACAGGTGCGAGTAACCGCTTTCCTCGGACAGGTACCACAGCGTGCGGTTGTCCGGCAGCCAGCCGAAGTCGCTGTTGTCGTAGTTGACCCAGGCCTCGTCCGTCAGGCGGTGCATGGGCTTCAGCTTGGCGGCCGACAGGTCGATGGTGGCGATCCAGCGGTCCTTGTTGTCGACCGCGCGCAGCATCACGGCTGCCTGCTTGCCGTCCGCGGTCCAGCGCACGGCGTCGGCGCGGTCGGCGATGCGCAGCGGGCGGTTGCCCTTGAGCGGATCGAGCTTGGCGGCGGCGCGCAACTGGGCCAGCGGGTCGGTGGCGATGCCGGGCAGGTTGTCGAAGGGGATGTCCTGGACCTTGCCGCTGGCGAGGTCGATCAGCTTCAGCGCATGCGGCGCCGGGTTGTTGCGGCCGACGCGGGTGCGCTCGTCGTCGGTTTCCTCGTAGCCCGATTCGGTCACGTAGCGCGGCATCTTGCCGACGCGGCCCTTGTCGCCGCCTTTCGGCGCGGTGACCACCACCAGCCAGCGTCCATCCGGGGACAGGGCGCTGCCTTCGATGGTGACCTTGTCGCCCAGGTAGATCGGGCCCGGCGCGCGGGTCGGATCGGCGCGGCGCTCTTCTTCAGTGCGCGCGCGGGCCGCGTCGCGGTCGTCCTTGGCGCGCTTGAGGGTGGCGATCAGGCGCAGCTGCATGTCGCGCAGCGCATCCGGATCCGTCGCCGCCGGGTCCTTTGCGGCGCGCGGCAGCGCCACCGGGCCCTGCACACGGCTGGCGCGGTCCCAGCTGAACCACTCGTGGCCGACGCGGAACTGCACCGCGCGCTCGTCGCTGGAAAACTGCGGGTCTTCGGCCTTCACGCCCTTCGTGATCTGCACCAGGGCGCCGTTTTTCAGGTCGCGCTCGAACAGGTCGCCGTTGCGCACCAGGACGGCGCGGGTATGGGCGCGGTTGTAGACCACGTTCGGGCTGTCGAGCTTCGCCAGCTCGGCATCGAGCACGCGGCGCGGCTGGCCGCCCTGGACCGCCTCGAAGGTGTCGCGCAACTGGGAGCCGCTGCGCTTCTGCTTGAAGTAGACCTGCTTGCCGTCCCAGCTCCACCATGCCTGTTCGGCGGGGTTGCCGATCCAGTCGGGGTGGGCCATGGCCTGGTCGAGGGTGACGGGCGTCGGCGCTGCCGCGGCGGCGGCGGACAGGGCGGCAGCGAACGCGGCAAAGATCGTAAGAGCAGGAAGTCGCATCGTGAATAGGTGGTGGGTGAACGAAATAGCTTTCTGGCTAGAAAAATGCGCATGCATTCTAGCTCAGCCACCATGCGACGGGGGAGATTCGCGGAGGATTTATCCGCGCTAAAAAATGCTGACGGCGCAAGTACTTACATCGCGCTGATGCATGTACTGACGCCGCCAGGGAGGGAGATGCGGCTGCTGCGCCGCAATGTTCAGGCTGCGTGACGGGCGCCTTTCGACTGGCGCGGCAGGAACAGGGTGATGCGCGCCACGACGGCGACGATGGCGATGGCGACCGGCAGGTATTCGAATGCTTCCATGATTCATCCTCTCGATTGGTGTGATGTTGCGTTGCAGTATAGGACGGTCCGTGTCATAAATAAACTTTCTGTTTGTGATGCCAGCGATAGGCTTTGTGAATAGTATTGTTGCTTTGGCTCCAACAGATATTTAACTCAGGAATATCCCGACTGCGACCGTAGCGTATGTACGGGGCATGGCCCGCTTCTTGCATTGCAACAGGCATGACCTCCACCGACAAGCCAGCGAAGTTGCCGAAGTTGCGGCTGGTCGTCGTCACGGCCGACCCCGGCCAGGGCGACGACCAGGCCTGCGCCGCGCGTGCGCAGCGCAACACGGCCTTGCGCATCGGGCTGCTCGAATCGGGCTACGACATCGTCGCTTCGCTGCCGCCGGATATCTTCCTGCCCGAGCGCATCGCCCAGCTGCAGCCCGACCTGATCATCGCCGACAGCGAATCGGACGCGCGCGACGTGCTCGAACACATCGTGATCGCCACCCGCGATGCGCGCCGCGCCATCGTCCTGTTCACCGAGGACGACAGCGCCCAGGCGATGGAGGCGGCGGTGGAGGCCGGCGTCTCGGCCTATATCGTGTCTGGCCTGCAGGCCGAGCGCGTGCGGCCCGTGCTCGACGTGGCGCTGGCGCGCTTCCGGCGCGAGCAGAAGCTGCTCGGCGAATTGGCCGACACGCGCCAGAAGCTGGCCGAGCGCAAGGTGGTGGAGCGCGCGAAAGGCCTGCTGATGGCGCGCCACCGGCTGGGCGAAGAGGAAGCCTACGGACGCCTGCGCAGCATGGCGATGAACAAGAACATGAGACTGGCCGAGATCGCACAGCGGATCCTGGACGTCGAGGACTTGCTGGGCTAGCTCCGGCAGCGAAGGAAGCTTATGACAGGCTTGGCTGGACAGGGCGCATACGCGGGCGGATCGGACCGGCCCGAGAAGGAGACGTTGCGGGTCGGCTTCATGCCGCTGGCCGACTGCGCGCCGCTGGTGATGGCATCGGTGCTGGGCTTCGACGAGAAGTACGGGATCAAGCTGGCGCTCGAGCGCCAGCACTCGTGGTCGGCGATGCGCGACCGCTTGACGGGCGGGACACTGGACGCCGCCCAGGCCCTCTACGGCCTGCTGTATGGCCTGCAGATGGGCGTGGGCTCGGCGCCCTGCGACATGGCCGTCCTGATGAACCTGAACCAGAACGGCCAGGCCATCGTGCTGGGCCGTGCACTGGCCGAAGAGGGCGCCCGGGACGGCGCCGGCCTTGCCGCGCTGATGCGCCGCGCGCCGCGCCGCTATACCTTCGCCCATACCTTCCCGACCGGGAACCACGCGATGTGGCTGTGCTACTGGCTGGCCGCGGCCGGCATCGATCCCATGCGCGAGACGACCCTGGTCACGGTGCCGCCAGCGCAGATGGCGCCGAACCTCGAGGCCGGCCACATGGACGGCTTCTGCGCGGGCGAACCCTGGAGCCGGCGCGCGCTGCTGGGCGGCGCCGGCTTCCTGGCCGCCCCCAGCAGCCAGGTGTGGCCCGACCATCCCGGCAAGGCGCTGGGCGCACGTCTTGATTTCGTCGCGCGCCATCCGAACGCCTGCCGCGCCCTGGTGGCGGCAGGCGTTCGGA
>DEKZ01000218.1 GCA_002354135.1 Massilia sp. UBA2709 | reverse complement strand
CAGCTTCAAGCCCGCGATGACGGGTTTCGAGCATCACCGGATCGGTTCCCAGGGCCGGCGCGACGCGGTGCAGGCGCTGCTGCTGGACGCCTCGGACGCGCTGTGGATCGGCTCGCTGGGCGGGCTCGAGCGCATGCCGCTGACCGGGCCCGGCGCCGGGCAGCGCCAGCACTTCGGGCCGGAAGACGGTATCCCGCGCGCCTGGATCAGCGCCCTCTACCAGGACGCCAGGGGCCATGTCTGGGTCGGCGCCCACGATGATGGCCTGTACCGCTGGGACGCGCGGCGCGCGCGCTTCGATGCGCACCGCCAGGTCATCACCGACAGCCACAGCCTGGCCGACAACCACATCGCCGCCCTGTACCGCGACCGCGTCGGCACCTTCTGGGTCGGCACCTGGTATGCCGGCGTGTCGCGGGTGGACCTGGGCAGCGGCGGCTTTGCGCGCATCGTGCGCGAGCGCGACGGCGCCCTCAGCGCCGACAACCGCGTCAAGGCGATCGAGAACGACGGCACGGGCAAGCTCTGGCTCGCCGCGACCACCAGCCTGCAGCTGTACGACCCGTCCTCCAGCGGGCCGAACCGCATCTGGCGCCACGAGCCAGGCAACCCGAACAGCCTGATCGACCCGGCCGTCAACGCCGTGGTGCGCGACCGCCAGGGCCAGGTCTGGGTCGGCGGACGCACCGGCATCACCAGCTTCGACCCGAAGACCGGGCGCTTCGTGCGCCAGGTGCTCGCTCCCGGCGACGCCAAGGCCAACGCGGTGCGCGCGATGTCGCTGGGGCGCGACGGCGCGATCTGGATCGCGACCCAGGGCGGCCTGCACATGCTGGACCCGGCCACGCGCCGCATCACCAGCTACCGTCACGATCCGGCGCGCCAGGCCAGCCTGTCCGACAACATGGTGCGTCCGGTGCTGGAAGACCGGCGCGGTCGCCTGTGGGTCGGCACCTTCCACGGCCTGGACCTGCTCGACCGCGCCAGCGGGCGCTTCCGCCATTTCCGGCACGACCAGTACGACCCCACCAGCCTCAGTCACGACGAGATCCACTACCTGATGGAAGACCGCGCCGGCAACGTCTGGGTCGGCACCGCGGTCGGCCTGAACAAGATGGTGACGGCCGCCGACGGCTCGGTCAGCTTCGTGCGCTACACCGTGCGCGACGGCCTGGTCGACGACGCGGTGGCCGCCATGCTGGAAGACCTCGATGGGGCGATCTGGGTCAGCACCACCAACGGCCTGTCGCGCTTCGAACCGGCCACGGGCAACTGGCGCAGCTACACGGCGGCCGACGGCACCATCGACGGCGCCTATTTCGACGCCGCGGCGGCGCGCGCCCCCGACGGCGCCCTGTATTTCGGCGGCTTCAACGGCATCACCGCTTTCGACCCGCGCGCGCTGCGCTACAACCGCATCGCGCCGCGCGCAGTCATCACCGGTTTCCAGATCTTCAACCGCCCGGTGCAGCAGGCCTGGCCGGAGCTGCTCGACGGGCCGGTGGAGGACATGCACGCGATCACGCTGTCGTCGAAGCACTCGGTGTTCTCGATCGAATTCTCGGGCCTGCATTACGCCGCGCCGAAGCGCAACCGCTTTGCCTACAAGCTGGAGGGCTTCGACCAGCAGTGGGTCAACGCCGACGCCGGCAAGCGCTTCGCCACTTATACCAACCTCGATCCCGGCCAGTACGTGTTCCGGGTGCGTGCGGCGAACAAGGACGGCGTCTGGAGCGAGACGCCGGCTACCCTGACCATCACGATCGAGCCGCCGGTATGGGGAACCTGGTGGTTCCGCGTCACGGCGCTCGTGTTCCTGGCCAGTGTCGCCGTCGCCGGCTACCGCCTGCGCACGGGCAGCCTGCGCCGCCAGCAGCTGCGCCTGGAGCGCCTGGTCAGCAGCCGCACCGAGGAGATCGCGCTGCAGAACCGCCTGCTCGAACGCCAGACCGAGGAGTTGCGCGCGCGCGAGCAGGAGGTGCGCCACAACACCATCGAGCTGGCCGAAGCCAACCAGGCCCTGCACGAGAACGAGCAGCGCCTGCAGATGGCCGCACGCCGCGCGGAGGACGCGGCGCGCCAGAAATCCGAGTTCCTGGCCAATATGAGCCACGAGATGCGCACGCCGCTGGCCGGGGTGATCGGCATGCTCGGTTTCGCGCTGCGCGACGGCCAGCTCAGGGACAGCACGCGCGAGCAGATCGAGCGCGGGCAGGCCAATGCCCAGTCGCTGCTGGCGATCATCAACGACCTGCTCGACTTCTCGAAGATCGAGGCCGGCAAGCTGACGATCGAGAACATCGACTTCGGTCTCGACGCGGCGATCGGCAACGTCGCCGCCCTGTTCGAGGAGCAGGCCGCCGCCCACAGCGTGGGCTTCGCCATCGCGCTGGCGCCGGACCTGCCGCGTTTCGTGGTGGGCGATCCGACCCGCCTGCGCCAGGTGCTGGTCAACCTGGTCGGCAACGCCTTCAAGTTCACCCCGGCCGGACAGGTCAGCCTGCACGTCGAGCGACGGATCGAGGACCAGCTGCCGGCGGAGCCGGCCGGCGCGGCGGCGGCTGGCAAGAACACGCACATGATCCGCTTCTCGGTGCACGACACCGGCATCGGCATCGCGCCCGATGCGCTGCCGCGCCTGTTCCAGAAATTCGAGCAGGCCGACGCCACCACCACGCGACGCTACGGCGGCACCGGCCTCGGACTGGCGATCTGCCGCCAGCTCGTCGAGCTGATGGGCGGGACCATCACCGCCCAGAGCGAGCAGGGCAAGGGCAGCACCTTCAGCTTCGTGCTGCCGCTGCCCGAAGGCGCCGAGCCGGCACTCCCGGAACACGCGCCGCGCCTGCCGCACACCCATCGCCTGCGTGTGCTGTGCGCCGAGGACTTCGCCACCAACCAGATCATCGCCCGCATGATGGTCGAGGACATGGGCCACGAGATCGAGGTGGTCGAGAACGGCGCGCTGGCGGTGGCGGCCTGCGCGCGCGCGCGCTACGACATCGTGCTGATGGACGGACGCATGCCCGAGATCGATGGCGTCACCGCCACGCGCCTGATCCGCGCCGGCGGCACGCTCGACGCACCGGTGCTGGACCCGCAACTGATGATCGTCGCGCTCACGGCCAACGCCGGCGACGAGGACCGCGACCGCTACCTTGCCTGCGGCATGGACGGCTTCCTGGCCAAGCCGATCGACGAGGCGGCGCTGCATCATCAACTGAGCCTGGCGATCGCGCGCCAGCTGGAGCGCGGGATCGCGCTGCCGGAAATGCGCGCGCCACTGCCGGTCCCTTCACCGGCGCCGGCGGCGGCCCCCACGCCGTCGACGGCCGAACTGGATGCGATGTT
>DEKZ01000431.1 GCA_002354135.1 Massilia sp. UBA2709 | reverse complement strand
AGGGCAGCCCGGTCGCGCCGCGCACGACCTACACGGCCAGCCTCTCGGCCAGCTACGAGGTCGATTTGTTCGGCCGCGTGGCCGCCAACGTCGAGGCGGCACGCCAGGATGCCGGGGCGGTGGAAGCCAGCTACCGTTCGGTGCTGCTGTCGCTGCAGGCCGACGTGGCGCAAGGCTACTTCCGGCTGCGCGCCCTGGACGCCGAACTCGAGACCGTCGAGCGCGCCGTGCGCCTGCGCGAGGAAAGCGTGGCGGTTAACCAGCGCCGCTTCGACCTCGGCGACATCGGGGAATTCGACCTGACGCGGGCGAAGACCGAACTCTCGGCCACGCGCGCCGAAGCGATCGGCCTGCAGCGCCAGAGAACGAACGCGGAACACGCGCTGGCGGTGCTGCTGGGCCGTCCCGTGGCGAACTTCACGGCGAATGCGAGCCCCTTGCCGGACACGGTGTCGATGCCCGCGATTCCCGCCGGGCTGCCCTCGACCCTGCTCGAGCGCCGCCCCGACATCGCCGCGGCCCAGCGCAACATGGAAGCGGCCAATGCCCGCATCGGCGTCGCGCGTTCGGCCATGTTCCCGGCATTGAGCATCGATGCCACGGGTGGCGGCGTGGGCGGCACCATGGCCGAGGTGTTCAAGTGGAGCAGCCGCTCCTGGATGCTGGGCGCGATGCTGGCGCTGCCCGTCATCGACGGCGGCCGCAACCGGGCGAACGTGACGCGCAGCGAAGCGGCGCTGGAAGAGGCGGTGGACGCCTACCGCGAGCGCGTGCTGGCGGCCTTCGCCGAGGTCGAGGACAATCTGGCCGGCCTGCGCATCCTCGATGCGCAAGGCGCGCAGGTGCAGGACGCGGTGGTGTCGGCGCGCCGTTCGGTCGACCTGGCGCGCAAGCTCTACGACGCGGGACGTTCGAGCTACCTCGAGCTGCTCGACGCCCAGCGCAACCTGGCATCCGTCGAGCGCAGCGCGGTGCAGCTGCGCGGCGATCGTGCATTGACCACCGTTGCGCTGATCCGCGCCCTGGGCGGCGGCTGGGATGCGCCGGCAGCGCCCGCCGCGCAGGACACGCTGGCGCATCGTTGACAGACCCGTGAACGTCTCCTGAGTGCCCCTTGCGGCGGCCCGCGCATGCGGCCCGCCGCTTTTTTCGCATCCATGGCGTGTGCCCGTGCAGCCGGGCAGGGCGCTACAATCCGGCCATGCCGAACACCGTTTCCAAAGACAGCCCGCTGCTCACTGGCCTCGCGCCCGTAATCGCGCCAGACACGCGCGTCCTGGTGCTGGGCAGTTTTCCGGGCGCCGCTTCGCTCGCAGCCCAGCAGTACTACGCCCACCCACGCAATCAGTTCTGGAAGCTGGTCGGCGCCCTGGTCGGCGAAGATCTGTATGGGCTGCCCTACGACGAGCGCCTGCCGCGCCTGCTGGCCCACCGCTTTGGCCTGTGGGACGTGCTGGCCGCCTGCGAACGCGAAGGCAGCCTGGACTCAAGCATTCGCAAACCCGCCGCCAACGATTTCGAGCGCCTGCACAAGCTCTGCCCGCAACTGGAAACGGTCGGCTTCAACGGCCAGGCATCCGGCAAGTTCACACCCCAGTTCGCGCAGGCCGGCTACCGCACCGTGGTGTTGCCTTCGAGCTCGCCGGCACACATGGCGATGAGTTTTGAAGAAAAGCTGGCCGTGTGGCGCCGGCTGGTCGAAGAGGGAAGCGGGAACGGTACGGCATCGGCTCAGGCGCCGCTGTTCTGAGCCGCCCGGCGCCTTCGCTCATCCATACGCCATTTCGAGAACCGTGCTACACTGCATGCAGTCGATGAAGTTCATGTGAACTTTTCGACCGCCTCGGGAGGCCCGCATTGCGAGACGTGTAACGCCGCAAGCGAGTGATGCCGGACGAGGTTGTCAATCGAGATACGTTGATCGAGTTACACAATGGAGCACCACGCAGATAGCATGGGCGTCCGGAGCTCCGCACCTTGCAGATAGCATGGGCTGAGCGCGATTCAATCTTCGGCGATACATTGAACGAAGCCCGCAGCAAGCGGGCTTTTTTTCTTCCCTGCGCCGTATCCTTTCCCGCCCGACGGCGGCTTATTCACCTCTTCTCCGGACCGGTCCCTGCGGGCATTGGCTACCGGAAGCATCGTTCATGGCGGCGTGGTTATGCCGGCTCGCAGCTTACAAGGAAACCATCATGGCAAAAGAAGACCTCATCGAAATGCAAGGCCTCGTGACCGACGTCCTGCCCGAAATGCGCTTTCGCGTCGACCTCGAGAATGGCCACAAGCTGGTCGCCTATACCTCCGGACGCATGAAGAAGAACCACATCCGCATCCTGGCAGGCGACAAGGTGACGCTTGAAATGTCGCCGTATGACCTGAACAAGGCGCGCATCGTGTTCCGCCACATCGAGCAGCGCGGCGCGCCTGCTCCCCGCAGCGGCTACCAGCGCCGCCGCTGATCTCATCGTCCAGCCGGGCTGGCCACCGCCGAGCGCAGGTGGCCCAGCTTGGCTGCATACCTGTCGCGCATCTCGGCGCGGGTGCTGGTGTCGCGTGCCAGCGCCAATTCCTCCACCGCCGTATTCAGCTCCCCCAGCTGCAAGTGCGTGACCCCCAGCCAGAAGTGAAACTCGTCGTTGTAGGGCGCACGCGCGACCTCGCGCGCGAACAGCGTGCGAGCGCGCCTGAAATCCCCGGCCCGGTAGGCGCTCATCCCCTGGTTGAAATAGTGGAAGGGCGGCGTCGGGTACAGGCGCTCGATGCGGCGCTGCAGCGCCTGCGCTTCGGCCAGCTTGCCGCCGGCGTTCAGGACCTGTTCCAGGTTCTGCATGACCACCAGGCTGTCAGGCTGCTTGCGCAGGGCCGCACGGTAGGCCTGCTCGGCCAGCAGCGGGCGCCCGTTGCGCGCGTAGATCACGGCCAGCGTGTTGTAGGCCTCCACCAGGGAAGGGCGCTGGATGATCGCGGCGCGCGCCCACCAGTAGGCATCGGCGACGCGGCCTTGCACCAGTTCCTCGGCAGCGCGGTTGTTCATGTACAGCGCGACGATGTCCGCTTCCTGCAGCTCGGTCGTGCGCAGGCGCGCCGCGTCCGGCGGCGGCAGGAAATCGACCACCAGCGGATCGGCCTGGATGGCGAAGCCGTTCAGCGCCACCGTGCGTGGCGCCAGGCTGATGTTGACGTGGGAGCTGATCAGGTAAAGCGAACCGTTGCGGCTCCAGGTTTCCTCGGTTTCCACGTTCTGGAAGCGTACCTCCATCCCCAGTTCGCGCGCGAACGCCGCCGTCATGATCACCAGCGACAGGCAGTTGCCCGAGCGCTCGGCATAGGTCTGGGCCGCGGTGCGGGTCATGGTGGCGTCGTAGTCGAGCTGCAGGTCGCTCTTGCTGTAGAGGGCGGCGAGCAATCCGCGTGCGCTGCCCTTGTCGCGCAGGTTCTGCTTGAAGGCGGGGCTGCGCAGGTGGGCGCGCATCGGCGCGCTGAGCGCGAACAGGTCGGTTGCCCCGACCGGCTTGGTTGGCGCCGGGAAGGCGGCGTCGTCGAACAGGGATGCAAGATCGGCCGGTGGCCGGGAAGGCGTGCCGGCGCAGCCGGACAGCAGGGCAGACAGCACGAGGAGCAGGAACCAGGCTTTCATCGCGTCTCCGGTACGGTGCGGTAGTCGCATCCAGTATCCGCCTGCCGCGCCGGGCTGTCAAAGCCCGGCCATTCAATGGTCGTCGTGCAGCGCTTCTTCGAGTTCGTCGAGCAGTTCGGCGGTTTCGTCCTCGTCCAGCGACAGGTAGGCGCAGGCCCGCTCGCCGCCTTTGTCCCATTCGACCGAGCCGGCGTGGCCCTGGTAGCGGCGGATCGCTCGTTCGGCCAGCAGCGACAGCGCCACCAGCGAGCGGATCGCGTCGTCGGTGTTCTCGTCCTCCAGCACCGGATAGTCGTGGTGGTGCAGGATGGCCCAGGCCACCTCGGACGACAGGCCCCAGTTGCGCGCCAGCAGCGAACCGATCGCGGCGTGGCTGGTGCTGTGGCGTTCGTCCTCGACCGCGGTGAAGGCGCGCTCGGTGTCGGCGGCGGCGTCGAGCAGGGTCGCTTCGTAGCCCGGGAAGCGCTCCATCAGCAGCGGCACGCCGGTGTCGCAGAACAGGCCGAAAGTATGGGCGATGTCGGGCGCGCCGATGCGCAGGCGGCGCGACAGGAACATCATCGCGTGCGAGCGCTTGGTCGAGACGTCCCAGAAGCTGGCCAGGGCGCCGCTGTTGGCGGGAATCGCCCGGCGCGCCAGCAGCCCGGTCATCAGGGCGGCGACCTGGTTGATCCCGAGGAAGAAGATGGCCTGCTCGATCGACTTGGCGCGGCGGCCGCCGAACAGCGAGGAATTGGCCAGTTTCAGCAGGGCGCCGGCCATGCCGACGTCGCGCGCGACGATGCGGCCGATCGTTTCCGGCGAGGGATCGCTCGATGCCAGCTCGGCCTGCAGGTCGGCCAGCAGGCTGGGGCGGGGAGGGATGCGGATCGATTTGATCAGCGCGTCGACAGGGTCGGCCGCTGCCGGGTCCGCACGTCCTGATGCAGGCGCCGCAGCGGCCGCAGCGCGCACCGGCATTGCTTTAGCTGCAACTGTGCTCATGGGGAGATGATGCTTTCGGGAAATACTGCAAAGCCTGTCACTATAAACCAGGTTGGGTTTCGTTGCAGCAACAGTATGCACTTCGTGTCTGCTTCATGTGCATTGTGTGGCAAAACGGACAGAAGCATGTTGCAGCGACGCCTAGAATCACGGCATGAACCCATCGAATCTTGCCGGGATTGATTTTTATGCACCAGCAGAGGTGGTGGCGCGCCAGCTGATCGGCGTGACCGTGCTGGTCGACGGCGTCGGCGGCCGTATCGTCGAGACCGAAGCATACGACCGCGAGGACCCGGCCTCGCACGCCTACTCCGGCCCGACCGCGCGCAACTTCGCCATGTTCGGCCCGCCCGCCCATGCCTATGTCTACCGCTCCTACGGCATCCACTGGTGCCTGAACTTCGTGTGCCGCGAGGAGGGTCATGGCGCCGGGGTGCTGATCCGCGCGATCGAACCGCTGGCCGGCCTGGACATCATGCGCGCCCGGCGCGACGCCGAGGACGTGCAGTTGCTGTGCTCCGGGCCCGGCAAGCTGTGCCAGGCCCTGAACGTCACGCGCGACTTCAACGGCGCCTCGCTGGCCGCGCCGCCTTTCGAACTGGCGGCGGCGCCGCCAGGGCTGGAGGTGGTGACCGGCCCGCGCATCGGCATCTCGAAGGCGATGGACGTGCCTTGGCGCTTCGGCCTGGCCGGTTCGCGCTTCGTCAGCCGTCCGTTCCGCTGACCCTGGCGCCGCGCTCGCGCTGCGTTTCGCGCTGAGATTCGCGGCTGGCGTCGGGCAGGGCCGGGTTGCGTAGACGTTGTGCGCGGCCGCGCATCGGGCTGTCCGGCGAACGCCGTTCGAGCGGATCGTGGAAGCCGCCGGGTTCCTCACCGGCCTCGGCCTCGGTTTCCGCCAGCGGCGCGATGCCCTCGACCTTGAAGATCGAGACCGCGCGCGCCAGGTTGACGGTCTGCTCGTGCAGGCTTTCGGCCGCCGCCGCCGCTTCCTCGACCAGGGCCGCGTTCTGCTGGGTCATGTCGTCCATCTGGCCGACCGCGCGGTTGACTTCGGCGATGCCGTCGGCCTGCTCGGTGCTGGCTACGCTGATGCGTCCGATGATGTCGTTCACCTGCTGCACCGAGGCGACGATGTGCCCCATGCTGCTGCCTGCCTCGTTCACCGAGGCGGCGCCGCCGTCGATGATCGACACCGAGTCCGCAATCAGGGCCTTGATCTCCTTGGCCGCCGCGGCCGAGCGCTGCGCCAGGTTGCGCACCTCCGAAGCCACGACCGCGAAGCCGCGTCCCTGCTCGCCGGCGCGCGCCGC
>DEKZ01000014.1 GCA_002354135.1 Massilia sp. UBA2709 | reverse complement strand
CGGCTGCGCCTGCGCTGCGCGGCGCTGGGCCTGGTATTCCGACACGTAGGTCATGAGCCCCCAGATCGCCAGCGCGAACACCAGCGCCACCACGAACAGGGGGATGGGACGGATCTGCTCCCAGGGATCGAAGGACTCGTCCACCACCGGCTGCGGGCTGCCGGCAGGATCGTGCTGTTTCATCGTTGTCCTCCTTTGGACAATGCATAGCCCTCGTCGCGGATGCGTTCGCCCTCGGGCGCGCCGGTCGTGGTGCGGTTCAGTCCCACGAGATAGGCGGCCAGGTCGAGCGCTTCCTGGCGCGCCACCACGACCTCTCCCTCGGGCTGGAATTCGGGCGGCAGCTTGACGACGACGTCGCCCGGCGCCGCCTGTTTCTTGCGCTCGAACAGGTAGGGGTAGGACGGCATGATGCTCCAGCCGAAGATCGCCCGCGGCTGGTACAGGTGGCTCAGGTGCCAGTCGCGGCTCGGCAGGCGGGCGCCGACGTTGAGCAGGTCGGGACCGGTGCGCATCGTGCCCAGCTGGTGCGGGCGGTCGAAGGCGAAATCGGCGGCGGTGGGCGCCCTGCCCCAGCCCTTCGCCAGGTCGGCCAGGGTCTGGCCGGCCGCGCGCGGCTGCTGGCTGTGGCAGTAGACGCAGCCCTGGTTGATGTACTGCTGGCGCCCCGCCAGCTGCTGGGGCGTGTAGTCGGCCAGGCCCGGCGCGGGCGCCTGGTCGCGGATCTGGGCGCCGGGAACGACGACCAGCATCAGGGTCGCGAAGGCCAGGATGGCGATGGCGCCGACGAAGATCGGAATAATACGGTTCATGCTCATGCTCATGCTCCTGCGGTGACGGTGGCCGGCGGCTGGCCGGCGATGGCGCTGCGCACGGTACCCTTGCCCAGCAACAGGGCGGCGATATGGAAGGCGAACACCAGGTGCCCCAGGGTCATCAGGGTGCCGCCGAGCGAGCGCGCCTGCAGGTAGGGGATGGTCGCGCGCGTGACCGACTCGAACGAGCGGCCCACGTCCAGCAGGCCGACGCCCTGCAGCCAGCCGCCCACCGACACCGCCAGGAAGTACACGGCGAAGCCGGCGACCACGAGCCAGAAATGCAGCTTGAGCAGGCGCGGCCAGGGCCAGTCGCGCCCGGACAGGTAGGGCAGCATGTGGTATAAGGCGCCGAACAGCACCATGCTGGTGAAGCCATAGGCGCCGAGGTGGGCGTGGCCGACGGTGTAGTGGGTGAAGTGGGTGATCGAGTTCACCGCGCGCAGCGCCTCGATCGAACCCTGGAACGAGGACAGCGTATACATCAGCGCGCCCAGCGCGACGAAGCGCAGCGCCACCGACTGCTTCAGCGCCCAGGCATTGCGCACGACCGTCGTGTGCTGGTTGATCGCCACGGCGATCACCGGGATGAACATCATGACGCTATGGACGATCGAGAGCGTCACCAGCCAGGTCGGCACCGGAGCGCCGATCAGGTGGTGGATGCCGACCTGGCTGTAGAACAGCGCCAGGCCCCAGAAACCGAGCAGCGACAGGCTGTACGAATACACCGGCTGGCCGACGATCTTCGGTATCAGGTAATACGCCGTCCCCACGCCGAGCGGGGTCAGCCACAGGCCCAGCACGTTGTGGGCGAACCACCAGTTGACCGTGGCCTGCTGCACACCCGCGTGCAGGCCCGGCAGGTTGGCGATGAAATACAGGACCGGGAACCACACCAGGCCGCCCAGGAAATACCAGCCCGACACGTAGATGTGGTGGGACTTGCGGTGGCGCGCGGTCATCACCAGCGGGAACGCCAGGCAGGCGCCGCCGACGGCCAGCAGCAGGCCGACCTGCCAGGGAATCTCGAGCCACTCGATGCCCTGGGTGTAGCCGAGGCCAATGGCCGTCACGCCTATCGCCACGCCGATGGTCCAGACCATGGCGCCGAACATCGCCACGCGCGGATGGCGCAGCGGCGTGTGGAAGATGCGCGGAACGATCCACAGCGCGGCGGCGATGCCCGCCACCGACAGCCAGCCGTAGGCAACCAGGTTCAGGTGCATCGTGCGCACGCGCCCGAAGGTCAGGGGCGCGTAGGCGGTCAGCCAGTCGGGCAGGTGCAGCTTGAGCGAGGCAATCACGCCGAACAGCGAACCGAGCACCAGCCAGAACGCCGCCACCGCGGCCATCAGCAGTACGGTGCGGCGCCCGGCGACGTCGATCCGCTCGCGGATCACGTCGAAGCGGTGCTCGGCGCTGCCCACCGCGGCGCGGCCGAAGGCGGTGGCGTCGTCGGGGGCGCCGGTTTCGCCTGGTTCGAAGATGGTGGCTGCGTCGTTCTGCGTCAGGGCAAACTGCCGTTTGGCAATAGCCCAGATCAGGAAGCCCAATGCTGCAAGCGACGCGAGAAAGCTCAGCGCGAGCAAGAGTCCGATTGTGATTGGCATGGAGAAGAAGGTCTTGGCAGACGGCCGGGGAAGGCCGCCTGGATCGTCGGTAAGGCCCGGTTCGGGCAGAGGGCAAGCGCCTCGCTTTACTAAGGGCAATTTGTGTTGCGAGGCGGGATGCTAGGCCGTGCCGATTAAGGCAGGATTAAGTGTTGCTAAATTGCACTAGTGCGCGAACGGCCGGCGGCCGCTCAGGTATTCAAGCGCCGTCCCCCTTCTTCTCCATGCCACTCCACAACAATTCGGCCCGGGTGCCGGTGCGGCAAAAGCCGAGCACCGGTTTCGGCGCCGACGCAAACAAGGCGGCGAAGGCGTCGCGGTCGGCCTGGGTGATCCTGCCCGGCGTGACCGGGAGGTAGTGGGCCTGGATGCCGAGCGCGCCCGCGGCGGCGTCGATGTCGGCAAACGCCGGCTGGGCGCTACCCTCGCCGTCGGGCCGGTTGCAGATCAGGGTCGCGAAGCCCTGGTGCTTCAGCGTGGCGAGGTCGTCCGGCGTGATCTGCGGGGCGACCGCATAGTGCTGGCTGAGAAAACGGATGGTCATGGTGTACTCCCTTCAGGTCGATCGGAAACATCAATCTATTGAATTATATATCGTTGAAACATATAATGTGACCAGATAGATCGTAGGAGGCGCCAACATGGCCGAGACCGAACACCTGAACCTGAAAGACATGCAAGCGGCGGCGGCGCGGGCCTGCACCCTGCTGAAAGTGCTGGGCAATCCCGACCGTCTGATGCTGCTGTGCCAGCTGACCCAGGGCGAGTACTGCGTCAGCGAGCTGGAATCCCTGCTGGGCATTGTCCAGCCCACCCTGTCGCAGCAACTGGGCGTGCTGCGCGAAGAGCGCCTGGTCAGCACGCGCCGCGAGGGCAAGCAGATTTATTACAAGATCGACAGCCCGGAAGCCCTGGCTGTCATGCAGGTGCTGTACCAGCAGTTCTGCCTGCCAAGCAAAGGAGTCACGACATGAACATCGACTGGACCCATTTCACCCCGTGGACGTCGCTGGTAGGCGGCCTCCTGATCGGCCTTGCAGCCGCGGCCTTTGTCCTGTTCAACGGCAGGATCGCAGGCATCAGCGGCATCGTCGGCGGCCTGCTGCGCCCTGCCCGCGGCGACGTCGCCTGGCGCCTGGCCTTCCTGCTGGGCCTGGCCGGCGCTCCGCTGGTCTAC
>DEKZ01000146.1:311-3349 GCA_002354135.1 Massilia sp. UBA2709 | reverse complement strand
CCCTGACCGGCTATGGGCAGCAGGCCGATCTCGCCCGCGCCCTTGGCGCCGGCTTCGACCTGCACCTGACCAAGCCGGCGACGCTCGACGACCTGCGGCGCGCAGTGAGCGCGGCCGCGGCGACGGAAGCGATGGGGTCGGGGCAGTAGGAGACCGTCCGGGCGCCGGGCGGCGGCACGGGCCTGGCGCCGGAAAAATTTACACTTGGCCCCTCCTGGCGCTCGCCGCCACGCCGCGAACCGAAACGATTCAAGTACTTACGCTTCTGGCCTGCAACTTGCTATGGGTGTCAGCACCCAAACCAAGGAGATGTCATGAAACTTTTTTCTTACCTTGCCGCTGCCGTCCTCGCCCTTCTTCCGCTCTGCAGCCAGGCGGGCGTCATTTACCAATGGCAGGCGACGAACGACGAAACACCGTACGGGATCACCCTCGAACTCGAATTCGACGAGGCCACGGTCCAGGCCGGAACGCTGGAATATTACTTCGAGCACTTCAACGACGAGCGTCCGCCGGCCGGCCTGCTCAACCTGCGCTATACCTTCCCCGGCCCTTATGGCGTGACCTGGTCGCTGCAGGACGGCGGTTTCGAAAGCATGCTGGGCTACATCGATATGCGGCTCAGCTTCGAGCCGGACGGCTTCCTGAGGGGCTCCATCTACCTCAATGACAGCGAGACCCATCTCTATATGGAGTCGACCGGCCGCGCATTCACCATTGTCGATGCCAATAGCGACTACGAAATGGTCGATGCCGGCTGCCCCTGGCACAAGCCCGAACCTTGCGGCGGCGCCACCGGCTACATCGTGCGCGACGGGGCCGAGCTGCCGGGCGAGGTTCCCGAACCGGCAACGCTGGCCCTGTTCGGCGCCGGCCTGCTGGCGGCAGCCGGCCTGCGCCGCAAGGCTGTCCGCTAAGCGGCACGCTAGAATGACCGGGCAATGGGCGCTGCTCCACTGCCCGGCCAGGCGAATCCGGGCGCTCGGGATTGCCCCGCTGCCGGCCGGGCGTGCTGGTTGTAGAATAGTGCTTTTCGTCCAGCCTCATCGACAGCGCCATGCACATCAACCCAGAACGCAGCACCCGTCCCGACTACGACCTGCTGGTACGCCAGGTCACCAGCGTCCTCGAAGGCGAACGCGACCTGACCGCGAACGCCTCGCAGTTTTCGGCCCTCGTGTACGACACCATCGCCGACCTGAACTGGGCCGGCTTCTACCTCACCGTGCCGTCGAAGAAAGGCGAAGGCCAGGACCTGCTGGTCGGCCCCTTCCAGGGCAAGCCGGCCTGCGCCCGGATTCCTTTCGGGCGCGGCGTCTGCGGCACCACCGCCGTCGAGCGCAAGACCATCGTCGTGCCGGACGTGCATGCCTTCCCGGGCCATATCGCCTGCGACTCGGCCTCGAACTCGGAGATCGTGATCCCGCTGGTCAAGAACGACAAGCTGATCGGCGTGTTCGACATCGATAGCCCCAAGCTCGACCGTTTCTCGGACGAAGACCGCGCCGGCCTGGAAGCCATGATCGCCGCCTTCCTCGACGCGACCGACTGCTGAAGCAGCCGATGTCGAACGACTTCTACTGCGACGAAGCGCTGAGCGGCCGCACGCCGGTCCAGGTGGTGAAGGAAACCGACGAGGTCCTGGCCTTCCACCACACCCGGCCTTACTGGCCGGTGCACATCGTCGTGGTGCCGAAGGCGCATATCCCCTCGCTGACCGATCTCGGCGGCCATCCGGTCGAGGCCGTCTACCGCCTGCTCGACGTGGTGCGCGAAGTGGCGGCCGAGGTGGAAGCGCGCCACGGCGCCTGCCGCGTGGCCACCAACCTCGGCGGCTACCAGGATTCCAAACACCTGCACTTCCACGTCGGCCACGGCGCGGCCCTGCGATAGGAGCGCGCACGATGCTGGGCGGCCTGAACCACCTGACACTGACGGTAAGCGACATCGGCCGCAGCATCGATTTCTACGGGCGCCTGCTCGGCCTGCGCCTCGAGGCCAGCTGGGACGCGGGCGCCTACCTGTCGCTCGGCGACCTGTGGCTCTGCCTGTCCCTCGACAGGCTGGCGCAGGGAGAACCGGCGGCGGGCTATACTCATTACGCGTTCGGCATCGCGCAGGAAGACTTCGCGGCCTTTTGCGCGCGCCTGCGTGCCGACGGCGTGCGCGAATGGAAGCAGAACCGGAGCGAAGGCGACTCCTTCTACTTCCTCGACCCGGACGGCCACCAGCTCGAGGCGCACGTCGGCAGCCTCGCCTCGCGCCTGGCGCAGTGCCGCGCCAGGCCCTACGCGGGCATGCGTTTTCACGACTGAGACAGGTTCCAGGGACAGGGAGCAGCATCGTGGACGATACCTCGATTTCCTTCGACGGCGCCAGGGGCGCGGGACGCCAGCTCGTCGTCTGCCTCGACGGCACCGGCAACCGCTTCAGCGATTGCCCGACCAACGTCATCCGGGTGCTGCGCTCCCTGCCCGCCGATCCCGCGTCGACCCTGGCCTACTACGACCAGGGTGTCGGCACCTTCGGCCTGAAGGAAACCCTGTTCGAGTGGCAGAAGCTGCCGGCGCGGGTGCTCGGCCTGGCCTTCGGCTGGGGCCTGCGCCGCCTGGTCGAAGGCGCCTACTGCTTCCTGGCGCAGAACTACCGGCCTGGCGACCAGATCTACATCTTCGGCTTCTCGCGCGGCGCCTTCGCGGCGCGCGCGCTGGCGGCCCTGGTCCGCGCGGTGGGGCTGGTATCGGCGCGCCAGTCCCACCTGTTCGACCACGCCTGGGCCATGCTGCTGGCGCGCGAAAAGCGCGGCAGGCAGCCCGACTTCGAACTGCAGGGCCGTTTCAAGGCCACTTTCGGGCGCAATGTGCGCATCCGCATGCTTGGCCTGTTCGATACCGTCAAATCGGTCGGCTGGGTCTACGATCCGGTCATCATTCCCTTCAGCGCCGACAACAGCTGCGTCGAGGCGGTGCGCCATGCGGTCTCGATCGACGAGCGCCGCGGTTTCTTCCGCCAGCACCTCTGGCGCGCCCGCCCTTCCG
>DEKZ01000146.1:0-258 GCA_002354135.1 Massilia sp. UBA2709 | reverse complement strand
ACCGACCACAAGGAGGTCTGGTTCGCCGGCGTGCATTCGGACGTCGGCGGCGGCTATCCGCCGGCCGAAGCGCAACTGGCGCTGGTCAGCCTGCGCTGGATGCTGGGCGAAGCGGCGGCGCTCGGCCTGCGCCTGGACCCTGTCCGCGCCGGCAAGGAACTGGCGCCTTCGAGCGGGGCGCGGCCCGGCGCGCTGGCGCCGGCGCACGATTCGATGACGGCCGCCTGGAAGCTGGCCGAGTGGATGCCGCGGCGGGTC
>DEKZ01000283.1 GCA_002354135.1 Massilia sp. UBA2709 | reverse complement strand
GCAGCAGCTGGACGACGGCCGGCAGCAGCTCGAGGACGGCCGTCAGAAGCTGGAACAGGGCGAGAAGCAGATGGCCCAGCTGCAGAAGAGCCTGCCGCCCGGGGTGAGCCCGGAACAGGTGCTCAAGCAGCAGGGGATCGACCCGAACCAGCTGGAGCAGCAGAAGACCCAGCTCGAGCAGGGTGAGCAGAGCTACGAGCGCATGGGCGACTACCGCGTGGTCTCCGAGGACCAGAACTCCGCGATCAGCGTGGTCAACTTCACGCAGGAGCAGAACGCGGTGGAGGCGGACACCAAGACCGCCGTGATGGACGCCGTCCGCGCCCACCCGGTGGACGGCGTGGGTGTGGAGTTCTCCCAGGAGATCGCGCAGGACATCACCGCGCTGCTGGGCCCGTCCGAGATCATCGGCGTGGTCGTGGCCGGGCTGGTGCTGCTCAACCCCTGGGTGCGCACCGAGGAAGGCGCGGCGCGCGCCACCATCAAGCATTACTACCGCGCGCGCCTGTTCGACGCGCGCCTGTGGAAGAAGATCGCCGGCGGCCAGTTCGACGTGAAGGCCTCGGTGCGTTCGCTGTGGCAGGACCTGGGCAAGGCCTTCAGGCCGCGCGCCGTATCCGCCGGCGCCGGCGGTCCGGCAGGTGCTGATACCCCCCTGCCCGAACGCATGCAGGCAGCGCTGACACGTTTCGGCGGCCGCGTGCTGGTGGTGCTCAGCGGCGCCGACCTGACGGCCCAGGAATTCGCCGACCTGTCGGCGCGCCCCGGCGCCTGGCAGCGCCTGCTGGGCACCTCGCGCTTCACCCGGCAAACGATCGACAAGGCCGACCACACCTTCTCGCGCCGCCCCTGGCAGGACCAGGTGTCAAACTGGACACGCGACTGGGTTCGTTCCTGGTGAGCCGCCCCAAGCCGCGACCGCTGCGGGTGCATGTGCGCCGCCTGGCGTAAAGACACTTAGCAATTCGAAAAATTATTGTTTCCCTAACTAAAAATATCTGTTTTGCATTGATTTTTAGTAATGCTTTCATGGCAAAATAGTCCTCTGAATGCCTGTGCCGGCCGAATGGCACTAACCTGCATGCGAGGACGCCAGTGTTACAGTTACTGAAATCGGTCAAGAACCAGTTTTCACCGCAGCGGTCGCTCACCAGACTCGCCAAGAGCGAGCTGAAGACGGACTTGCTCGGCCTCCCGGCCCACGATCCCGGTCCCGAAGCCGTGATTGCAAGCTGTATCCAATGGCTATGCCGGGCGCAGGACAAGTCGGCGTCGCAAGATGGAGGCGTGGCGCGCGACTTTTCCCTGCTCCAGGGCTGGGCCACTTCCTACCCCGAGACGACCGGCTACATCATCCCGACCATGATCGCCATGGCGCAGCGCGACGGCGACGCCCGCCTGCACGAGCGCGCCCGGCGCATGCTGGACTGGTGCGTTGCCATCCAGTTCGCGGAGGGCGGCTTCCAGGGCGGCAAGATCGATGCGAAGCCGCGCGTGCCGGTGACCTTCAACACGGGCCAGATCCTGATCGGGCTCGCGGCCGGCGCCGCCGAGTACCGCGACCCGCGCTACCTGGAGGCCATGCACCGCGCGGCATCCTGGTTGCGCGACAGCCTGGACGACGACGGCTGCTGGCGCAAGTTCTCGACGCCTTTCGCCAAGCCGGGCGAAAAGGCTTATGAAACCCATGTGTCCTGGGGCCTGTTCGAAGCCGAGCGCGTCGCCCCGGGCCACGGTTACGGCGCCGCCGGCCTGCGCCAGGTCGACTGGGCGCTGACCAAGCAGCAGGCGAATGGCTGGTTCGCCTCGAACTGCCTGACCGACGTCGATCATCCCCTGACCCACACCATCGGTTACGTGCTGCGCGGCGTGCTCGAAGGCCACTTGCTGTCCGGCCGCGCCGACCTGCTGCAGGCGGCGATCCGCACCGCCAACGGCCTGATCGGCGCGATCGGACCGGGCGGCTACATGGCCGGCCGGCTGGACCGCCATTTCGGCCCCGCCGCGGACTACGCCTGCCTGACCGGTTCGGCGCAGATCGCGCATTGCTTCTTCCTGTTGTACCGCCTGACCGGCGAAGCCCGCTACCTGGTGGCGGGCCAGAAGCTGAACGCTTTCGTGCGCCGTACCGTGCTCCTCGACGGCCACGACGACAGGGTCGGCGGCGTCAAGGGCTCGTTCCCGGTGAATGGCGCCTATGGCCAGTGGCAATACCTGAACTGGGCCGCCAAGTTCTGCATCGACGCCAACCTGCTGGAAGTCGAGCTGGCGGCAGCCGGGCTGGAGGAAACCGGCGTCGCGCAAGCCGGGCCGGCGAAAGCCGAGCGCCCCANNCGAGCGCCCCAGGGTCCAGCTGGCGAAAGCCGAACTGGCGACGGCCGAGCTGATGGACGTCGAACTGGCCGGCAGCGGCGGCAATGCTTAAGCCGCTCAAGCGCATGGTCAAGGCCGTGCTGGAAAGCACGCGCCGGCGCCGCAACGAACAGCAGATCCGCCGCTCGGGCCGCCACGTCACGCGCGCCGAGCTCGCGCG
>DEKZ01000242.1:3338-3815 GCA_002354135.1 Massilia sp. UBA2709 | reverse complement strand
GCCGCCCGCGGCGCCGGGGCCGCCTGTTCCTGCCGGCGCGCGGTGGGTCAGGTACCAGGCCAGCGCGCCGAGCGCCACCATCGCCAGGACCGCGACGATGCTGCCGATGATGCGGCCGCGCCGGGTGCGCGGCTGGGTGGTGGAAGCCTTGTTGGGGGATACGGGAGAATCCATGCTCATCCTTGTTGACCTAACGGAACTGCTGACAAATGCACAAGTAATCAGCTTGGAATGTAGCATGGAGCACCGGACGAATATGTTTCGTAACGTACATAGCGCGGAGCCCGGAAACAGGCTTTGCCTCGCTACGCGGCCGCGCTTTACACCGATTTACACCGTAGGGCGAACATGGACGCATTTAAATGAAAACGGGCGCTGGAAACTCCAGCGCCCGTCCCGGCGAGATGTAACAGCGGTTACAAATTCACACGATCCTCAAGCCCATCAACGGGACCTCGGGAAACCGTAGCGAGCGGA
>DEKZ01000242.1:2628-3330 GCA_002354135.1 Massilia sp. UBA2709 | reverse complement strand
AGGTTTATCGAGGTTCCCTCAAGGCAGTTCGCAGAAGCAGTGCGTGATCGCGGCGAAGGGCTTCTTGCCCTCGGTCAGCTCGTTCAGCCAGACCAGGTCCTTGGCCACGCCGGCCACCGCGCCCGACGGCAGCGCGTCCGGCAGCATGCCCAGCTTGACCTGGATGTTGACGGCGGTCTGGGTCGAGGCGCCCATCATTTCCAGGAAGCGCTCGAACTTCGAGCCCGGACGCTCGATGTAGGCGACGCGGAAGTCGTCGCCCAGCTTGGCGCGCTTGGCGGCCGAGCGCAACGCGTCGCCGTAGCTGCCGAGGGTGTCGACCAGGCCGCGCTCCTTGGCCTGGGCGCCGGTCCAGACGCGGCCCTGGCCCACTTCGTCGATCTTCGCCGCGGTGGTCTTGCGCGCCACCGCCGCCTTGGTGGTGAACTCCTTGTAGACGTTGTTGATGCTGGCCTGGACCAGCTGGCCGAAGCGCGGGTCCATCGGGCGCAACGGGTTGTAGGCGTCGGCCAGCCAGGTGGTGGTGTAGCCGCCGGTGCGCACGCCCATCTTGTCGGCCACGCGGTCGGCGGTCGGCAGGATCGCGAACACGCCGATCGAGCCGGTGATGGTGGCCGGGTCGGCGATGACTTCGTCGGCCGCCATCGATATCCAGTAGCCGCCGGACGCGGCCACGTTGCCCATCGAGACCACGACCGGCTT
>DEKZ01000242.1:1919-2598 GCA_002354135.1 Massilia sp. UBA2709 | reverse complement strand
GCGCGGCGGATCTGGCTGGCGGTCGAGACGCCGCCGATCACGCCCGGGCCGCCCTGGCCGTCGGTGATCTCGCCGGCCGCGACGATGACGCCGACGGCGTCGCCGAAGGGCTTCTGCGGATGGCGCTGCAGGTAGTCGTGGTAGGACACCTGGCGGAAGGACTCGATGTCCTCGTCCCAGGCGCCGCGCTTGATCATCATGGCGCGCACTTCGTCCTTGGTCTTGATGCCGTCGACCAGCTTCAGGTTGCGCGCGACCTGGGCCGCGCTGCCGCCGGCCGCTTCCATCAGCTGCGGCAGCTGTTCGATGCCGCGCGCCACGGCGCCGGCTTCGAGCTTGCGGTTCTTCTCGACCATGCCGGTGTAGTTCTGCCACAGCGCGCCGTACAGGAAGGCATCGGCCTCCATCGCCGCCTGCGACGGGCCGTTCGCGATGAAGGGCTCGGCCGCGCTCTTGTAGGTGCCGACCTTGATCAGGTTGACGGTCACGCCCAGCTTGTCGAGGGCGTCGCGGTAGTAGTTGCGGTTGCGCCCGAAGCCTTCGATCAGGACCATGCCCATCGGGTGCACGTAGACCTCGTTGGCGTGCGAGGCCAGCAAGTAGCGCTTCTGGTCGTACATGCCGCCCCAGGCCACCACGCGCTTGCCGGCCGCCTTGACGCGGTCGATGGCGGCGCCGA
>DEKZ01000242.1:0-1899 GCA_002354135.1 Massilia sp. UBA2709 | reverse complement strand
TTCGCCGCCGACGTTGGCCAGCAGCTGGTCGCTGACGCTGCCGGTGGTCTGTTCGGCCAGGTCGCCGCGCAGTTCCAGCACCAGGGCCGTCTTGTCGGCCAGCGGCTTGGCGCCGCCGCCGAAGATCGCCACCAGGAAGACGATCAGGATCAGCAGGAACAGCATGTTCAGCACGAAACGGCGCGTGGCGTCGAGGCCGCGCCAGAGCATGCCGAAACCGCGGCGCAGGGAAGACAAGGGCTTGAAGGACATCGGAACTCCGCTAAAAGGGTTGGGACGTGATGCGCTTGGAACGTCAGGCGGTGAAAGGCCTCTGAACCGCCGCCTTGTCCACGGTCTCCTTGCGGGAGATCGCGAACAAACCGGCAAATACGAGTATGCCATTGAGGATCAACAGTTCAAGGCCAAGGCGATAATTGCCCAGTAGATACTGTTGATAGTGCTCAAGCAAGGCACAAAGAATCGGCGCGCCGATGGTGACAAACGGCACCAGGCGGTCGACCAGGCTGCGCCTGGTCAGCATGCCGAAGGCGAACAGGCCGAGCAGCGGGCCATAGGTGTAGGCCGCGAGCTTCAGGATGATCACGATCATGCTCGGCTCGTCGATCCACTTGAAGCCCATCACCAGCAGCAGGAACAGGCCGGCAAAGCCCAGGTGCACGCGGCGGCGCAGCTTTTCCTTGGCCGCGTCCGACAAATCGGTGCGGCGCTGGATGCCGAGGATGTCGATGCAGAAGGTGGAGGTCAGCGCCGTGATCGCGCCGTCGGCGCTCGGGAACAGCGCCGAGACCAGGGCGATCAAAAAGATGATCTGTACCGCTGCGGGCAGGTGGCCCATGACGATGGCCGGGAAGATCTTGTCGCCGGTCGCCGTCACGCCGACGGTGGGCGCGTACAGGTACAACAGGCCGCCCAGGAACAGGAAGGCAGACAAGACGACCACCAGCACGGCGGTCAGGCTCAGCAGGTTCTTCTGCGAATCCTGCAGGGTTTTTACGGAAATGGTCTTCTGCATCATTTCCTGGTCCATGCCGGTCATGGTCAGCACGATGAAGATGCCGGCGACGATCTGCTTGAGCCAGAAATTCGGGCTGTCGAAATCCATCGTGAAGATGCGCGCCAGTCCCTGCGACTGCATCGCGTTCAGGCTCTCCGTCATCGACATGCCCATCTGGTCGAGCAGGAACCAGACGCAGGCGAACAGGCCGAACAGCATGCAGGACGTCTGCAGGGTGTCGGTCCAGACGATGGTTTTCACCCCGCCCTGGTAGGTGTACATCAGGATCATGCCGAGGATCACCAGCGTGGTCAGCCAGAAGGGAATGCCCAGGCTGTCGAGGATGATCGCCTGCAGGATGTTCACGACGAGATACAGCCGCGCGGTCGAGCCGAGCAGGCGCGAGACGATGAAGAAGCCCGCCCCGCTCTGGTAGGCGCGCCGTCCCAGGCGCACGTTCAGGTAGTGGTAGATCGAGGTGAGTTTCAGGCGGTAGTACAGGGGCAGCAGGATGTAGGCGACGGCGATGTAGCCGATCACGTAGCCGATCAGGATCTGGGCGTAGCCGAAGGCATCGGCGCCGACGTTGCCCGGCACGCTGATGAAGGTCGCGCCCGACAACGTGGTGCCGACCATGCCGAAGGCGACCAGCATCCAGTTGCTGCTCTTGTTACCGATGAAGAAGCTGTCGTTGTTGGCGTTGCGGGAGGTGGCCCAGGCCACGCCGAGCAGGAGCGCGAAATAGCCGATGAGGATGCAAAACAGGAGAACCGGTGACATGTAAATCCGAAGGTGTTGTCGTTTCGCCCAGCAATATAACTGAGAACCGGCGACAGGTCACCAAGGATTGGCCGCTGGGGGATGCTCTTGTAGGGTGGGCACTCGAGCCCACGCGGTCTCAC
>DEKZ01000012.1 GCA_002354135.1 Massilia sp. UBA2709 | reverse complement strand
GGGCCGTAGATGTCGGCGTCGAGCACGCCGACGCTGGCGCCTTCGGCGGCCAGGGCGAGGGCCAGGTTCACCGCCGTGGTCGACTTGCCGACGCCACCCTTGCCGGAAGCGACGGCAATGATGTTCTTCACGTTCGGCATGACCTTCAGGCCGCGCTGCACGGCGTGCGACAGGATTTTCGTCTGGACGCTGACGCTGACGTTGCCGGCGCCCGGAATCGCCTTCACGCCGTTGACGGCCAGCGTGCGCAGGGCTGCGATCTGGCTCTTGGCCGGATAGCCCAGTTCCAGGTCGAACGCGACGTCGGCGCCGTCGACCTGGATATTCTTGATCGATCTGGAGGACACGAAGTCCTTGCCCGTATTAGGATCGATAACCTTTGACAATGCCGCTTTGACGTCGTCTGCTGTGATGCTCATGTAAATCTCCGGATGTGATTGCGCGCAGTGTAGCAAAAAACGGCCCATCGCTTCGGGTGGCGCCCCCATTTACGGTCAAATGCGGGCAATACCCCCTGCGCGTTTAGGGCCATCCGCTGGTAAAATGATTTCTTTTATCGTTCCGAGCGTTTCCGACCATGACCCGCAAGCTGTTCGTCACCACCGCCCTGCCCTACGCCAATGCCGCCTTCCATATCGGTCACATGATGGAGTACATCCAGGCCGACATCTGGGTCCGCTTCCAGCGAATGCAGCGCGACGGGGACGCCAAACGCCAGGTCCACTTCGTCTGCGCCGACGACACCCACGGCACGCCCATCATGATCGCCGCCGAGAAGGAAGGCATCACGCCCCAGGAATTCGTTGCCAAGATTGCAGCGGGCCGCGCCCAGTACCTGGACGGCTTCCACATCGGCTTCGACAACTGGTATTCGACCGATTCGCCGGAAAACGTCGAACTCTCGCAGGGCATCTACCGCAAGCTGCGCGACGCCGGCCTGATCGTCACCAAGACCGTCGACCGTTTCTACGACCCGGTCAAGGGCATGTTCCTGGCCGACCGCAACATCAAGGGCGAGTGCCCGACCTGCCACGCCAAGGACCAGTACGGCGACAACTGCGAAGTCTGCGGCGCCGCCTACCAGCCAACCGAACTGATCAACCCGTTCTCGGTGTTCACCGGTTCGACCCCGATCCTGAAGCCCTCGGAACAATACTTCTTCAAGTTGTCCGACCCGCGCTGCTTCAGCTTCCTGAAGGAATGGCTGAACACCCCGGGCCGCCTGCAGCCGGAAATGGTCAACAAGGTTTCGGAATGGCTGGGCGAAGCCGGCGAGAAGCTGGCCGACTGGGATATTTCCCGTGACGCGCCCTATTTCGGCATCCCGATTCCCGATGCGCCGGGCAAGTTCTTCTATGTCTGGCTGGACGCGCCGGTCGGCTACCTGGCTTCGCTGAAGAACTACTTCGAGAAGCAGGGACTCGACTACGATGCCTTCCTGAACGACCCGGCCGCCGAGCAGGTCCACTTCATCGGCAAGGACATCGTCTCCTTCCACCTGCTGTTCTGGCCGGCGATGCTGAATTTCTCGGGCCACCCGATCATCGACAAGCTGAAGGTCGCCGTCCACGGCCACCTGACCGTCAACAACGAAAAGATGTCGAAGTCGCGCGGCACCGGCATTTCGCCGCTGCGCTACCTGGAACTGGGCATGAACCCGGAGTGGCTGCGCTACTACCTGGCGTTCAAGCTCAACGCCAAGGTCGAGGACCTGGACTTCAACGGCGACGACTTCGTGGCCCGCGTCAACAGCGACCTGATCGGCAAGTACGTCAACATCGCCAGCCGCTGCGCCGGCTTCATCGCCAAGAAGTTCGACGGCAAGCTGGCCAGCGAACTCTCGGCCGGCGCCCGCGAATGGATCGCGAAAGCCCTGACCGTCGATGGCGCCGAGCGCCAGGTCTCGATCGCGGCCGCTTTCGAAGCGCGCGAATACGGCCGCGCCCTGCGCGAGATCATGGAAATCGCCGACGTCACCAACCAGTACGTCGACGAGAACAAGCCCTGGCTGCTGGCCAAGGACGAAACGAAAATCGCCGAACTGCACGAAGTCTGCACGGTCGCCCTGATCCTGTTCCGCCAGCTGACCATCATGCTCTCGCCGGTGCTGCCGCAGGTGGCCGCGCGTGTCTCGGAATTCCTGGGCGACGCGCAGTTCAGCTGGACCGACACGCAAGGAGCGGCCGTCTACGACGCCATGCTCGGCCGCAGCATCGGCGCCTACAGCCACCTGATGCAGCGCGTGGACGCGAAGATGATCGAAAACCTGTTCGACAAGCCGGCCCCGAACCCGGCCTCCGACGCGCAGCCGGAACCCGCTGCGGCCGCCGCAGTTGTTGAGGCAGCTCCGGCCGGCGGCGCCATCGAGGAACTGGCGCCGGAAATCTCGATCGATGATTTCACCAAGATCGACCTGCGCGTGGCGAAGATCGTCAACTGCGAACACGTCGAAGGCGCGGGCAAGCTGCTGCGCCTGACGCTGGACGTGGGCGAAGGCCGCCACCGCAACGTGTTTTCGGGCATCAAGTCGGCCTACAAGCCGGAAGACCTGATCGGCAAGCTGACCGTGATGGTCGCGAACCTGGCGCCGCGCAAGATGAAGTTCGGCGTCTCGGAAGGCATGGTGCTGTGCGCCTCGGCCGCCGACGAGAAAGCCAATCCGGGCCTGTACCTGCTCGACCCGATGCCGGGCGCGACCCCGGGCATGCGCATCCGCTGAACCGATGCGCCGGTCCCGCCGGGCGCACTGCGCGGCGGGATCCGACCTAACAAGAACCGCCCGCCGGCCCGCTTTCAGCGGGCTGCGCAAGGCCGCGACAACCCCTTGTTGCCCCGAAGGAAAGGCCTTCCCGGGGCACGTGGCGGCGTTATAATGCCGTGTTTTTTAAGAAACTTGCGCTCCCAGACGCCCCCTTCAAACTCTTTTGATAGGCAGATAATAAAATGACCGGATTGAATCCCCTCCGCCATATTCCACAAGCCAACGTGTTCCGCAAGGGCGACGTCTTCGTCCTCTTCGGCGAACTGTTCGGCCGCGGCTATGTGAACGGCCTGATCGACGAGGCGCGCAAGGCAGGCATGACCATCGTCGGCATCACCGTCGGCCGCCGCGACGAAACCGGCGCGCTGCGCGCCCTGACCACCGAGGAGCATGCGGAAGCCGAAGAGAAGCTGGGCGGACGCATCGTCAACGTGCCGCTGATGGCCGGCTTCGACATGGATGCCCCGGCCGGCGAACAGAACCCGACCGAAATGCTCTCGGGTATCACCCTGAAGAGCTGGCAGGAAGACAAGCTGGACTGGGAAAAGATCGAGCGCTGCCGCGAAGCCGGCGTGCGCCGCTTCACCGAGTCGGCCGCCCAGGTCATGGGCGAGATCGACAAGCTGATCCCGGAAGGCGCGAACGTCTTCTTCGCCCACACCATGGCCGGCGGCATTCCGAAGATCAAGGCCTTCCTGGCCATCGCCAACCGCATCTACAAAGGCCGCGGCGAGCGCTTCATGTCCTCGCGCGCCCTGCTCGACAGCGACCTGGGCAAGCTGATCCTGATGAACTTCGACGAAGTCACGGCCAACACGCTCAAGTACCTGATCGATGCCTCCGCGCCGATCCGCGAACGCGTGACCAAGGCTGGCGGCGAAGTGCGCTACACCGCCTACGGCTACCACGGCACCGAGATCCTCATCGGCGGTGAGTACGTCTGGCAGACCTACACCAACTACACCCAGGGCTACGCCAAGATGCGCCTGGAAAGCATCGCCGAAGCCGCCTGGAACCAGGGCATCGCCGCGACCGTCTTCAACTGCCCGGAAATCCGCACCAATTCCTCGGACATCTTCGTCGGCGTCGAACTGTCGCTGTTCCCGCTGCTGACCGCCCTGAAGAAGGAAGGCGGCGGCGCCTGGGCCGATGAGCAGTGGCGCATCTGCCAGGAGCTGCTGGGTGACGGCATCTCCCTGCAATCCCTGCTCGACACCATCGAGAAGTACAACAACGACGCCACCAGCGCCCACTTCCGCAACTTCGAAGCCTGGCCGATGGACAACACGCCGGCCCTGGCCGACGTCATGATCGGCACCTCGGAGGAGATCACCGCCCTGCACAAGGACAGGAAGGCCCTGATCACCGATCACCTCTCGTCCCTGGTGCTGGAAGGCGCCGGCCCGCTGATGTTCCATGGCGCCTCCGAACGGATCGCTCCGGTCGTGTGGCTGAACCACGACATCATCGCCCGCCAGCTCAACGCGCTGCACCCGTAAACCTTGACGCCGGGACCGCCGGGCAGAACAATCTGCCTCGCCGTCCCGGCTTTCTTTTTATAGAGCAAGACAATGCCTAAATTCACCGGTTACGTTTCCGACCACACCAAGTTCATCGAAGAACTGAAGTCCAAGACCCCTGGCATGGAAGAGCGCCAGCAGGAAGGCCGCAACCTCCTCTGGGACAAGGCCCCGATCTCGCTGGACGAACAGGCGCGCATCAAGGAATCGCGCCTGCGCCAGCAGGCTTACCCGTACCAGACCAAGCTCTAAGGCGCCGCGGGCATGACGCCGCAGCAGGCCACGCCGGGCGTCGCCACGCCGGGCGTCGCTACGCCGGAGGCGCTGGCCGACCCCGTGCAGGAGATGGGCGCGCCGGGCGTCGCTACGCCGG
>DEKZ01000407.1 GCA_002354135.1 Massilia sp. UBA2709 | reverse complement strand
CGGCGGCGCCGCTGGCGGCCAGGCCGGGCGCCGGGCGCCAGGCGAAGCCGGTGCCGGAATCGGCGTCGAAGGCGCGCAGGGTCAGGCTTTGCGCGCCATAGCCGAGCACGATGGCGCCGGCGGGCTGCCCGGTCGGGGTGGCGTCGAGCCGGCTCACCTCGATGATGGGCTGCGGCACATGGCCCAGCACGTTCACCGTGGCCGGCGCCGATGCGCTCAGCCCGGCCTTGTCGAACGCCGTCAGTTCGACCTTCTGCGCGCCGATGTCGGCGCAGCCGAACACGGTGCGCGAGACGCTCAGCGATTCGATGCCCCAGTTATCAAGCGTGCCGCCGTCGAGGTCGGCCGGCTGCAGGCTGGCCGCGCCGTTCGCCAGCGTCAGCGCCACGTCGCGCGTGCGCACGCTCGGGGCCTCGAAGTCGTTGGTAACGGTGTTCGCCGGCGCGCTCTCGTGGCTCAGGCGGTTCAGGGCGGTGACCGTGTAATAGTAGAACCGGCCCGGCTCGGCGCGCGTGTCGACGTAGCCGCTGGCGCTTGACTCGAGCACGGCCAGCAGGTTGCCGCCCTGCTCGATGTCCATCGCCCTGTCGTCCGAACGGTAGACCGCGAAGCGGCGCACCTTGTCCATCTCGTCGCGGGTTTCGATAGCCGGCGTCCAGGCCAGCTGCACGGCGTTGTCCTGGCCAGGGCTGGCGCTCAGGGAAGACGGGGCGGACGGCTGCAGCGTGTCCTTCCAGGGCATGGCCGGCACCAGCGCCGGGTGCGCGTAGACGTTCTGCATCAGGTCGGTGCGGTAGCCGAGCGGATTGGCGGCCAGGAAGGCGTGGCGGAAGTGGATCTGACCGGCGATGCCGGCCTGCGTGCGGTTCAGGGCGATCTGGTTGGCAACCTGCTTCGGGTCCAGCCAGCCGGCGGTGTTCATCTTGTAGTCGGCGATGCCGACGTAGACATGGCGCCCATAGGCATTCCCGCTCCACCACGGAACCAGCAGCTTGTAGTCCGAGCCGGCCTGGCCGATGGTCCAGTAGACTTGGGGCGCGAGGTAGTCGACCCAGCCCTGCTGCAACCAGGTGCGGCTGTCGGCGAAGTTGTGCACGAAGTGCTGGTTCGCGCCGCTGGAGGTCGGCGAGCCGATGACCGGGTCCGTGCTGCTGCGGTAGATGCCCGAGGGCGAAACGCCGAACTTGACCCAGGGCTTGGCGGCGCGGATGCGCTCGCCCACCTGGGCGATCAGGAGGTTGACGTTGTCGCGGCGCCAGTCGGCGCGTCCCGCGGCGGTGGCCGGGAAGCCGCGCGGGTCCGCCGCATAGGCCGCGTCGTCGTTGATGGCGCCGCTCGGGTAGAAATAATCGTCGAAGTGGATGCCGTCGACGTCGTAGCGCTCGACGATGTCCATGATGACGCCGGTGACGTAGTCGCGCACCTGGGGCAGGCCGGGATTCAGGATCTTCACCGCGCCCACCGCCAGCAGCCACTCGGGATGGGTGCGCGAGACGTGGTTCGCCGCGTACTGGGCGGTATTGCCTTCGCTGGCGGTGTTCGCCACCGCACGGTAGGGATTGATCCAGGCATGGAACTCCATGCCGCGCTTCCTCGACTCCTCGATCGCGAACTGTAGCGGGTCCCAGGCGGGCGCCGGCGCGCTGCCCTGGTTATTCGTCAAGTAGTAGGACCAGGGCTCGAGCTCGCTCGGGTACATGGCGTCGGCCTGGCTGCGCACCTGGAAGAAGGCGGCGTTCATGCCGGTCGCCTTGTTGTGCTCGAGGATGCCGACCAGAGCCGCGCGCTGCTGCTCGGGCGTCTGGAAGCGGTTCGGCCAGTCCAGGCTCAGGTGGGTGCTGATCCAGACGCCGCGCAGCTCGCGCTTGGGCGCGAGGGAGGCGGTATCGGCGTGGGCCAGGGACATGGTCAGGGATGCGGCGAGCAGGCTGGCTGCCGCGGCAAGCAAAAGTTTTTTCATGTTGTCGTTTTTTGCGGGTTGAGGTGAACACACCCGCGATTGGGCGCGGGCTGCGCTGGACGGCGCCCGGCGCGTCTCCCACGTCCAGGTATTGCCATCTTCTCAAGAGATTACGCGCGGGAAAATGGCGTCACCAATGAATTTGCGGGTGTGTCGCATAACCCGGACACATGAGGCGGCGGCGCGCCCGGAGGATGGTCAGCGCCGGATCGACAGGCCGACGGTGAAGCTGGCGTAGGGGGTGTTGTGGTTCAGGCCGCGCGAGAACATGGTGTCGATTTCGCAGTCGTGCGTCAGGAGCCAGGCCAGCCCGATGCCGGCGCTGGCCTGGGTGCCGCCATGACGGCTGGAGGCGATCTGCGGCAGCGCCAGTTCGGCGACGCCGCGCAAGCGCGCGTCGAAACGCTTTTCCACGCCGATGCCGAACAGGCCATGGGTGTAGCGCCCGCCTTCGTCATCGTGCTCGACGGCCAGCCCAGGCATCACGCCCAACTGCATATCGCCCGGCAATTCCCAGCTACCGACGACACGCAGCGACGGACGGACGCCCTCGCCGCGCAGCAGCCGCGACCCGGTCGGCAGGGTGGCGTCGAACAGCACGCCGGTCGACGGCAGGCGGCCGCGCGCGTCGGCGACGTGCCACAGCAGGCCGATCGTGCTGTCGGCATAGCCTGCCTGCGTGGTACGCGCGCCGCTGGCCGGATCGCGGCTGTGCAGTACGCTGCGGCCATCGCTCTCGATCTGCAGTTCGAGCGTATCGGCCAGGCCGACGCGCAGCATGGTCGGCGTGCTCAGCGTATGCTCGCGCCCATCCGGGCCGCGCGCCCGTTCGCTCAGGAGACCGGCCTCGAGCTGCACCCGGCCCTTGCCGATGCCCTCGCTGGATTCGACGAAGTCGGGGCGGCCGGAAGTGATCGGCTCGTCCTTCCCGCCCAGCTCCTGGGCCGCCGCGCCGGCGCCGGCGCAGCCGAGCGCCAGCAGCATGACGAGCCGGCGGGCGAACCGGCCTTACCGGGGGCGGGAAAGAAAGGGTCGGGGGACGCGCGGCTCCATGCTGT
>DEKZ01000455.1 GCA_002354135.1 Massilia sp. UBA2709 | reverse complement strand
CAGGCGTTCCTGCCGCAGCCGCTCCAGTTCCCCGGCCAGCCAGGCGCGGCGCGGCGCCTCGCCGGCCGGCAGGAAACGCCAGTCGCCCTGCCGCGCATGGCGGCGCGCGAGATCCGAGGACAGCTCGTCGAGGCGGTCCAGTTCGATCTGCGCCGCATAGTCGCCGAAGCTCTCCAGCACGTTCTGGCGCAGCAGCCAGACGGCGCTCGCCGCCACGGCCAGGATGGCCAGCAGGACCGAGACGAACAGGCGAAGGCCGATCGATATCTTCAAGGAGGCTTTGCTTGGGAGTGTAGGGCATCCCATTCTAGGCGAAGGCGCCGCCCAGGTCACCCGTCGGCAAACGCAAAGAAAAAACGCCCTGCGCCGTGCAGGCGAGGGCGTTGGCAGGGCGCATGCAGGAACGCTTGAATGCGCAGCTTAGAAGCGGAAGTTCGCCGTCAGGCTGGCCGAGCGCGGCGTGCCCGGGTTGTAGCGGTAGCCGCTCTTGTTGATGCTGGCGACGTAGCGTTCATCGGCCAGGTTGTAGACGTTCAGGCGCAGGTCGACGTTGCGGTTGACCGCATACGAGGCCATGGCGTCGAACACCCAGTACGACTCGGTATAGGCCGGGGTGCCGATTGCGCCGTCGGTCCCGCGCAGCAGCTTGTCGCTGAAGCGCGCGCCGCCGCCGATCTTCAGGCCCATCGGCAGCTCGTACGAGGTCCACAGGGTGAATGACTGCTTCGGCGTGTAGGTGAGCCCGTTCTCGCCGTTGGCCGTGAGCAGGCGTCCCGCTTCGACGTTGGTGTCCATGTAGAGGTAGCCGGCGCTGACCATCCAGTTGCGCGCCAGTTCGCCGGTGGCGCCCAGCTCGACGCCCTGCACGCGCTTCTTGCCCGACTGCGACCAGGTGAGGTCGACCGGATCCTGCTCGACCTCGTTCTTCACCTCGCTGCGGAACAGGGCGGCGGTGAGGCCCAGCTTGCCCCTGAACAGGTCGAGCTTGCCGCCAACCTCGGTGGTGAGCGTCTCCTGCGGATCGTAGATCGGGTTCTGTGCGCTGTTGAGGTTGCCCGACACCGTGAAGTTCGAGCCCGGCGGCAGCTTGGAGCTGGCCGCCATCGCGTAGACGCTGCTGTTGGCCGTCGGCTTGTACAGGACGGAGAGCTTGCCGTTGAAGACGGTGTCACCGATGTTGAAGCGGGTCGGCGTCAGCACGTTGTTGGTGAGCGCGACGACGGTGTAGTCGGCGCTGTAGTGGTCGGCGCGCAGGCCGCCGTTGACGATCCAGTTCTCGCCGATCTTGATGGTGTCGAAGGCGTACACGCTCTGGGTGTCGATCGCGCCCTCGTTGTAGGCGCCGGTGCGGCGCGGCGCCAGGCCGGTGACGGGCACGTTCGCATCCGGGTTGTACAGGTTGGCCGCCGGCAGGGTGCCCAGGCCCGTCAGGCCGTAGGTGACCTGCTTCTCGCTGGTGAACTCGATGCCGGTCACCAGGGTGTGGCGCAGGGCGCCCGTCTCGAACTGCGAGGTCAGCGCGGTCTGGTTGGTCAGGATGCGGTTCTCCTGGTCCTTCACGGTGCGGGTGTTGCGCACCAGGGTCCAGGTCGACGGGTCGGCTGGGTTGACCAAATTGAGGTTGGCGGCGCTGGCGAGGAAGGCCGAGAGCAGGTAGTCCTGGCTGGTGCGGCCGTAGCGCGAGATGTTGTGCAGCCTGAGGCTCGGCGAGAAGTCGTGCTCGACGCGCACGGTCGCCATGTCGGCCTTCACCTTGTCGTAGTCGCCCTTCGAGCCGTAGAAGTTCTCGGGGTCGACCGGCGCCGCGCTCGACAACTGCGGCTTGCCCACGCGGTCCGGGCTGCTGTAGCCGGGCAGGCCGACGGTCGGCACGCCGCCGTCGGGGATGTTGTCCTGCTTGACGTGCAGGTAGTCGAGGACCACGCGGGTCGGGCCGTTCAGGCCGAAGCCGATGCTCGGCGCCACCGCCCAGCGCTTGTCCTTGACGACGTCGCGCGCCGGACGGCCCGAATCCTGGGCCATCGCGTTCAGGCGCAGGGCGATGCCGCGCTCGGCGTCGAGCACGCGGTTGACGTCGGCGGTGACGCGCTTCTGCGAGGCGCTGCCGACGGTCGCCGAGGCGCTCGCCACGTCGTCGAGGCGGGCCTTCTTGGTCACCAGGTTGACCGAGCCGGTCGGCGCGCCGCGGCCGTTGTCGGTGCCGGCCGGGCCCTTCACCACGTCGATCTGTTCCAGGTTGAAGACGTCGCGCGAGATCGAGCCGACGTCGCGCACGCCGTCCACGAAGATGCTGCCCGAGGTGTCGAAGCCGCGCATGAAGATGGCGTCGCCGGTATTCGTGTTGCCGTTCTCGCCCAGGAAGAAGGCGCCCACGCCCGGAGTATTGCGCAGCGCCTCGGTCAGGGTGAGGGCGCCTTGCTGCTCGATCAGTTCCTTCTTGATGACCTGCACGGATTGCGCGGTATCGACCAGCTTCTCGGTGTACTTCGGCGAGGACGGCCGCTCGGCGAGGAAGCCCCCCTCGGTTTTTCCGCTGACTTCCACCTTCGCCACCGGGGCGCTGGCGTCGTCATACACGACCGGGGCTGCGGCCTCGGCGGCGCCTGCCGCGAGCGGCAGCAGCATGGTGGCGAGCGCGGCGCCCATTTGTTGGTGGAGGCGGGCGGGGGGGTGTTTGCGGCTGATGATGGCTTGCATGGACCTTCCTGTTTTTCTCTCTTGATTGTCATGAGGCCCGCTTGGAGCGGGTCGGGTTTGTCGAACTGGACTGTATGGTAATGAGAATCGTTCAACATGTAAACGAGAATCGTTATCATTTGCATTCAGTGAGCTAAACAAACCGGGAAGCTGCGCGGCCGATGCGGCCTTGTCATGGGGCGGTCACAAGCGGAAGTTACATTTTTCACATGATTGTCAACAGGAGCCAACCGTGCTGAAACATGTATCCTCCCGTCGTTCTACCCTGCGCGCGACCTTCGCGCTGTCGCTGGCCAGCCTCGGCCTGCTGGCCGGCTGCGGCGGCGACCGCGACCTCACCAACCCCGGCGCCTCCTGGCCGCCCGTACCCACCGTGACCGCGCACCGCGGCGCCTCCGCCGTGCGTCCCGAGCACACGCTCGAGGCCTATCGCAAGGCCATCGAGGACGGGGCCGACGTGGTCGAGCCCGACCTGGTCGCCACGAAGGACGGGGTGCTGGTGGCGCGCCACGAGAACGAGATCTCGGGCACCACCAACGTGGCCGACCAGCCGCAGTTCGCCGCGCGCAAGACCACCAAGACCATTGACGGGATTCCGGTCACGGGCTGGTTCACGGAAGACTTCACGCTGGCCGAACTGAAGACCCTGCGGGCACGCGAGCGCATCCCGGCCAATCGTCCGGCAAACGTCGCGTACAACGACCAGTTCGCCATCCCGACGCTGCAGGAAGTGATCGAGCTGGTGCAGGCCGAAAGCGAAAAGCGCAACAAGGTGATCGGCCTGTACCCGGAAACCAAGCACCCGAGCTACTTCAAGGCGATCGGCCTGCCGCTGGAAAAGCGCCTGGTCGACCAGCTGGCCGCAAGCGGTTACAGGGGCCGTGATGCGGCGGTCTTCATCCAGTCCTTCGAGGTGGCCAACCTGAAGGAGCTGCGCGGCATGACGGCCATCCGGCTGGTGCAGCTGATCGACAACCCGGCCAACCTGCCGGCGCCGAACGGCACGCCGCGCAATGCGCCCTACGACTTCGTGCTGGCGAAAAACGGCCGCACCTATGCCGACCTGGTGACGGCCAACGGCCTGAAGGAGGTGGCGACCTATGCCGACGTGGTCTCGCCCTACAAGGACGTCATCATCCCGCGCAACGCGGCGAACAACCTGGGCACGCCGACAGGTTTCGTGGCCAACGCGCGCGCCGCGGGTTTGATGGTCCACACCTGGACCCTGCGTCCGGAGAACCCCTTCCTGCCGGCGAACCTGCGTACGGCGCCGCTGGATTCGCCCAGCCAGCGCGGCAATGCCGTGGCCGAGATCCGCGCCTTCCTGGATGCGGGGATCGATGGGTTCTTCACCGACGATCCGGCGGTGGGGCGGGCGGCGGTGGATGGGTACGTGAAGAAGTAAGAAGAGGCGGGCAGGGAAGCTGCCGTGATCGGCGGTGAAGATCCTCAGTACACGTCGCGCCGGTAGCGGCCCTCGGCCATCAAGGCATCCAGCGTGTCCTCGCCCAGCGTCTCGGCCAGCGCTTCGTGCACGCCGGTCGCCATGCCCTGCAGGCTGCCGCACACATAGATCGCGGCGCCGCCGTCCACCCAGGCGCGCAGCTCGTCGGCGTGCTCGCGCAGCGCGTGCTGCACGTAGCGCGGTCCCGCGCCGTCGCGCGAGAATGCAAGGTCGAGCCGCGCCAGGTTGCCCTTGTCGACCCAGCCCTCGAGCTCCTCGCGGCACAGGAAATCGTGGGCCACGTTGCGCTCGCCGAAGAGCAGCCAGTTCCGGTGCATGCCGGCCTCGATGCGGGCCGACAGGTGGGCGCGCAGGCCTGCAAGACCCGTGCCGTTGCCGATCAAGATGAGGGGCCGCGCCGCATTCTCGCCCAGGCGGAAGCGCGCATGGCTGCGCACGCGCAGGGCAATGGTGTCGCGCTCGCTCGCATCCAGGCAGATCCAGCCGGATGCGGCGCCGGCGCTGCCGTCGGCATGGCGCTGCAGGCGCACCAGCAGGCCGATCCTTCCCTCGCCGGGGATGGAGGCGATCGAGTATTCGCGCGGCAGGTCCGGGTCGCGCGGCGCGCTGACCTGCACCAGGTCGCCCGCTTCCCATTCGGGCAGGACGCCGTCGACGGGCGCCAGCGCGATGCGGAAGCG
>DEKZ01000163.1:8375-11802 GCA_002354135.1 Massilia sp. UBA2709 | reverse complement strand
GTCCGGACCGGCCAGCCATTGCACCCCCTCGGCCGGCACTTGCGGGCCTTCGCGCACGGTCAGCAGGTCGAGCGCCGCCTGCCACTGCGCGGCCAGTTGCCGGGCGCGCTCGAGCGGCCGGTCGCAACGCGCACTCAGGTCGGTGGCAAGCAGTAATTTTCGTGGCAAGGACGCATCGCGGCTGTCGTTCACGCAAACCTCCGGGCAGGGCTGGGGAAACCAGCGCCACTGTACTGTTTTTGCATGGACTGCGGCAACGCGTTAGGGCTGTGAAACGCTTGCGGGGCGCCGCGGGAGGCTCCGGAAGTTGGGAGGGACTCTTGATGCAACAATAGTTTGCGTGATTAAACAATTGTTGAGGTGCGCGGCGCGAACGGAGGCCGTCGGCATGCCGGCGGCCTTGCGTCATCGGGGGAGAGCGACGGGCGGGGAAGCCCGCTGCCTTACATGTCGACGAGCATCTCGAAGCCGCCAAAGATCATGCGCTTGCCGTCGAACGGCATGGCTTCCGGCTTCATGAATTCGGCCAGGCGCGGGTCTTTCATGACCTTGTCGTTGGCCGCGTCGCGCACCTCCTTCGAGGGGTAGACGATCCACGAGAAGACGACGACTTCGCCGTCTTCCAGGTTCACGCTCTGCGGGAAGGAAGTGAGCTTGCCGGGCTTGACGTCGTCCGCCACGCACTCGCGGAACTCGGTCGCGCCGTGCTCGCGCCAGACGGCGGCGGCCGTCCGCGCCATGTCCAGGTAGGCATCGAGCTTGTTTTTTGGAACGGGAATCACGAAACCATCGACGTAGGCCATGATGTTCTCCTGTATTGGGAGTTCCTCAGACTGCATCGGCCGGCAAAAAATCCGCCGGCCGCCGCCCGGCATGACCGGCGTCGAATGTGTGTCATTCAGCCGAGCGCGGCCTCGATGGCGTCGATGAGGGCCGGATCGTCCGGCTTCACGTCGGGCGCGAAGCGGGCGATGACCTTGCCTTCGCGGTCGACCAGGAACTTCTCGAAGTTCCACATCACGTCGGACGGATTTTTCGGCGTCAGGCCGTGCTGGGCCAGCTTGTCGGCGAACTGGCTGCCCTCGGCCTGGCGCGCCTGCGGCTGCTCGGCGATCAATTCGCGGTACAGCGGATGGCGCTCCTCGCGGTTGACCTCGACCTTCTCGAACATCGGGAAGCGCACGCCGTAGTTGCGCTGGCAGAAATCGGCGATCTCGGCCTCGCTGCCCGGCTCCTGGGCGCCGAAGTCGTTGCAGGGGAAGCCCAGCACGACCAGGCCGCGTTCCTCGTACTGCTCGAACAGCTTCTCGAGGCCCGCGTATTGCGGCGTCAGGCCGCATTGCGAGGCGACGTTGACGATCAACATGACCTTGCCGCGGTAGTCGTTCAGCGAGGCCTCCTGGCCTTCGAGGCGGCGCAGGGGGATGTCGTACAGGTTGGCGCTCATGGGGCTGGCTCCTGAAGTGGCAAAAACGACATCCTACATCGTGCCGAAAAACCACGCTGGCGCCGCCGTTTCGTGCGCGCTGCCGCTGTGCTGCTTGACGGCGCCGGGCCGGCGTCTTATAAGCCTTGGCTTCTCTCGCACAGCCCGACCATGAACCAGCCCGCCGACAAAGCCGCCGCAGCACAGGAGCGCACGCGCCGCTATGCGCGCCTGCTCGACGGCCTGCGCGCGTTCGTGCAGGCCGAGCGCGAGGCGGCCCAGGAAAAGCTGTTCGAGGTCTGGCGCCAGCCGCTGGCCGACCGGCTGAATAAAGGCCTGAGCCAGCGTTTCATCAAACTCGAGCCCGGCCCGGAACAGGGCACGCTCTGGGCGTACACCGACGGTGGCGAATCGCGCTTTCGCGAGGGCGACCTGGTCTGCCTGCATGGCGGCTCGCCGCTCACGGCGATGCTGGCGCGCGAAGCGGCCTTCGAGGCCGAGGACGAGGAACGCTGGCTGCTGCGCGTGCGCCATGCGGCCGCCGTGGCCAAGGCGGCGCAGGAGGCGCCCTGCTATGCCGACCCCGACGACTACGACCTTTCGAAATACTACGACGAGGTGCTGGAAGACATCGGCCAGGTCATCCCGCCCTCGCGCGCCCACCGCAACCTGATGCCGCTGCTGGACGGGCGCATCCGCGACGGCTTCGATCCGCGCGACTTCGAGGAAGCGGAAAGCCTGGCCCTGGCCGAAGGCCTGAACGCGGCCCAGGCCGAAGCGGTGGGGAAGATCCTCGCGGCCGAGCAGGTGGCCTGCATCCAGGGCCCGCCGGGCACCGGCAAAACGCGGGTGCTGGCGCTGGCGGCGCGCCTGCTGGTCGAGCGCGGCGAGCGCGTGCTGGTGACCTCGCATACCCACATGGCGATCAACAATGCGCTGAACAAGATTGCCGGCCAGGGCGTGAAGGTGGCGAAGATCGGCCGCGCCACCCAGGCGACCGGCCTGGAAGGCGTGGTCGTGGCCGACAGCTTCGGCGAGTGGCATGGCCGGCCCGAAGGCGGCTACGTGATCGGCGCCACGCCGTTCGCCACCTGCACCTACCGGCTGGAGAATTGCGAGTTCGACACCATCGTCTTCGACGAGGCCAGCCAGGTGACCCTGCCGCTGGCCCTGATGGCGATGCGGCGCGGCGCGCGCTTCGTCTTCATCGGCGACCAGAAGCAGTTGCCGCCGGTGCTGCTGGCGCGCTCGATCCTGGAAGACCTGCCGGGCTCGATCTTCGCCAAGCTCACCGCGCACAATGTCGACAGCGTGATGCTGACCGATACCTACCGCCTGAACCGGGAGCTCGCCGCCTGGCCGAGCAAGGCCTTCTATGGCGGCCGCCTGCGGCCGGTCGGGCCGAACCGCGAGCGCAAGCTGGCGCTGGAGGAGCGCCCACATCCCGGTCGTGTGGACGCGCTGCTGCGCGACCCGGCCAGCATGGTCCACGTTCCCACGCTGGACGCGACGGCGCGCAGCCGCAACCCGCAGGAAGCGCAGCTCGTGGCCGAGCTGTGCGAAGCGGCGCTGGCAGGCGGCCTGGCGCCGCGCGAGATCGGCATCGTCACGCCGTTTCGCGCCCACGGCAGGACGGTGCGCAACGCCTTGGCCGAACGCCTGGGCTGGCACATGGCGCGCGAGATCGTCGCCGACACCGTCGAGCGCATGCAGGGCCAGGAGCGCGAGCTGATCATCCTCTCGCTCGCCACCGGCAACCTGCGCTTCCTGGCGGCGATCGCCGGCTTCTTCTTCCAGCCCGAGCGCCTGAACGTATCGGTCACGCGCGCCATGGCCAAACTCGTGATCCTCGGCCCCGAGCTGCCGCTGTCCTTCCAGGCCACGGACCCGCTGCTGGCTGACTGGCTGGCGCTGTACCGCAGCCTGCTGGCCCAGGCGCGCCGCTTCGAGCTTTGATCATGGCCCTGTTCATTCCCGAATGGACGCGTGCAAGCGGCCGCC
>DEKZ01000163.1:0-8304 GCA_002354135.1 Massilia sp. UBA2709 | reverse complement strand
CCCCCCCCCGCGCCCCCCGGGCGCGCCCCCGGTTGGCCGCGGGGGGGCCGCGCGCCGCCTTCGAGACGCGCTTGCAGGCCTGGCGCGCGCCGCTGCCGCCAGGCCTGCCTTTACTGGTGCTGCTCTGGGCCTGCAGCGAGGACGAGGCGCAGGCGCTGGCGCGCCAGCTCGGCGAGCAGCCGGCGCTGCGCCTGCTGTCGCGCGAACGCTTCCTCGAGCGCGGCGCCCCCGGCCTGGCGGCGCTGCAGCGTCCCATCGCGCCGGAAGAGGCCGACGCGCTGCGCACGCGTTTCTTCCCCGAGTCCGCCATTCCCCTGGCGGTGGCGCGCCGGCGCTTCCGGCGCGATAACGCGGCCAGCCTGCCGGGGCTCTTCCTCGATGCCCAGCAGGAGTGGGCCAGCAAGCTCGACCTGGATGTGAACGATGCGCTCCCCGAGGAGCAGGCGCAGGCCGCGAACGACTTCGCGGTGCGCCTGGTGAACGGCGTGGCGGGCAGCGGCAAGACCCTGATCGCACTGAGCCGCGCGCTGCTGCTGGCCGAATTGCATCCGCGCGAACGCGTGCTGATCCTGATCCACAACACGCCGATCGTGGCGGACATCCGCGAGCGCCTGCACCGGGTGCGCGGCAGCCTGCCGGCCAATCTCGAGATCACGACGTATGCGAGCTGGGCGCATCGCCAGTGGCGCCGCCTGTACCGCATGCCGCTGGCGATGCCGGACGACCCTGCCTGGCTGCCGGCGCTGGTGCGGACCCTGCGCGTGCGCTGGCCCGAGCTGAAGCCGAGCGAGGGGCAATTGATCGAGGAGTTCGACTTCCTCAACGAGATGCTGGTCGCCAGCGAACGCGAATACATGGACACCAGCCGCGCCGGCCGCGGCTTCGCCTTGCGGGCGAAAGAACGGCGCGAGGTCTGGCAGCTGTTCGAGGCGGTCACGGCCGCCTTGCAGGGCCAGGGCCTGCGCATGTGGAGCGCGGTCGCGGCCGAGATCTGCCGCGCGCCCGGGCACGCGCTGCTCGAGCGCTACGAGCACATCCTGGTCGACGAGGCCCAGTTCTTCGCGCCCTCCTGGTTCCACACGGTGAAGCTGGCCCTGCGCCCGCAGGGAAAACTGTTCCTGTGCGCCGACCCGAACCAGGGCTTCATGAGGAGCCGCCTCAGTTGGCGCAACGCGGGGCTGGACGTGGCCGGGCGCACCAAGAAGCTGCGCCGTTCCTACCGCACCACGCAGGCGATCCTGCACAGCGCCTGCACGCTGCTGGCGCGCACCGTGCAGGCCGATCCCGAGCACTACCTGGAACCGGATTTCGCCGGCATGGAAGAGGGCGCCGCGCCCATTCTGCTGCGCGTGGCCTCGCCCCAGGACGCGGTCGACCGCGCGGTCAACGAGATCGTGGCGCTGGCCGAACGTTACGCGCTGCCGCTGTCGAGCTTTCTCGTCATCTATGGCGGCGATACGCCGAAGCAGCTGCTGTACCGGCGCCTGTGCCGCGCGCTGGGCGCGCGCCGCGTCTGGTGGCTGAACAAGGATAAAAAAACACCGCCGGACGGCTACGGTCCCGACTACCTGCGCCTGGCGAACCTGGAAACGGCGACCGGACTGGAAGGCGCGGTGGTGTTCCTGCTGGGGATGGACGGCCTGCTGTTCGACGGCGGCCCGGAACGCGAAGCCGACGCGCGCAAGCTGTACATGGCGATGACGCGCGCCAGTCACCGGCTGGTGATGCTGAGCGGCGCCGGGCTGCCGGACGATGCGGCGGCGCTGTTTCGGATGGGAGACTGAATTCCTCCCAGGGGCTGATTGCGCCTTGGCGCCGGCCTGGGTTGAACGCGTGGACGGCACATGCGGCGCGTGTCGGCGTCGTGCCGGGTGTAGCCGTCCATCCTACGAGACAGGATCGCTCATCCGTCGATGGATGCATCGTGAAGCGTGCACCCCGCGCGGACGGGAGCGCTGACCCGTAGGGTGGACGGCTCCACCCGGGTGGGTGCGTCACGCCGGCGTTGACGCCGCCCACGCGTTCAACGCACGGACGATGTGCCGCGACGCCCGGCCCTACCGCCCCGCCGCGGCATTGTCGAGTTCGGTCAACTGCCTGATGCGCCGCGCGGTGAGCAGGGCGCGCCAGCCGGAACCGGGCACCTGGGGATAGCGGATCGAGCCGAACAGCTCCATCGCGTCGCGGTAGGCGAGCCAGGCGCGCTGGGTCTTCTCGACGCCGGTCTTGCGGATCGAGCCCAGGTAGGAATGGCTGGCGGGGCGGGTCAGCATGAACTGGCGGTAGACGGCGTTCATTTTTTCTTCGAGGACGGCGAACTCCGCTTCCGAGTAGCGCGGCACGCGGCCGGCCTCGAAGTCGAGTACGTCGGCGACGAAACTGTCGAGTTCGGCGGCCTGGGAGTCGAGCTGCAGCGAGCGTGCGGCGGGGCTGCCGGTATCGGTTTCGTAGTCCACGCGGTGCTGGGCAAAATAGTGCGCGGCCTTGCTCGCCATCTCCAGGCCCAGCTGTTCCTTGGCGTTCCAGCCGCGCGTGAGGGCCGCCAGCTGGCCGCTGCGCGACTTGTCGCGCTGGCGCTCGCGCACCGCGCCGCATTGCCCGCGCATCTCGGCGCTGACGACGTCGTCGCAGACGTCGAGCTGGGCGCGGTCCTCGCCGCTGGCGCGGCGCCGCACGTGCTGCACCCGGCTCTTCATCTCGTTGACCGGGCTCTGGATGCTGCAGGCGTATTTCGTGGCCAGGTCGAAGTTCGGCGTCATGCCGGCGCCGTTCGCATACAACATCATCAACACCCCATGGGCCTGTGTGCGCACCGCGCATTCGCGCACGCGGCGCCACTGCGCGTCGCTCGCATTCTCCATGTTGAGCGTGTCGTAGTAGAGCGCGGAGGCGTCGCAGCGCCCGGCTTCCTTCGCTGCCGGCTGGTGCTGGACCGGCGGCCTGGCATGGCGCACGCGCAGGCACTGGCGGTACCAGTCGGTCGAGCGCAGCACCTCGGGCGGCGCGCCATAGACGTTGGGATAGGGCGCAGCAGCGGCAGCGCCCGCCGCCAGGAGCAGCGCCAGCAGCAATGGCCGGATCGCATGGGTCATCGCGTTCTCCTAAAAAGTTTCCGTTGGGAAGCTTCAACGCTACCGCGAGGGAGGACGCAAGGTGGTGACGTGGCGCAAGCGGAGCCGGGCCACAGGTCTGGCCTGCGCTTCCCTTACCGTCCAGGCTGCCTGCTGCTCTGCAGCAAAATTCACTAGCTGGACACGCGAACGGTGCGCGGGAGCCCGCGAAAACAAGCATTGTGTCACGCCTTCCGCAAGCCTCCGTAACAGTCTTTTACACCTATTTCCTTAAAAATAGATTGTCTGCATGCAAGAGAATCAACAGCCCATGCAGGCCTGCCAACACTTAATTTTTCGACTGTGAACGCGACGCAACGTGCATAAATTTTTTCCGCACGGAAAAGTAAAAACCGCGCGAAACGCGTAGAATTGCCTCCCATCAGCTTCCTGACGCCAACTTATTTTTCGGTTGGCGTTTGTTTTTTCTACCCCTGTTAGCAGTCAGTTACGAACGGAAGAGCAGTAAAAAATATTTCTTCCACTCGGAAACTTTTCTAACGAGAACGAACTCTTAGGAAACACCTGTTCACACAGGCTCTTACAAATAGATTCATACCAAATGCAAACTACTGTTCCAGCTGTTAACGCATCGATCACCGCAACTGCCGGCGTTTCGCGCCGCAGCAAAGTTTTCGCCCAGGCCCAACAACTCTCGCTGCCGGTGATGTTCACCCTGTTCGGCGTGATCATGGGCTCGTGGGCCGGCCGTATCCCGGCCATGGCCGCGCGCCTGAACATTTCGCATTCGTCGCTGTCGATGGTGCTGCTGTGCGGCGGCGTCGGCGCCCTGCTGTCGTTCCCGGTCTCGTCCTTCCTGATGGGCCGCTTCGGCGCGCGCAAGACCATGCTGTACTCGGGCCTGGCCCTGCTGGCCGTGCTGGTCTCGATCGGCATCGCCCCGACCGTCGCGACCGTGATGGGCGCCGTGCTGATGCTCGGCGTCACCGCCAGCACCTATGACGTCGCCATGAATGCCGCCGCGAGCAAGCGCGAGAAGGCCACCGGCAAGTCGGAAATGTCGCTGCTGCATGGCCTGGCCTGCGCCGGCGGCCTGGCTGGCGCCACCCTGGGTAGCGTGATGGCCGGCATGAAGGTCGCCCCGGCGATTCACTTCATGATGGTTGCCGGTCCGCTGGCCGCCATCCTGTGGGCTGCTTCGCAGATCCTGGACATCTCGGACGAAGCCGAGAAAGTGGAAAAGAAGAAGTTCGCCCTGCCGCGCGGTCCGCTGGCACTGCTGGGTCTGCTGGGCTTCCTGGGTTCGATGTCGGAAGGCTCGATCGCCGACTGGAGCGGCGTGTTCCTGAAAGAACACTTCAACGCCACCGACGGCCTGGCGCCGCTGGCCCTGTCCTGCTTCTCGGTCATGATGCTGCTGTCGCGCCTGGTTGGCGACAAACTGAAGACCCGCTTCGGCGCCCAGCGCCTGGTGACCATCGGCGCCGTCGTCTCGGCCATGGGCCTGTTCTTCGCGGTGCTGGCGCCGAGCGCCCACGCCGCACTGGGTGGCTTCGCGGTCGCCGGCCTGGGTCTGTCGCTGCTGTTCCCGTTCGTGTTCAGCGCCGCCGGCGCCCAGGGCCCGATCGCCCTGGCAGGCGTCGCCAGCATGGCCTACAGCGGCACCCTGATGGGTCCGCCGGTGATCGGCGCCATCGCCAGCCACGTCGGCATGCAGATGGCCATCGGCTATGTCGGCATCCTGTCGATCGTGATCGCCCTGGTTGCCAGCCGCACGAAACTGCTGAAGTAATCCCGCAGTAGTTGAAGTAATCGTAAGTCGTACCGCGGCGCCGGCTGGGACAGGTTCTCAGACCGGCGCCGCGTCTTTCAGCCACTGCCGTGGCGACACTCCCACCATCGTCGTGAACGCCCGCGTGAATGCGGGCGCACTCGTATAGCCGGCCTCGGCGCTCACCACCTTCACCGGCAAGCCCTTGCGCAACAGGTTCTGCGCCAGGCCGATGCGCCAGCGCGTCAGGTACTCGCCGGGCGGCATGCCCACCACGTTGCGGAAGTGCTCGGTGAAGCGGGCGCGCGACATGCAGGCCAGGCGCGCGAGCGATTCCAGCTGCCAGGGTTCCTGCGGCCGCTCGTGGATCGCGGCCAGGGCCAGCGACAGCTGGCGGTCGGCCAGGCCAGCCAGCAAGCCCACCGACAGTTGGCCCTGTTCGAATTCGCGGCGCAGCATCTGGATCATCAGCACGTCGCACAAGCGGTCGAGGATCACGTCGCGGCCCTGGTTCGGGCTGGACGCTTCCGTAAACAGCAGTTCGAGCGTCTGGCGCAGCGAACCCATCCCGTCCAGCGGCTGGTACAGGCATTCGGGCAGGGCGCGCGCCAGCGGATTGGCGCCGCCGTCCTCGAAGCGGATGTGGGCGCACAGCAGGGTGGCGCTGCCGCCGTCCGGCACTTCCAGCGTGTGGGCGGCGCCGCGCGGGTAGAACACCATGGCGGGCTCGTCCACGCGCAGCGGCGCGGCGCCCTCGCGCCGGAAGATCACCGGGCCCGAGCGCACCAGGTGCAGTTGTCCCGAGGTGTCGTCGTGGGGAAAAGCGTTGGCGTCGCAGAAGACGCCATTGAAGAATACCTGTGCGCGAAAGGAATAGCGGCCGACCAGCGAGGAGATCTTGTCCATAAATCCAGATTTGACGATTTTGCCGGTCTATTCTGGACGAATTGCAAAGTTTTGAGAAGCGAATTGTGTGTTTCGTGCGCTGCCGCGGCTGATGGCGCCACGGCAGCGCGAGTTTCTTTGCGTTTTTTGACGATCCTCTTCAGGCATCCGGCCACAGCGTGCGGTGCAGGCTGGCCACCTGTTCCGGCGGCAGGCGCGGTTCGCGCGATATGGTAAGGAGGCCGTTCTGCTCGTGCTCGACGTCGGTGAGCTGGGTGTAGCACAGACCGGCCAGGAAGGGCAGCGAGGCCAGGCCCTGCATCAGCGTATGGTAGCGCTGCCCCAGCTCGTCGACGTTGCCGACGTTGCCGTAGTGGTCGTACAGGCGGTCGCGCCGGCGCTCCGGGCCCTCCGGGACCAGCAGGTAGCCGCCGACCTCGGAAAACACGATGGGCTGGCCACGGTAGCGGGCGCCGGCCAGGAACAGCTCGCGCGCCTTGTGCCAGCCCGTCTCCGGCGGCAGGCCGGTGAGCAGGGTGCTGGCGTAGCGCTCCAGCAGTTTCTCGACCGGGTGGGAATAGTCGTGGATGGTGCAGATGTCGGTGATGTCGGTGTGCTGCCAGCCGTCGTTGTCGATCACCGGACGGGTGGGATCGGCCAGCCGCGTGCGCGCCACCATCCGCTCGAGGAAGTCATGCTGGTGCGGGTGACGCGTGAGCTCGGGGAAGCCGAAGCTCTCGACCACCGGCACCCAGGCCACGATCGAGGGGTGGTTGGCGTCGCGCACGACGGCGCGCAGCCACTCGAGCTCAAGCCGCTCTTCCGACTCCTCGGACCAGGAGCGCGCGTTCGGCATCTCTTCCCACACCATCAGGCCCAGCACGTCGCACCAGTAGAGCCAGCGCTCGTGTTCGATCTTCTGGTGCTTGCGCACGCCGTTGAAGCCGAAGCGCTTGGCCCATTCGACGTCCGCGCGCAGCGCCTCGTCCGAGGGCGCGGCAAGCAGGGTGTCGGGCCAGTAGCCCTGGTCCAGCGCCATCAGGAGGAAAGTGCGTTTGCCGTTCAGGTGGAAGAAGCCGTCCTTCAGCTCGATCGAGCGCAGGCCGGTGTAGGCCTCGACGCTGTCGACGTGCTGGCCGCGGTGCAGCAGGCGCACGCGCAGCTTGTACAGGTGCGGCGAGGCGGGCGACCATGCCTGCGGCTCGGGCACCCGGGTGCGCAGGTTCAGGCTGGCGCCGCGGCTGCTTGAACGGGCCTGGGCGCAGACCGTTTCCGAGTCCAGCCCCTCCAGCACGTCGAGCTCGGCTTCCCAGTCGCTGGCCGGGCCGTGCAGGTGCACGGTCAGGGCCAGCGTGCCGTCCGGGTGCGATTCGGTGATGCGCAGGTGGTCGATGCGCAGGGCCGGCACCGGCTCGAGCCAGACGTTCTGCCAGATGCCGCTGGTGCAGTAGTAGTAGATCCGCACCGGCATGCCCGAGGACGACTGCTTGCCGCGCGGCTGGTAGGGATCCTGCCGGTCTTCGACGCGCACGGTGACGCGGTTCGCGCCCGGCTTCAGGTAGGGAGCGATGTCGAACGAGAAGGGTACGTGGCCGCCGCGGTTGCGTCCGGCAACGCGGCCGTTGACCCAGACGTCGGCGCGGTAGTCCACCGCACCGAAGTGCAGCAGCAGCGCGCCGTAGTCCCAGCCGGCGGGCACGTCGAAGCTGCGGCTGTACCACATGACTTCGTGGATGTCGCGGCTGCCGATGCCGGAGGTTTGAGATTGGTAGGGGAAGGGCGTCAGGATCCGCTGGGGCAGCTCGCGTCCGTCGAACCAGCGCTCGTGGATGCCGGCGTTGGTATCGTCGAAGGCGAACTCCCACCAGCCGTCAAGACTGGCCCATTGCTGGCGCACCATCTGCGGACGCGGATGGAGGGCGCGGGGGTCTTCGAAAGTGCGCATGATGTGGGTACGACCATGGTGGGGGGAAGGGACTGCGTATTTGTTTTGCGCTCGCTTAAGTACACTCCAAGGCCGCAGAACTTTCAAGTCCCCCTGCGCCTCCAAGGATGAGCCGAGCAAGGGGCTCGCGACAAGGAGGCGGCGATGGCGCACAGGCTCGATGTACCCTCGATCATCCAATATCATGACGCTATCTTGCGGCTGCCGGGGGGGCGCGGCATCCCCGTCGCGGCCGATGGCGCCTGGCCCGCCATCGCGGCGAACCACGAATTTAATTTGCTGCTGTGGCGCGAAGAAGACAAGGCCCGCCGGCGCGACGTCGCCGCAAGCGAAATCGCCGCCAACAAGCGCCACATCGACCGCTACAACCAGCAGCGCAACGACGCCGTCGAAGCCATCGACGAGGCCATCCTGGCCACGCTCGCCGCCGTGGCGCCGAACGCCGACGCCTGGCTGTCGAGCGAGACCGCCGGCGCCATGATCGACCGCCTGTCCATCCTCTCGCTCAAGATCCACCACATGCACGCCCAGACCCTGCGCGAGGATGCCGGCAGCGGCCACGTCCAAGCCTGCGCCGCGCGGCTGCAGCGCCTGCAGCAGCAGCGCGGCGACCTCGCCGGCTGCCTCGAGCG
>DEKZ01000162.1 GCA_002354135.1 Massilia sp. UBA2709 | reverse complement strand
TCCAGCCCCAGCAGGCCGCCGCCGATGACCACCGCATGTCCGCCGCGTCGCGCCGCCGCCAGCATGGTGTCGACGTCGTGCAGGTCGCGAAAGCCGACTACGCCATCGAGCTCGCTGCCGGGCACCGGCAGGATGAAAGGAATCGAGCCGGTGGCCAGCAGCAGGCGGTCGTACGGGGCCTGGCGGCCCGAGCGCGCCGTCACGACGCGCCGGGTACGGTCGATGGCCACGACCGGGTCGCCCGCGTGCAGGACGATGCCGCGTTCCTCGTACCAGGCGCGCGTGTGGATCATGATCTCGTCGACCGCCTTGTCGCCGGCCAGCACCGGCGAGAGCAGCACCCGGTTGTAGTTCCCGTGCGGCTCGGCGCCGAACACGGTGATCTCGTACAGGTCCGGCGCCAGCTTGAGCAGCTCCTCGACCGTGCGCATGCCAGCCATGCCGTTGCCGACCACGACCAGGCGCGCTTTCCCCGAGTCGGCCCTCATGCGGCCACCCATACGGCGCCGTCCTGCAGGCGCACCGGATAGCTGGCCACCGAGTGCGCCGGCGCCTCCAGGCATTCGCCGGTGTGCAAGTCGAAGTGGTGCTTGTAGATGGGCGAGGCGACGACCACCCTGTCGCCCAGGCTGCCGACCAGCCCGCGCGCCAGCACGGCCGCGCCGGCGTTCGGGTCGACATTGTCGATGGCGAACAGGCGGTCGGCGCCGACCCGGAACACGGCGACCTGGCGCCCGCCCAGCAGCGCGCACACGCCGGTGTCGGGCAGGATGTCGTCGAGCGCGCAGACGGCGCTCCAGTTCTGCAGTTCGATATCGCGATGCATGGTCTACTCCCTCAGGCCGATTGCACGATAGGGATCGTGCGGCGGCGTTCTTCGATCGTGGCCGGGCGGATCTGGCCGCGCTCGGGCATGAATACGACGTTCGCATCGAGCGCGTCGCTATTGACGAAATGGCGGAAGCGCTTGCGCACCGCCGGGTCCTCGACCGCGTTCTTCCACTCGCAGGCATAGGTGTCGACCACGCGCTGCATGTCCGCCTCGAGCTCGGCGCCGATGCCCAGGCTGTCGCCCACCACCACCTGCTTCAGGTAGTCCAGGCCGCCCTCCAGGTTCTCGCGCCAGGTGCTGGTGCGCTGCAGGCGGTCGGCCGTGCGCACGTAGAACATCAGGAAGCGGTCGACCAGCCTGACCACTGCCGCCTCGTCCAGGCCGCTGGCCAGCAGCTCGGCGTGGCGCGGCTTCATGCCGCCGTTGCCGCAGACGTAGAGATTCCAGCCCTTCTCGGTGGCGATCAGGCCGACGTCCTTGCCCTGGGCCTCGGCGCATTCGCGGGTGCAGCCGGACACGCCGAACTTCACCTTGTGCGGCGTGCGCAGGCCCTTATAGCGGTGCTCGAGCGCGATGGCGAAGCCGGCGCTGTCGCCCACGCCGTAGCGGCACCAGGTCGAGCCGACACAGGATTTCACGGTGCGCAGCGCCTTGCCGTAGGCGTGACCCGACTCGAAGCCGGCGGCGATCAGTTCTTCCCAGATCAGCGGCAACTGCTCGACACGCGCGCCGAACAGGTCGACCCGCTGGCCGCCCGTGATCTTGGTGTACAGGCCGTACTTCTTGGCCACCTGGCCGACCGCGATCAGGCCGTCGGCCGTCACTTCGCCGCCCGGCATGCGCGGCACCACGGAGTAGGTCCCGTCCTTCTGGATATTCCCGAGGAAGTAGTCGTTCGAATCCTGCAGGCTCGCATGCTCGGGTTTCAGCACGAAGTCGTTCCAGGTCGAGGCCAGGATGTTGGCCGCCACCGGCTTGCAGACGTCGCAGCCGAGGCCCGAGCCATGACGCTCCAGCAGTTCGCCGAAGCTGCGGATGCGTTCGACGCGCACCAGGTGGTGCAGCTCCTGGCGCGTGTAGGCGAAGTGCTCGCACAGCGAGCGGTTCACCGCCACGCCCTGCTTGGCCAGCTCGGCGTTGAGCACCTGGGTCACCAGCGGCACGCAGCCGCCGCAGGCGGTGCCGGCGCCGGTGCATTTCTTCAGCGCGCCGATGCTGGCGGCGCCCCCCGCGACCGCTTCGCACAGGGCGCCTTTCGAGACGTCGTTGCAGGAACAGACCTGGGCGCTGGCCGGGAGCGCCTCGACGCCGAGGCCGCGCTGCGGCGCGCCGTCAAGCTGGGGCAGGATCAGGAATTCGGGCGCGGCCGGCAGTTCGATGCCGTTCAGCGCCATCTGCAGCAGCGTGCCGTACTGGGCCGCGTCGCCGACCAGCACGGCGCCCAGCAGGCGCTTGCCGCAGCCGGACACGACGATCTTCTTGTAGGTCTGCCTGCGCTCATCCAGGAACTGGTAGCTGCGGCTGCCTTCGCTGGCGCCGTGGGCGTCGCCGATGCTGGCCACATCCACGCCCATCAGTTTCAGCTTGGTGCTCAGGTCGGCGCCGGCAAAGCCGCCGGGCGCACCCAGCAGGTGGCGCGCCGCGGTGCGCGCCATGTCATAGCCCGGCGCCACCAGGCCAAACAGTTGACCGTTCCAGGCCGCGCATTCGCCGATGGCATAGATGTGCGGGTCGGAACTCATGCAGTCGCCATCGATGGCGACGCCGCCACGCGGCCCCAGCGCAAGGCCCGCGCCGCGCGCCAGCTCGTCGCGCG
>DEKZ01000164.1 GCA_002354135.1 Massilia sp. UBA2709 | reverse complement strand
CTGCAGCAGGCGCCGCCCCGCGCGGTCGAGCTGCGGGGTGGCGCCCGCGCGCCGCGCCAGCACATCCGCGACGGCGCTTGCCGTAGGCGGCGCAAAGCCGGCATGGCTGTGGCGTCCTTTCGGGCCGAAGCCCCACAGGGTAACAAGGGCGCCCGCAGCCGGATCGTAGGCGCCGGCCGTGTCCTCATGCACCCGCAGCCCGAAGTCGATCACGTCGTAGAAGCCGGGCGGCAGCGCATGCCAGCTGCCGGCGTTCGCCCGGTTGTAGCGCGACAGCAGCGAGTCCTCGTCCCAGTGGCTCATCTGGGCCACGACGGTATCCAGCTCGCGCTGGAGCAGGGCGTCCAGGTCCGCCGCCGCGCCTGGCGGCACCGCCATCCTGGCCGACCAGCTGGTGCCCATGGTGAGGCCGCCTGCCTCGCGCAGCCGGCTGCCCGGGGAGGGCAGGGCCAGGTCGATCGCGTGGGGTACCAGGACGTCGCGCATGCTGCTTGCCGCTTGCCGCTGCTTACTGCGGCAGGACTTCGAAGGTGGCCGCGTAGGTGTAGCGCTTGGCGCCCGCTTGCGACTTGTCCTTGGCTTCGCCGTGCGGGAAGGCGGCGCTGAGCCAGTACATGTTCGGCGCCGTCACGGTGAACGAGGCTTCGCCCTTGGCGTCGGTGCTCAGGCGCTGCTCGCCGGCGGCGCTGCGGTACTTGGCGGTACCGCCGATCACGCTGAACGGCAGGTTGGCGGCAGGCTTGCCGTCGAGCTGGAAGCGCACGCGGATCGGCTCGCCGACGCGCAGGTCGGACGGGTGGGTGACCGGGATCATCTCGAGGCCGACGCCGCTCGGTTTCAGCGCGGTCTCGTTCATCTTGTTGGCCGAGACGAAGGTCTCGATGCGCGCCAGCACGTTCGTGGTCTGGACGTCGGTGGCGCCGGCCGGGACCTGCGCGCCCGGGCTGCCCTGGGCGCCGCGGAAGCGCTTGGTTTCACCGTTCAGCTTGTAGCTGCCCATCACGTTGTTGTTGACGATGGCCAGGCGGTAGGTGCCGTCCTTCGGCAGGCGCAGGTCGAGCGTGCTGCGGAACTTGCCCAGCACGGCGCCTTCCGCTTTCGTGGTGACGCCGTCCGGATCGGTGACCGTCAGGTTGTCCAGGCGCAGCGGCGCATGGTTGAACTCGAACAGCTGGTTCGAGATGCCGGCGTCGAGCGAGACCCAGGCTTCCTTGGCGTCCACCATGGCGGTGTTCGGCAGCAGCCACGGGCTGTGCGCCTGGACGGCCAGCGAGAGGCCGGCGAGGGCGAGGCCGAGGGCGATGGTCTTGGTGAGGCGGTTTTGCATGGAATTCTCCTGTCTTGTGGTCTGTTCTGTCATTGCATCTGGAGCGACACGGCGCCCAGTTCATCCTTGCCCGCCGCGCTGGCGCCCAGCTTGCCCTTGCCGGTCCAGTTGAACGGCACCTTCACGACTTCGCGCCCGCCCGATTCGCGCGCCGCTTCGACCACCAGCGTGTAGTCGCCGGCCGGCAGCTTGTCCAGGCCGTGGCGTGCGGCGTCGAACTTCATCGTGTGCGCGCCGGGCGGACGGGTCGCGCCGCTGACGCCGTCGATCGGCATGGTGGCTTCGCGGCCGGCCTTGCGCCACCAGCTGCGCAGGTCCTTCAGCCACTTCTCGCCCTCGCGGTTCTTCATCTTGACGTCGTACAGCACGGCCAGGCTGGAGGCCACGCTCTGGTCGGCGCGTTCGATCCAGATCGCCACATAGGGCTTGTGGTACTCGGCCACGTTCAGCCGCGGCAGTTCGAACTTGACGGACAGGTCGGCCGCCACCGCGCCGCTGGAAATCAGCGGCAGCGACAGGGCGGCGAGCGATGGGGACAGTTTCATGCGGTGCCTTCTTTGTATTAGTGAACGAACAGGAGCGCGAGCACGGCCGGCAACACGATGCCGAGGCCGATCACGGGCCAGGTCGACGGCCGGTTGGCCGCGTGGTACTTCAGGATCAGGAATCCGGTGACGCAGAAGATGATGCAGGCGAGCGCGAAGATGTCGATGAACCAGCTCCACACGGCGCCGGTATTGCGGCCCTTGTGCATGTCGTTGAGCCAGGAAATCCAGCCGCGGTCGGTTTTCTCGTATTCGGCCTTGCCGTCCAGGCCGATGCGCAGCCAGGCGTCGCCGCCCGGACGCGGCAGGGCGATGTAGGCGTCTTCCTCGCTCCACTCGGCACTGCGGCCGCGCAGGTCGACCGGGAAGGCGCCGCTGGCCCAGTCGGCCAGCTTGGCCGGCACCGGCGCCTCGGCGTCGGCATGCTGCTCGGCATAGGCCTGCAGTTCCGGCAGCAGCGCCGCCGGCACGGCGTTGGTCAGGCGGGTGACCTGGGGCTTGGCTTCGATCTGGGCCGCGTGGTTGAGGGTGAAGCCGGTAATACTAAAGAGCAGCATCGCCATCAGGCAGATTGCCGAGCTGATCCAGTGCCACTGGTGCAGCTGCTTCAGGTAGACGGCGCGGCGCGGCCCTGGCAAGGCCGGGGCGGAAGGGGGAGATGCAGCGGAAGTGGACGGTCCAGATGAGCTCATCCTCAAATGATAACGATTATCATTTACCTGGTCAACAGCGCAATGCGGTGCGCGTGTGGCTTACAAGATGTGGCTTTACAAATTGAAATAATTAATTTCTGCCGTCAGAGCCCGCCTGCCTACGGCGCTTGCGTTACAATGTTACGGGCCAGGTTTGCCTACGACAGGCAGCCGGGACCCCGTTTGCCTTGTAATACGTCCTTCCCCCACAACTTGATGTAGTAAGTGCGATCCGCTAACCGGTCAGGCCGTGTCGCGGAAGGTTAGATTAACCCGCCCCATACTCGCGAAGCGCGAAGAAAGGTGAGCAAGAATGATGCAGCAACAGAATGCGAACTCGTACCTGTTCGGCGGTAATGCGCCGTACGTGGAAGAGTTATACGAAGCGTACCTGAACAATCCGGGATCGGTTCCGGAAAACTGGCGCGCCTATTTCGACCAGATGCAGCACGTGCCCGCGGTTGACGGATCGAACCGCCCGGACGTGGTCCACTCGTCGGTGGTCGCTTCGTTCGCCGAACGCGCGAAACAGGGCCCGATCCGCACCGTGATCGCCTCCCCGGACGCTGAACTCGGCCGCAAGCGCGTCGCCGTGACCCAGCTGATCGCCGCCTACCGTTACCTCGGCTCCCGCTGGGCCAACCTCGACCCGCTGCAGCGCCAGGAACGTCCGCCCCTGCCGGAACTCGACCCGAGCTTCTACGGCTTCACCGAAGCGGACCTCGACACCGTCTTCACCATCAGCAACACCTACTTCGGCAAGGAAACCGCGCCCCTGCGCGACATCCTGAACTGGCTGCGCGACACCTACTGCCGTTCGATCGGCGCTGAGTTCATGTACATCAGCGATCCGGCGGAAAAGCGCTGGCTGCAGGAACGCCTGGAGTCGACCCGCTCGACCCCGGCCTTCACCGCCGACAAGAAAAAGCACATCCTCGAGCGCCTGACCGCGGCCGAAGGCCTGGAGCGCTACCTCCACACCAAGTACGTCGGCGCCAAGCGTTTCTCGCTGGAAGGCGGCGAATCCTTCATCGCCTCGATCGACGAAGTGATCCAGCGCGCCGGTGAGAAGGGCGTGCAGGAAATCGTCATCGGCATGGCCCACCGCGGCCGCCTGAACGTGCTGGTCAACACCCTGGGCAAGAGCCCGGCCGACCTGTTCGAAGAATTCGAAGGCAAGCACGCCGACGACCTGCCGGCAGGCGACGTGAAATACCACCAGGGCTTCTCGAGCGACATCTCGACCCCGGGCGGCCCGGTCCACCTGTCGCTGGCCTTCAACCCGTCCCACCTCGAGATCGTCAACCCGGTCGTCGAAGGCTCGGTCAAGGCCCGCATGGAACGCCGCGGCGACCGCAAGGGCAAGGAAGTGCTGCCGATCCTGGTGCACGGCGACGCCGCATTCGCCGGCCAGGGCGTGGTCATGGAAACCCTGAACCTGGCCCAGACCCGCGGCTACGGCACGGGCGGCACGGTCCACATCGTCATCAACAACCAGATCGGCTTCACCACCTCCGACCCGCGCGACGCGCGTTCGACCATCTACTGCTCGGACGTGGTCAAGATGATCGAAGCGCCGGTGCTGCACGTGAACGCCGACGATCCGGAAGCGGTCGTGCTGGCCTCGCAGATCGCGATGGACTACCGCACCGAGTTCGGCAAGGACGTGGTCGTGGACATCGTCTGCTACCGCAAGCTGGGCCACAACGAGCAGGACACCCCGGCCCTGACCCAGCCGCTGATGTACAAGAAGATCGCCAAGCACCCGGGCACCCGCAAGCTGTACGCGGAGAAGCTGGCTGCCCAGGGCACCATCCCGGCAGAAGCAGGTGACCAGCTGGTCGCCGAGTACCGCGCCGCGATGGACGCCGGCAAGCACACCGTCGATCCGGTCCTGACCAACTTCAAGGGCAAGTACGCCGTCGACTGGGCGCCGTTCCTGAACAAGAAGTGGACCGACGCCGCCGACACCGCCGTGCCGCTGACCGAACTGAAGCGCCTGGCCGAACGCATCACCAAGGTGCCGGAAAACTTCAAGCCGCACTCGCTGGTCGAGAAGGTCCTGAACGACCGCGCCGCCATGGGCCGCGGCGAGATGAACCTCGACTGGGGCATGGGCGAGCACCTGGCATTCGCCTCGCTGCTGGCTTCCGGCTATGCCGTGCGCCTGTCGGGCCAGGATGCCGGCCGCGGCACCTTCGTGCACCGCCACGCCGTGCTGCACGACCAGAACCGCGAGCGCTGGGACCAGGGCATCTACCTGCCGCTGGCCAACGTCTCGGAAAACCAGGCCAACTTCACCGTGATCGACTCGGTGCTGTCGGAAGAAGCGGTGCTCGGCTTCGAGTACGGCTACTCGACCGCCGAACCGAACACCCTGACCATCTGGGAAGCCCAGTTCGGCGACTTCGTCAACGGCGCCCAGGTCGTCATCGACCAGTTCATCGCCTCGGGCGAAGCGAAGTGGGGCCGCGCATCGGGCCTGACCATGATGCTGCCGCACGGCTACGAAGGCCAGGGTCCGGAGCACTCGTCGGCACGCATCGAGCGCTTCCTGCAGCTGTGCGCCGACAACAACATGCAAGTGGTGCAGCCGACCACGGCCGCCCAGATCTTCCACCTGCTGCGCCGCCAGATGGTGCGCCAGTTCCGCAAGCCGCTGGTGATCTTCACGCCGAAGTCGCTGCTGCGTAACAAGGACGCCGGCTCCCCCCCGCCCCCCCCNNGCGTAACAAGGACGCCGGCTCGCCGCTGACCGACCTGGCCAAGGGCGGCTTCCAGACCGTCATCGGCGAAGTGGACGAGAAGATCGAAGCATCGAAGGTCAAGCGTGTGCTGGTCTGCTCGGGCAAGGTCTACTATGACCTGGTCAACACCCGCAAGGCCCGCAACGCCAACGACGTGGCGATCATCCGTATCGAACAGATGTATCCGTTCCCGCACAAGTCGTTCGCGGCCGAGCTGAAGAAATTCAGCAACGCGACCGAAGTGGTGTGGACGCAGGATGAACCGCAGAACCAGGGTCCGTGGTTCCAGATCCAGCACAACATCTTCGAAAGCATGGAAGAAGGCCAGCGCCTGGCATACGCCGGTCGCGCCGCTTCCTCGTCGCCTGCGGTCGGTTATGCCGACAAGCACGTGGCGCAGCAGAAGGAACTGCTGGAAACCGCGTTCTCGAAGCTCAAGGGCTTCATCCTGACGAAATAACACCACTGCCCCCGTCGCGCCACAAGCGCCGCGGGGGCCTTTGCATACAGAATAATCAATCGGAGTTTTACATGGCACAAATCGAAGTCAAGGTCCCCCAACTGTCGGAATCGGTCGCTGAAGCAACCCTGCTGTCCTGGCACAAGAAGGTCGGCGAGCAGGTCGATCGCGACGAAAACATGATCGACATCGAGACCGACAAGGTGGTCCTGGAACTGCCGGCCCCGAGCGCCGGCGTGATCGTGCAGCTGATCAAGGCCGATGGCGCGACCGTCACCTCGGGCGAAGTCATCGCGATCATCGATACCGAAGCCTCGGCACAGACCAGCCCGGTCGCAGTGCGCTCGGCGCCGGTGCAGCAGGCCCCTGAAGCGGCAGCGCCTGCCGCCGCTGCGGCAACCGCATCGACCGGTTCCAAAGGCGACGTCGCCATGCCGGCCGCCGCCAAGATCCTGGCCGACAACAACATGAGCGCATCGGATGCCACCGGCACCGGCCGCGACGGCCGCGTGA
>DEKZ01000466.1 GCA_002354135.1 Massilia sp. UBA2709 | reverse complement strand
TATTGAAACATCACAGCTAGCCGACATGGTTCTGATTCGTTCATGACAGTCTGGCAACGACGATAGCACAGCCCTGCGAACGCGGTTTTCCGGTTCGGGAGCAATGAAGGTGCCCAGGCGTCTGGAATGGACTGCATGGGGAACTTTCTGATTTATCATGCTACTTTCGGTTTATCCCCCTCAGGTGCGTGGCGATGGCAAAGAATATTGAATACCCTGGCGCGCACGGCACGCGGCGGTCGTTCCAGAACGTTTTATTGGCCATGTCGCTGCTGGCAGGCGTCTCGTCGGCACTGGCCACGCCGGCGCCGCCGCCGCTGGCGCCGCTGCTGCGCCAGGCCGACATGACGGTCACGGTGCGCCTGATCGAAACGAAAAATGGTGTGGTCAGCAAGATCACCACGCTCTGCAAGGTCAGCGGAAAGATTCCCGTCTATGCCGATAACGGCCCACCTTCTTCCTTTAACGCCGCGAAGATCGAGGGTTGCAGCATGCCCAGGAAGGGAGAGAACCTGGAGGTGTCCGTGTGGGGTGCGAAGGCCGTGTCGGCAAGCCGCGGCGCCTATGCGACCGCCGGCGTCGACGTCATCCCGCCCGGCGCCCCCCCAGCCTGCGCCCACCACCTGTGCGGTCCACAGCCACTCGCGGATTCCAGGGCGGAGATCCGGGTGAGCGGTACGCCGAAGCGGATGGAATTCAGCCTGAACCCAAACCCTGCGTCGGTGTTGAAAGCCAGCCCGAGCGTCTGGTTCGACGCCGAGGTGGAGATCGTCGACTGATTCGACAGGGCCGTGCCGCCCATCGTGAACGTCCGGTCCGCCCGATGCCCGCCATCCTTGTACAATGCGCGCTTTGCATTCCACAAGCTCGAACACCCATGAAACCCGCCCGCACCCTCACCTTCAAATGCGCCAAGTGCGCCAAACCCGTCACCGTCTACCTGCAGAAGGTCTCGGCCTGCTCGCACATCCAGCCCTACCAGGGCATCTGCGGCTGCGGCGAAGTCAAGCTGCACGCGACCGGCAACGCGGACGCCGTGAAGTCCTTCCTCGACTCGAACGGCACCAACTGGCACCACCACCATTAAGCACATGACGCGCATCGAATGGGAGGAAGGCGGCGAGCAGCGCTCGGCGCTGTGGCGCTCGGAGAGCGGCTGGCCGGCGCCGAAGAAGGTCGTGATTGCCGACGACACCATGGCCGCCGACACGGCCTACCGCCTCGCGCTGGACGGCACCGCCCTGCTCTGGCGCGGCGACTTCCAGAACGCACGCCAGCTGGCGCAGGCGCTGGCGCGCCGCATCGACCATAAAGGTTCCCGTGCAAAGCGCGCCAAGGCAAGCAAGGCGCCGGCCACGCCGACCGAGCAGTTCCACCGCCACCGCCTGGCCCAGCTGCAGCGCGCCCGTACGCTGGCGATGCTGCTGATTCCTTTCGATGCCGACTACGGCATTCCGCTGCGCCGCGCGCCGGACGTGAAGGAAGCCTGCCTGGAAGCCTGGGGCGCATCAAACGAACCCTGCGTGGCCTCGCTGCGTGAATTGCTCGGCCTGATCGGCGCCCACGAGTGGCGCCGCAAGGGCGTGCCCATCCCGGCGCTGGACGACCGCATCCATCCCTGGTACGGCGTGTTCTCGCCGGTGCGCGGCGAATACGTCGATCTGGTGGCGCAGGCGCCGCTGCCGCCGGGCGCGAAGCTGGCCTTCGACATCGGCGCCGGCACCGGCGTGCTGTCGAGCGTGCTGGCGCGGCGCGGCCTGCCGCGCGTGGTGGCGACCGACATGGACGAGCGCGCACTCGGCTGCGCGCGCGACAACGTCGAACGCCTGGGTTTGACCAGGCAGGTCGAGATCGTCAAGGCCGATTTGTTCCCGGAGGGCCAGGCCGATATCGTGGTCTGCAATCCGCCCTGGCTGCCGGGCAAACCGAGTTCGGCCATCGAATACGCGATCTACGATCCCGACAGCCGCATGCTGCGCGGCTTCCTGGGCGGCTTGAAGAATCATTTGGCGCTCGGCGGCGAAGGCTGGCTGATTCTGTCCGACCTGGCCGAGCACCTCGGCCTGCGTTCGCGCGAGCAGCTGCTGGGCTGGATCGCGGCGGCGGGACTGGCGGTTGCCGGGCGTCACGACGTGCGTCCGACGCATGGCAAGGCCTTCGATGCCGACGATCCGCTGCACACGGCGCGCTCGCTCGAGGTGACCTCGCTGTGGCGCCTGCGCGTCGCCTGAGGCAGCGCCTGCAAGAAAACCCGGAGGCTGGATTTGCGTCAGGCCGCCAGACGCGGTACAATGCTTACCTCAGACGCGGGGTGGAGCAGTCTGGCAGCTCGTCGGGCTCATAACCCGAAGGTCACAGGTTCAAATCCTGTCCCCGCAACCAAACACTTAGCACCAATCAGTAAAAAACGAGCCCGACTCTTGTAGCCGGGCTTTTGTTTTCTGGGGCAGCCGCACTGTAATCCAGTTGAGCCAGATGAGAGACAAGAAAGACAACGCGACGATCGACCTGCCGGGCTTTGAACCGGCCGCACCATTGGTCGTTCCCGCTGTCGTTCCCAATACTGAGCCCAAGCGCGCTCCCCGTCCTCGCCGCGCCGCCATGAAACAGGAGCAGCTCACCCTGCTCGAAGAAACCGACACCACCGGCCTGCCTGTCTGGCGCCGCGACGACAACCTCGATTTGACCGGCCTGCCGGTCTGGGCGCCGGCGACTCCGGCCTAAAGGCTGGAAAGCATGCAAACTCCCTTCTCTTCGCTGGCGCTCGCGCCGCAATTCCTGTCCAACCTCGACGTCCTCCGCTATCGCACGATGACGCCGATCCAGGCCGAGAGCCTGCCTGCCGTCCTGGAAGGCCGCGACCTGATCGCCCAGGCCGCCACCGGCAGCGGCAAGACCGCGGCCTTCGGCATCGGCATCCTGCACAAGCTCAACCCGGCCTGGTTCGCGGTCCAGGGCCTGGTGCTGTGCCCGACGCGCGAGCTGGCCGACCAGGTGGCGGGCGAACTGCGCCGCCTGGCGCGCGGCGTCGGCAACGTCAAGGTGCTCACGCTGACCGGCGGCATCGCCATGCGTCCCCAGATCGCCTCGCTCGAGCATGGCGCCCACATCGTGGTCGGCACGCCGGGC
>DEKZ01000311.1 GCA_002354135.1 Massilia sp. UBA2709 | reverse complement strand
GCCGCCAGCGCGTGGCCCTGGTGCGCGCCCTGCACGGCGCCGACGCCACGATGACCCAATTCATCGCCGCACAGCCGGAACCCGGCCGCGCGCGCCTGGCCGCCGCCTGGACCGAGCTGGAGCGCCTGGTGGTCGCCTGCAAGGGCGCGACCACGCGCAACGGCAACCTGCTGGCCGACCAGTTCACCACCATGCAGCGCGTGCTGCACGGCGAGGACCAGACCTATGCGCCACGCTGAGTTTTCGACCACGCCCCTGTCGGCCACGCTGCCGACCGCGTCGACCCGTCCTACCGCCGCCATGGGCGGCGGCAGCGGTTTCGGCAGCACCTTCGCCGCGGTCCAGGGCGAAGTCGTCGACTTCATCCAGAACGGCGGCGGCACGACCGCCACCGACCTCACGCCGGAAGGCGCGATGTGGCACCAGCGCAGCGCTGCCGAAGTGCTGGCGCCGGAAGAAGTGGAGAACGGCTCTGCCAGCGAAGAACAGCAGGCTTTCCTGGACAGCATCGCCCCCTGGGCGCGCGAAGCGGCCGCGAAACTGGGCGTCGCGCCCGAGCTGGTGGCGGCGCACGCGGCGCTCGAATCGGGCTGGGGCCAGCGCCCCATCCCCGGCGCGAAAGGCGGCAGCAGCCACAACCTGTTCGGGATCAAGGCGAGCGGCAACTGGAGCGGCGCCGTGGCCGAAACGGCCACCACCGAATATGTCGGCGGCGCCGCGGTCAAGACCAACGCGCGCTTCCGCGCCTATCCGGACGCGGCCAGCGCCTTCCGCGACTACGCCCAGATGCTGCTCGATAACCCGCGCTACAAAGGCGCGATCGGCGCCGGCAACGACGCCAACGCCTTCGCCCAGGGCCTGGCCAAGGGCGGTTACGCGACCGATCCGGCCTATGCCGCCAAGCTGGCGCGCCTGGCCGGCAAGCTGCAGGGAATCAGCGGCTGATGGGGGGTCTGTCGGCCGGCTCGACCATGCCGGGGGCGGTCACGCGCATGCGCACGACCTGTCCGCTCGATGCGTTACGGACCCGCACCAGCGCGCCCTTGGCGCCGGTATCGAGCGCTTCGCCGGCGGTGCTGACTTCGATGCCGTCCTGGCGCGCAATCATGACGACGGCGTCGCCGCGTTTGACCAGAACGGGTGCGCTTAGCGAACTGTTACGTAAAACGTCGCCGGCGCGCAACAATCTGCGGCTCGTTTGGCCTACCGCATCAATTGGGCTGATTACAGGGTCAGTAATGCTGGTAATGTCCCGTTGCCCTACGGTAACATGCGAGTCGGTGAGCACTTCATTGGCTGCGATCGGAGTGGCGGCGACAACGACCGACGCGGTGATGCGGGCCCGCACGATGTATTCCTGACGGCTGGCGCCGGCACCCGGGCAGCGCACCGCGAAGCGCATGCGGGTGGGCTGGCGGGTGTCGAGGACGTCGACTTCGACGGGGCCCGGGCAGGCCGGCGCGGCGCGCGGCGGCACCACGGTGAGATCGAAGCGGGCCTCGGTGAGGCCGGAAGCCTCGGCCTGCTTCTCGAGCTCGGCGCGGGCGGCCTCCTCGACCTGGCTGGCGACGGTGGGAGCAGCAAAGGGCTGCAGGGGCAAGGACAGGAGCGGCAGCAGGAGCGGCAGAACAGCGCGGCGGGCGGTACGAAGAATCATTGCGGCAGACCTTGGCAATCAAAAGATTTAACCATTCTAACGAAACACACTGCAGTTCACGACGGAGGACAAGCGAATGACGATCAACTTTAAGGAAGCACTGGGCGTGCATGCCGACGCGCTGCACGTGCGCGCCGAGCGCACCAAGGTGCTGGCCGCGAACATCGCCAACGAAAGCACGCCAGGCTTCACGGCGCGCGACCTCGACTTCGGCGCGGTGCTGCAGGAGCGTATCGACGCGGAAGCGGGCGAAGCCGGCATGGGCCTGCCCTCGTTCTCGGACGGCGACGCGCTCTACCGTGTGCCCTTCCACCCTAGCGCCGACGGCAATACCGTCGAAATCGGCGTCGAGCAGGCTGCCTTCTCCCAGAACGCCTCCGACTTCCAGACCAGCCTCACCTTCATCAACATGAAGCTGCGCGGCCTGGCCAAAGCCATCAACGGACAATAAGCATGAGCTTCAAGGACATCTCGAATATCGCAGGATCGGCGATGGCGGCCCAGTCGGTGCGCCTGAACACGATCGCCTCCAACCTGGCCAACGCCGACACCGCGGCCGCTTCCGAAGCCGACGCCTACCGCGCCCGCAAGCCCGTGTTCGCCGCCATCATGGAGAACGACAACGGCGCCCGCGTGCAGGTGCTCGACGTGGTCGAAAGCGCCGACCCGGTGCGCAAGGTCTACGAGCCGGGCAACCCGCTGGCCGACGCCGACGGCATGGTCGTCTACAGCAACGTCAACTCGGTCGCCGAGATGGCCGACATGATGTCCGCCTCGCGCGCCTTCGAAACCAACGTCGAAGTGCTGGGCCGTATCAAATCGATGCAGGCTTCGCTGCTGAAACTGGGCGAGGGCTGATCATGCTGACCAATTCCCTCGCCTCCTCGAACAACGCGACGAACGGCGCCGGCACCGACGCGATTTCGACCAGCGCCGACGTGAGCGCCAACAAGGACATGTTCACCAAGCTGCTGGTCGCGCAGATCCGCAACCAGGACCCGCTCTCGCCGTCGGACCCGAGCCAGTTCGTGAACCAGCTCTCGCAGCTGTCGCAGACCGAGGCCCTGCAAAGCCTGTCGAAGACCACCAGCGCCAGCGCCAGCGTGCTGCAAAGCCTGCAGGTGCTGGCCATGGGCGGCCAGGTCGGCTCCAGCGTCTCGGTCGCGACCGATCGCGTGCGCGTGGACGACAGCGTCATCCAGGGCAGCATCAGCCTGCCGGCCGCCAGCAGCGCGACCAATCTCGTGCTGACCGGCGCCGACGGCAAGGCGCACACGGTCTCCCTGCCCTTCCATGCGGCCGGTTCGCAGGCCTTCACCGTCGACCCGAGCGCCCTGGGCCTGGCGCCGGGCAACTACGCGATCTCGGCCCAGGCCGCCGACGGCACCCGCGTGCCGGTCGAGGTCACCGGCCGCGTCGACAGCGTACGCCTGTCGGGCACCGGCTCCGTCGTATTGCAGGTGGCAGGCGTCGGCGAAGTCGACCCGTCCGCCATCACTGGTTTCAACGGCAAGACCGCCACCCAGGTCGCCTCCAACTAATTCAAGGATTCAGACATGAGCTTCAACATCGCCCTTTCCGGTATCCAGGCCATCAACGAGCAGCTGGAAGCCGTTTCGAACAACATCGCCAACTCCAGCACCTATGGCTTCAAGAGCAGCCGCGCCAACTTCGCCTCGCTCTACGCCGGCGAGCAGGCCAACGGCGTCGCCGTCGGTTCGCTGACCCAGAACATCGGCCAGAACGGTTCGGTCGAATCGACCGGCCGCTCGCTCGACGCCGCCATCTCGGGCCGCGGCTTCTTCGTCAGCCGCGACTCGCAGGGCGTGATCTCGTACAGCCGCGTCGGCATCTTCGCCGCCGACAACGCAGGCAACCTGGTGGACGCCGCCGGCCGCAAGGTCCAGGGCTACGGCCCGACCGTGGGCGGCAACCTGGGCGTGATGGGCGACATCAAGATCCCGACCGGCCAGATCGCCGCCTCGGCCTCGACCGGCGTCACTTTCGTCGGCAACCTGTCGGCCGACTGGACGCCGCCGACCACCGGCACCTTCAACAGCACCGACGCCACCAGCTACAACATGGTCAAGCAGTCGGTCCTGTACGATTCGCTCGGCACCCAGCACACCGTGTCGCAGTACTTCGTGAAGAACGCGACCCCGGCCAACACCGTGAGCGTGTACTACGGCTTCGACGGCGCCGCTCCGGACACCACGACCGCGACCACCCTGTCGTTCTCGGACACCGGCCAGCTGCCGGCGGTAGCGAAGAGCGGCGCGCTGACCCTGACGCCGGCCAACGGCGCGGCCCCGATCAACTTCACGATCGACTACAGCGGCACCACCCAGTTCGCCGGCGAAGCGACCACCACCACCAACAGCACCAACGGCTACGCCTCGGGCACCTACGTCGGCGTCGAACTGGCCGACGACGGTTCGGTCGTGGCGCGCTACAGCAACGACCAGAAGCAGGTCGTCGGCACCGTCGCCCTGGCGACCTTCGCCAACGAAGGCGCGCTGACCCCGACCAGCGACACCAGCTGGACCGCCAACGCCGCTTCCGGCCTGGCGCTGTACGGCACCCCGGGCACCGGCCTGGCGGGCAAGCTGAGCACCGGCGCGCTGGAAGGCTCGAACGTCGACATCACCTCGGAACTGGTGGGCCTGATGACCTCGCAGCGCAACTACCAGGCAAACTCGAAAGTGATCACGACCGAGAACCAGATGATGCAGACGCTGATGCAGGCGCTGAACTAAGGGCTGACCGGGCATGGATAAACTGATCTTCACGGCCGTCTCCGGCGCCGAGCACACGCTGCGCGCCCAGCAGGTGCACGCGAACAACCTGGCCAACATGGACACGCCGGGCTTTCGCGCCAACCTGGAACTGGTGACCAGCCAGCAGCTCGGCGCGAATGTGAACTACGGTTACGACGACGTGCACATGGCCCGCACCCAGGCCGACGCGATCTCGACCAGGCCGGGCACGGTGCGCGAGACCGGCCGTCCGCTCGACGTGGCGATCAACGGCAACGGCTACTTCGCGGTCGAATTCGGCGGCAACGAGGCCTATACCCGCGCCGGCGCGATCGACATCGACGCCAACGGCGCGCTGTCGGTGAACGGCCGTCCGCTGCTGGGCGAAGGCGGCCCGATCGTGCTGCCGCCGCATTCGGCGGTGGAGATCGGCACCGACGGCACCATCTCCGTGATGGCCGAAGGCGCGACCACCATGCAGGTGATCGACAAGCTGCGCCTGGTGACGGCCGAAGGCCCGGAACTGACCAAGAACGAGGCCGGTCTGATCGTCTCGCGCAACGGCGACCAGCTGCAGGCCGATCCGAACATCAGCGTGCGCTCGCGCGCCCTGGAAGGCAGCAACGTGTCGGCCATCGAAGAGATGGTCGCGACCATGGCCCTGAACCGCAGCTTCGAATTGCAGATGAAGCTGTTCCAGGCCGGCGACAAGATGAATGAGGCGGGCAACCGCCTGCTCGGCGCTTAATCGTAGCCGACACCAAAGGAGATAGACATGAATCCAGCAATGTGGATCAGCAAGACCGGCGTGCAGGCACAGGATGCCAAGCTGCAGGCCATCGCCAACAACCTGGCGAACGTGAACACCGTCGGCTTCAAGCGCGACCGCGTCGTGTTCGAAGACCTGTTCTACCAGGTCGACGCCCAGCCGGGCGCGCAGAGCGCCGACAACACCGTCTCGAACGGCGTGCAGCTCGGTAACGGTACCCGCCTGGTCGGCACCCAGAAGGTGTTCACCAACGGCTCGCTCCAGACCACCAGCCAGCAGCTCGACGTCGCCATTTCCGGCGCCGGCTTCCTGCAGGTGCGCCGCCCGAACGGCGAACCGGCCTTTACCCGCGCCGGCCAGCTGCAGATCGACGCCAACGGCACCCTGGTCAATGCCCAGGGCCTGCCGCTGGTGCCGCAGATCACCGTGCCGAACAACGCCACCGCGATCACCATCGCCGAAAACGGCACCGTCTCGGCCACCGTTCCGGGCCAGGCCGCACCGACCGAGATCGGCGCCCTGACCCTGACCTCGTTCGTCAACCCGGCCGGCCTGCTGGCGCTGGGCGAGAACCTGTTCCAGGAAACCGCCGCCAGCGGCGCGCCGACCGAAGGCCGTCCGGGCGACGGCGCCCTCGGCAAACTGAAGCAGGGCGCACTCGAAGGCTCGAACGTGCAGGTGGTCGAAGAGATGGTCGACATGATCGCGGCCCAGCGCACCTACGAGATGAACACCAAGGTGCTGTCGGCGGCCGACAACATGCTGCAGTACCTGGCACAGGCGGCGCGATAATGAAACTCTTCAGCATCGCCGCGCTTGCCGCGGCCCTGCTCCTGGCCGGTTGCGCCTCGCGCGCGCCACTCGCTCCGCTGCCCGAGGACGAGCCGCTGCCGGTCGCGCCGACCGCCCAGCGCGGCGTGTCGGGCGGCGTGTTCAGCGCCGAGTCGGTCGCGCTGACCTCGGACGCGCGCGCCTACCGCGTCGGCGACGTGGTCACCGTGATCCTGCAGGAGACCACCCAGGCCAGCAAGCGCGCCGGCACCAGCTTCAATAAAGGCTCCTCGGCCAGCGTCGCTCCGCTCGGCCTGCTTGGTAAAACCTTCGGCAAGACCGGCATCGACATCAGCGCCGACCGCAGCTTCGCCGGCGACTCGACCAGCACCCAGCAGAACGCCCTGTCCGGCGCGCTGACCGTGATCGTGCAGGAAGTGCTGCCGAATGGCCTGCTGCGCGTGGCCGGCGAAAAGAACATGACCCTGAACCAGGGCGAGGAATTCCTGCGCCTGAAGGGTTACCTGCGCGCCGCCGACATCGACAGCGACAACCAGGTGTCCTCGTTGCGCGTGGCGAATGCCCGCATCGCCTACTCGGCCAAGGGCGTGCTCGCGGATGCGAATTCGGCCGGCTGGCTGACCCGCTTCTTCACCGGCCCCTTGATGCCGTTCTAAGCCAAGCAAACCAACCCCGGGCGGCGCCGCATCGTCGCACCGCCCGAGGGTGTCCTGTCTTCGACGATGCGCCTTGCCCTGACCTGACGTCAGGCGCTCCAGGGAACACAACATGATTCAGTTTCGCAGCATGACCATCGTTTTCCGTATCATTTTTGCCGCCGCGCTCGTCCTCGGCGCGGCCGCGCCCGCCAGCGCCGCCCAGGCGCTGCGCAACCTGGTCAGCGTCGAGGGCGTGCGCGAAAACCCGCTGGTCGGCTACGGCCTCGTCGTCGGCCTGAACGGCTCGGGCGACTCGACCCAGGTGAAATTCGCCAGCCAGTCGGTGCTCAACATGCTCAAGCAGTTCGGCGTCAAGCTGCCCGAAGGCCAGGACGCGAAGAACAAGAACGTCGCCGCCGTGATGGTGTCGGCCGTGTTCCCGCCGGGCTACCGCCGCGGCCAGGCGATCGACGTCACGGTGTCGTCCCTGGGCGACGCCAAGAGCCTGCGCGGCGGCACCCTGCTGCTGACCCAGCTGCGCGCGGCCGACAACGAAATCTATGCGCTGGCCCAGGGCAACCTGGTGGTCGGCGGTCTGAACGCTTCGGGCAAGAGCGGCTCCTCGGTCACGGTGAACACCCCGACCACCGGCCGCATCCCGAACGGCGCCATGATCGAGCGCGAGATCGGCACCGACTTCGCCAGCCGCCCGCAGGTGCTGCTGCGCCTGCGCCATCCGCATTTCGAGACCGCGACCAATGTCGTGAACGCAATCAACCGCCGCTTCGGCCAGGTGGCCACCACCGCCGACGGCACCAGCGTCGAGGTGCTGGCGCCTTCCGATCCGACCGAGCGCGTGGCCTTCGTCGCCAAGCTGAATGCCCTGCAGGTCGAAGCCGGCACCGAAGTGCCGAGGGTCGTGTTCAACTCGCGCACCGGCACGGTGGTCATCGCCGACGGCCTGCGCGTGAAGGCGGCCGCGGTCACCCACGGTTCGCTGAAGGTGGTGATCTCGGAAAGCGCGCGCGTCAGCCAGCCCGGTCCCCTGTCGCGCGGCCAGACCGCGGTGACGCCGCAGTCGCAGCTCTCGGTCGACCAGGGCTCGGGCCAGATGTTCAAGTGGCCGGCCGGCGCCAAGCTGCAAACCATTATCGACGTCGTCAACAGCCTGGGCGCTTCCCCGGACGACATCATGGCGATCCTGCAAGCGCTGGACCAGGCCGGCGCAATCGAAGGCGAACTGGTGGTGATCTGATGCAAGCAAACAACAACCTGAATCCCCTGCTGGCGCGCTCGGGCGTGTCCGGAGAAAATGTGGCTCCGGCCGCCGACGGCTCGGCGCCGGATCCGGCCTACGTTGCCAAGGCAACCAAGGCCGCGGTCGAGTTCGAAAGTTTCTTCATCTCGCACATGCTCAAGGAAATGCGCGCCACCACACGCGAGATGGCCGACGAGGACAGCGTCTTCAAGGACCGCGTCAACCAGGACATGCAAGACATGGCCGACGGCATCCTGGCCAAGCAAATGGCCGGCCAGCGCGCCTTCGGCGTCGCCGACGCCATTCTCCGACAATTATTGCCGGCAACACTTAATGTTCCCAAGTAACTGGTCGCCTAGTTATAGGTAGAACCTGTTCAAGAAGAAAACCCGCCATGACCATCATGACCAACGCGCTGTCGGGCGCGCTCGCATCGCAGCTGGCGCTGTCGGCAACCAGCCAGAACATCGCCAACCTCCAGACCAAGGGCTATACCCGCCAGGCCGCGCTGCTGTCGGCCGTCGGTCCGGACGCCAGCGGCCGCTCGGTCGGCAACGGCGTCCAGGTCGGCGCCCTGCTGCGCTTCTCGGATGGCTACAAGAGCCAGCAGATGTGGCGCGCGGCCTCGGAAACCGGCGCGTTTTCCCAGACCCAGCCTTACCTGACCCAGCTCGAGCGCGTGATGGGCGACGACACCGCCAGCCTGTCGACCGCGATCGACGGCTTCTTCGCTTCGCTCAACGCGGTCGCCGGCGACAACGCCACCTCGACCCCGCTGCGCCAGCAAGTGCTGACCGCCTCGAACCTGCTGGCCCAGCGCATCAACAGCCTGAACAACGTCTACAACGCCCAGCTGCAATCGGTCAGCCAGCAGCGCAGCGCGATCGTCGACTCGGCCAACGCCAACATCAACAAGATCGCCGCGCTGAACACCCGCATTTCCGAAGCCAACGCCGTCGGCGCCTCGGCCTCGAGCCTGATCGACGAGCGCGACCTGGCGATCGACGCGCTGGCCAGCCAGATGGCGGTCGAAGTGTCGGACCAGCCGGGCGGCGTGCGCGACATTTCGCTGAAGACCGGCCAGGCGCTGGTGATCGGCGGCGTCGCCGGCAAGCTGAACGCTGTCGGCGGCACCGGCGACCAGCGTTTCACGCTCGACTTCGCCAACACCACCTTCTCCCTCGATGCGGCCAAGCTCGGCGGCCAGCTCGGCGGCCTGACCGCCTACGAGCAGAACACCCTGCGCCCGATGCAGCAGGGCACCGCCGATATCGCACGCCAGCTCGCCGACAAGGTCAACGCCCAGCTCACAAGCGGCTACGCGATGGACGGCAGCCAGGGCAAGCCGCTGTTCGTGTTCACCCCGGGCGCCACCAACATGCTGGACGTGGCGGCCGGCTTCGAGCCGACCGACCTCGCGTTCTCGAGCGACGGAACCCAGGGCGACACCGGCAACCTGCAGAAGCTGGTCGCCATCAACAGCCAGCCGATCACCGTCACCGGCCTGGGCACCGTGCTGCTGAGCGACGCCGACACCCAGCTCGTCGGCAAGCTCGGCGTGATCAGCCAGGGCAACCAGGCCGACCTGAAGACCGCCCAGACCATGCGCAAGCACGCCGAGGAAGACTGGCAGTCGACCAGCGGCGTCAACCAGGACGAGGAAGCGATCAACCTCGTCGAATACCAGAACATGTACCAGGCCAACATGAAAGTCATGACGGTCGCAAATGCCCTGTTCGACGCCACGCTGGCGATGATGGGCTAAGGAGTCAGCAATGCGTATCGCCACCGCCCAATACCAGTCGAACATGAACGGCTCGCTCCAGCTGAACCAGGAGCGCATCAGCACCATTACCCAGCAGATGGCCACCGGCAAGCGCATCCTGGTGCCGTCGGACGATCCGGTCGACAGCGTGCGCCTGTCGCGCCTGCAGCGCGAGGAAGCGGCCATCGGCCAGTACCGCGACAACATCGCCTCGATCAAGATCCGCCTGACCAGGACCGAAGGCTACCTCGGCAACATGGTCAACGACCTCGGGGCCGGCCGCGACCAGATCGTCTGGGCCCTCGACGGCGGCAACACGCCGGACGACCTGAAGGCCATGATCAACCCGCTCGAGGCCCTGCGCGACAGCCTGTTCTTCAGCGCGAACACGGTCGACCAGGAAGGCCGCTACGTATTCTCCGGCACCATGACCTCGACCGCGGCGATCTCCTTCGACGCGAATGCCGCCCCGGGCGCACGCTACAGCTTCACCGGCAACACCAACGAGCAGCGCGTGGTGGTGGGCAACGGCCTGACCCAGGTAGCCAACGACAACCTGAAGGGCATGGAAGAGCTGCTGAACCGCATCGACGCCACCCTCGCGACCCTGAATGACGCCAACCTCGACGTCAATGCGCCGACCACCCGCGCGGTGCTGGAAGCGAACCTGGGCGGCTTCGACGACGCGCTCGACCTCGTCTCCGGCAAGATCACCGTCCTGGGCGGCAAGCAGAACATCCTCGACACCCTGGACGCCAACCACGGCAACATCAGCCTGTCGAACCAGATGGCGATCACCGACATCGGCCAGCTCGACATGGGCGTCGCCGCCACCGAGCTGAACGGTTACTCGACGGCCCTCCAGGCCACCTACAAGGCATATAGCCGCATCGGTTCGCTGTCCCTGTTCTCTGCGCTGTAATCGATGGAAACCACCCTTCGTCCTACCCTTGCCAAGCCGGCCGTCGCCGGCGTCTCCACTTCCGGCAACACCGTCGTAGCGCCGTCGACCGGCGCCGCCGGCCGCCCCAGCGCGTCGGAACGCATCGAATCCCTGCGCGACGAGGCCCTCGCCACCCGGCTGGCCGCGCA
>DEKZ01000027.1 GCA_002354135.1 Massilia sp. UBA2709 | reverse complement strand
GCGTCCCCCGCGCGCGCATTGCCGCGCGCATCGAGGTCCTGCAACATTTTATTAATCAGGCTCATCGTACAAAAGTCCAGGCAAGTCCTGCCATGCCGGCAAGCACGCTTGCGCCCGCAAGCCATGGCCAGCGTCGGCGTTTGACGGCGATGGTATCGCGCGCGGCGGCCGCCACGTGGGCCGCGCCCACCTCCTGGCGTCCCTGCCCGTAGCACAGCATCAGCGCCTTGTGCGCGAGGATGTTCACCAGGCGCGGGGTGCCGCCGCTGGCGCGGTACAGGCGGGCGACCGCGCGACGCGAGAACAGGCGCGCGCCGTTGTAGCCCGCCACCCGCAGGCGGTGCGCGATGTAGTAGTCGAGGTCGTCCCGGCCCAGCGGACCGAGATGATAGTGGAAGGTGATGCGCTGGGCCAGCTGGCGGATCGCGTCGAGCTCCAGCTTGCGGTTCAGTTCGGGCTGGCCGAACAGGACGATCTGCAGCAGCTTGCGCTTTTCCGTCTCGAGATTGGTGAGCAGGCGCAGCGCCTCCATGGTCTCGAGCGGCAGCGCCTGGGCCTCGTCGATGCACAGCAGCACGCGCTTGCCCTGCCCGGCCAGCATCAGGAGGTGGTGGGTGATGGTCTTCAGGAGCTGGTGCTGGTCGACGTCGCGGTCCAGCATCAGCTCGAGCTCGTCGGCCAGGGCCAGCATCAGGGTGCGCGGCTCGAGGTAGGGATTCGGGATCCAGGCGGTGATGAACTCGTCGCCCAGGGTCGCCATGAACTTGCGGCACAGCAGGGTCTTGCCGGTCCCGACCTCGCCGGTGATCTTGATGAAGCCTTCCCCGGTGCGCGCGGCGACCAGCAAGGTGTTCAGCGCTTCCTGCGAGCGCGGGCTGCCGAAAAAGAAACTCGTGTCCGGCGTGATGCCGAACGGCAGCTCGCGCAGGCCGAAATGCGCTTCGTACATTACCTGCGCTCCAGGGTGCGCGGATCGAGCTGCTCGATGCGGCGCGTGGCGTCGAGCAGGTCCTGGTTCCAGTTGTTGGCGCTGTCGACGATGGTCGGCTTGATCAGCACCACCAGCTCGCGCTTCTGGTTGATCTTGTTCTTGTTGCGGAACAGCGCACCCAGCACCGGCACCCTGCCCGCGCCCGGGAGCTGGCTGGTGTCGTCGGTCGAGGCCTGGCGCATCAGGCCGCCGATCGCCACCACCTGGCCATCCTGGCCGCGCACGATGCTGTCGAGCTCCGAGGTGCTCGACGCCGCCAGCGGCAGCGTCAACGAGCCGGCCGAGCCGAGATTGATGCCCTTGGTTACGGTGCTGACCTGGCTCACCGAGGGATGCACGTGCAGCAGGATGTTGCCGCTGTCGTCGATCTGCGGCGTCACGTCCAGCACCACGCCCGAGAAGAAGGGCTGCAGCGTCACGCTCGGCGTGATGGTGTTACCGGTCGCGGTGTTGTTGGTGGTCGTGGTCACGCCGGTCACGTAGAACTCGTCGGTGCCGATCTTCAGCACCGCCTTCTGGTTGTTGACCGCCGCGATGCGCGGGCTCGACAGCACGTGGACCGTGCCCTGCGACTCCAGGAAGGAGATCAGGGCCGCGAAGTTGTTCGTCTGCACGGCCAGGCCGAACAGCGAGCCGGCAGCATTGGCCGCGTTCGACAGCGAAAAGCCGGTGCTGGCCGACAGGCCGGTGCCGTTGCTGATTACCGGCGGCTGGCCGCCCGTGTAGGGCAGCGGCGCCAGGCCGGTGCCCGGAGAAATCAGGCCGCCCGACACCCGGTTCGGGTGCGAGCTTTTGATCGAGGCGAAGGAAGCCCAGTTGATGCCGCTCTGGAACTGGTCGTTCAGCTCGACCTCGAGGATCTTCGCTTCCAGGATTACCTGGCGGTCGACCGCGAGCTGGGTCGCCTTCAGATAGGCGTCGACGTTGCGCAGTTCCTCGGGCATGGCGCGGATCACGAGCACGCCCGACTGCGGGCTGACCACCACGCTGCGTCCGCCCTGCTTCGAGCCGACGATGGCCTCGATGGCGTCGCGCAGGTCGGTCCAGAAATCGTTGTCCGACATGGTGTTGACGTCGGTGCTCTGGAGCTGGCTGTTGCCCTGGGCGTAGGGATCGTTCGGGTTGTTCGGGTTGGTCTGGTTGTTGCCCGTGTTGTTGCCCATGCCCTGGTTGCCGGCGCCCTGGTTGCCGTAACCGTTATTGTTGTTGCCGGCGTTCGAGACCGAGGTCGAGGTCACGCGCAGGTTCGAGGCGCCGCGGCGGCTGCCGACCAGGTAGTTCACGCGGAACATGCGGGTCTGCATGGTCAGCGGCCGGATCGTCACGCGGTTGCCTTCGATCTTGTAGTCGTAGCCGTACATCTCGCGGACCGCTTCCAGCGTTTCCTGCAGGGTGACGTCCTTCAGGTTGGCGCTGATGGCGCCGGACACCTCGGGATGCACCAGCATGTTGTAGCGCGTGCCGGCCACGATCGAGCGGAAGAACTGCTGCGCGGGCACGTTGTTGAAGGCGACGTTAAAGCGCTCTTCCAGCGCCGGACGGGCCTTCGGCAGCTCCCTGGCCAGCTTGGCCGCCGGCGGCAGCAGCGCGTCGGCGACCGGGTCGCTGGCCGGCTGGGGCGCGCTGGTG
>DEKZ01000312.1:14476-28518 GCA_002354135.1 Massilia sp. UBA2709 | reverse complement strand
TGGGCCGACCTGTGCCGGGCGCGAGCTGCCCATGCGCGACGGGGCCGATAGCTACCAGGCGTCTTTCCACCGCCGCTGGAGCCACCTGCGGCGCGCGCGGGTGCGCGCGCTGGCCTGGCTGCTCGATTCTCCCGACCTGCTCGATGTGGCCGCGCCGCACTGGCAGGGGCGCATCGCCTCGCTCGGGCCGGTCACGCCTGAAACAGAGCATTGGCTGGCCGAGCTCGACCACGACCCGGCGCCGCTCGACGCCGCCCTCGGCCCGCGCGTCTACACCCGTCTCGGGCTGTATGCGGAAAAGCTGATGGCTTTTTATTTCCAGCACCAGGGCCGCCTGATCGCGCACGGCCTGCAGATCCGCGCCAGCCGCAACGACACCGTCGGCGAATTCGATTTCCTGCTCGACGCCGGGCCGGACGCGGTCGAACACATCGAGTTCGCCACCAAGTTCTACCTGCTGCAAGGGGAGGCCGGACAGCAGTTCGACGCCCTGGTCGGGCCGAATCTCGCCGACAGCCTGGGCGCGAAGATGCGCAAGATCTTCGAGCGCCAGTTGGAACTGGGCGCCCATCCGGCGGCCCAGCCCCTGCTCCCCAGGCCGGTGTCGCAGGCGCGTGCCCTGGTGAAGGGCTGGCTGTTCTATCCGGCCGGGAGCTGGCCGGCGATGAGCGGCATCACGGCCGGGCATTGCCGCGGCTTCTGGTGCGCGCTGGACGAACTCGATGCCACCGGGGCCGACGCCTTCCTGATCCTGCCACGCCTGCAATGGCTGGCGCCGTTCCGGGCCATGTCGGCGGCCTGGCTGATGAACCGCGCCCAGCTGCATGCGGAGCTGGAGGCCCAGTTCGAGGAGTCGGCGTCGCCGGTGCTGGTGGCCGTGGTGCGCGAGACGCCGGGCTGCGTGGAAGAGGTCGAGCGCGGTTTCATCGTGCCGAACGACTGGCGCGAGCGTGCGGCGGCCCGGCGCGCCAGCGATGTGGCGCGGAATATTGTTTGGTAAGTATTAGCTATTTGCAAATATTATTTGCACGATGATGCTGCCCGTAGGGTGGGCACGGAGTGCCCACCCTACGGTTTTGGCCGACGGCCAGGCGCGGCGTGCGCGGAGCGCTTAATGCTTGTGCTCGCCAATCAGCGCCAGCGAATCGTGCTGCGCCTGGTTGCGCTGGTGGCGGCGCAGGATGAGGAAGGTGATGCCTGCGATCGACAGCCCGAAGATCACGATGATCACGTTCAGGTCGAGGTTCAGGGTGATCATGATCGCGTACATCGCCAACATGGTCAGGATCGACAGGTTCTCGTTGAAGTTCTGCACCGCGATCGAGTGGCCGGCGCTCATGAGCACGTGGCCGCGGTGCTGCAGCAGGGCGTTCATCGGCACCACGAAGTAGCCCGACAGGAAGCCGATCAGCGCGAGCAGCGGGTAGGCGATGGCGACGTCGTAGACGAACACCATCACGGTGACGACCAGGCCCATGATGATGCCCATCGGGATCACGGTCAGCGATTTCCTCAGCGGCACGATCTTCGCCGCCAGCGCCGCGCCGACCGCCACGCCGATCGCGACCACGCCGATCAGGTTGGTGGCTTTGTCGAGCGGCATGTGCAGCGAGCGTTCGGCCCACTTCAGCACGATGAACTGCAAGGTCGCGCCCGCACCCCAGAACAGGGTGGTGATGGCCAGCGAGATCTGGCCCAGCTTGTCCTTCCACAGCGTGGCCGAGCAATTGGCGAAGTCGGCGATCAGCTTCATCGGATTGCGTTCCTGGTGCTCGTAGCGCGCGCCGGTGTCGGGAATGCGCAGGTTGAACAGGGCCGCAAGAATATAGATGGTGACCACCACGGCCATCGCGGCCTCGCTGGTGGTGTCGATGCCGGGAATCTGGAGCCCGAGCAGCAGGGCCGAGCCGGCCTGGCTCACCAGGGCCCCGCCGAGCACCGTGCCGAAGATGATCGACATGACGGTCAGGCCCTCGATCCAGCCGTTGGCGGCGACGAGTTTTTCCGGCGGCAGCAGTTCGGTCAGGATGCCGTACTTGGCCGGCGAATACACGGCCGCGCCGAAGCCGACCACGGCGTAGGCGAGCAGGGGGTGCACGGTGAGGAACATCAGGCCGCAGCCGAAGATCTTGATCAGGTTCGCGATGAACATGACGCGGCCCTTGAGCATGGCATCGGCGAATGCGCCGACGAAGGCGGCCAGCAGCACGTAGAACAGGACGAACGACAGCTTCAGCAGCGGAGTGAGCGAAGCCGGGGCATTCATCGTCACCAAGATGTCAATGGCTACGAACAGCAGCGCATTGTCTGCCAGCGACGAGAAGAACTGCGCCGCCATAATGGTGTAAAAACCACGGTTCATCGAGAATATCTGAAAACTAGTGTGGGTTGCTTTATACCATGAAAGGTCGGCTCGCCAAAGAAAACAGCCGGGCAGGACCCGGCCCGGTCCGGTAAAATAGAACCTTTCACCTAATTCACGATTTCTTCCGCTTTCGTTTCCATTTCGTCTTTATTCCCCCTTTCTCTGCCATGCCACGTCCGCTTTGCGCCACCATCCACCTCGATTCGATGCAGCATAACCTGGCGCGTGCGCGCGCCTGCGCCCCCCAGTCCAGGGTCTGGGCGGTGGTGAAGGCGAACGCCTATGGCCACGGGCTCGAGCGCGGCATGAAGGGCTTCGTGCTGGCCGACGGCCTGGCCCTGATCGAAACCGAAAACGCCCTGCGCCTGCGCGAACTCGGCTGGATCAAGCCCATCCTGCTGCTGGAGGGGATCTTCGACGCGCTTGATGTGCCGCTGCTGGCCGAGCACAATATCAACAGCACGGTCCACTGCCTCGAGCAGATCAAGATGCTCGAGTACACCCAGCTCTACCGCCCGATCGACGTGCACCTGAAGATGAACACCGGGATGAACCGCCTCGGCTTCAAGCCGGAAGAATACGCCGCCGCCTACAAGCGCCTGCGCGCGATTCCCGGCATCCGCAACATCACCCACATGACCCACTTCGCGAATGCCGACGAACTCGAGCACCCACGCCTGGCCATCAGCGAGCAGGTGCGCCGCTTCCGCAGCGGCGTCGAGGGCCTGGAGGGCGAGCGCAGCCTGTCGAACTCGGCCGGCGTGCTGCACAACGAAGCGCTGGCCAGCGAACTGCAGAACGACTGGGTCCGCCCCGGCATCATGCTGTATGGCGGCACCCCGGGCGGCGGGCGCACGGCGCACGACTTCGGTCTGCGTCCGACCATGACCCTGTCCTCGGAAATCATCGCGATCCAGGACCTGGTGGCCGGCGACACGGTCGGCTACGGCAGCCGTTTCGAAGCGGCCGGCCCGATGCAGGTCGGCGTGGTGGCCTGCGGCTATGCCGACGGCTACCCGCGCCACGCGCCCCACGGCACGCCGGTGATCGTCGACGGCGTCCGAACCACCGTGGTCGGCCGGGTGTCCATGGACATGATGACGGTGGACCTGACGCCGATCCGCAATGCGCGCGTGGGCAGCAAGGTCACGCTCTGGGGCGACGGCCTGCCGATCGACGAGGTGGCGACCGCTTCCGGCACCATCGGCTATGAATTGATGTGCGCGCTCGCGCCGCGCGTGCGCGTGAGCGAAGGACGGATGGGAACCAATGGCTAAGGCAAAAACCCAGTTTGTGTGCAGCGAGTGCGGCAGCGTATCGAGCCGCTGGATGGGGCAGTGCCCCGACTGCAAGGCCTGGAACACGATGGTAGAAACCGTGGCCGAGCCGGCCGGCGTGAACCGCATGTCGCAGGCCACCCACCACAAGGCGCTGGCGCAGACGGCGCCGGTGCTGTCCCTGGCCGACATCGAGGCGATCGACGTACCGCGCTTCGGCACCGGGATCGAGGAATTCGACCGCGTGCTCGGCGGCGGCCTGGTGGCCGGCGGCGTGGTGCTGATCGGCGGCGACCCGGGCATCGGCAAGTCGACCCTGCTGCTGCAGGCCCTGGCCAACCTCGCCTCGGTGCGCAGCACTTTATATGTGAGCGGCGAGGAATCCGGCGCCCAGATCGCGCTGCGCGCCAAGCGTCTCGCTGTCGATGCGAAGGAACTCAAGCTCCAGGCCGAGATCCAGCTCGAGAAGATCCTCGGCACGCTGGCCGACCTGAAGCCCGAAGTGGCGGTGATCGACTCGATCCAGACCCTGTACTCGGACGCCCTGACGGCGGCGCCCGGCTCGGTGTCGCAGGTGCGCGAATGCGCGGCCCAGCTCACGCGCGTGGCCAAGCAGACCGGCGTGACCATCATCCTGGTCGGCCACGTAACGAAGGAGGGCGCGCTGGCCGGCCCGCGCGTGCTCGAGCACATCGTCGACACCGTGCTGTATTTCGAGGGCGACACCCAGTCGAGCTTCCGCCTGGTGCGCGCCATCAAGAACCGCTTCGGCGCGGTGAACGAGCTGGGCGTGTTCGCCATGACCGAGAAGGGACTGAAGGGCGTGTCGAATCCGTCGGCGCTGTTCCTGTCCCAGCACGACAGCCAGGTGCCGGGTTCCTGCGTGATGGTGACCCAGGAGGGCACGCGTCCGCTGCTGGTCGAGATCCAGGCCCTGGTCGACGCCAGCCACCTGCCGAACGCGCGCCGGCTTTCCGTCGGCCTGGAACAGAACCGCCTGGCCATGCTGCTGGCGGTGCTGCACCGTCACGCCGGCATCGCCGCTTTTGACCAGGACGTGTTCATCAACGCCGTCGGCGGGGTGAAGATCGCCGAGCCGGCCGCCGACCTGGCGGTGCTGCTGGCGATTAATTCATCGATGCGCAACAAGCCGCTGCCGCGCGGGCTGGTGGTCTTCGGCGAAGTCGGCCTGGCGGGCGAGATCCGTCCGGCGCCGCGCGGCCAGGAACGCCTGCGCGAGGCGGCCAAGCTCGGCTTCTCGACGGCGATCATCCCGAAGGCCAACGTGCCGAAGCAGAAGATCGAAGGCATGACCATCATCGCGGTCGAGCGCATCGACCAGGCATTCAGCAAGCTGCGCGAACTGGATTGATTCCGGACTGAACCGCTCAGAGCGCCGTTACGGAACCCGCGGGCAGGGGCGCCTTTCCCTGCGCCTGCGTCAGCACACGGTAGCGCAGCAGCTCTTCCGGATCCGGATACCAGACTTCCTCGGGCGGCGTGGCGCTGACCTTGTCGATGAACTCGCTTCCCATCTTCAGGCGGACATAGGCCTCGCGCGCCGCATCCCGGCCGGCCTTGCGGTCAGTGAATCCGAACGAGTGGAAGCCCAGCACAGCGTCCTCGCTGGCCGAACGCGTCTTCCCGGCGAGGAAGGCCAGGGTGCAGGCCGAACTGCAGGCCTTCTCGACATGCGTGTTGAGGCCGCGCGCGGCGATGATGTCGCCGATCATCCGGCCCTCGCGCGTCCAGCCCCCATCCGAGGCCAGCACCAGTGTCGTTACCTTTGAGGCACGCGCCAGGGCTTCCTCGAGCGCGGCCGCGGTGCCGTCGTTGATGCCGCCTTCCAGCGTGAGCGAACGGGCGTCAGCCGACAGGTAGAAGGTCGGTGCAGGTCCGGGCTGTTCGCCGGCAAGCACATTCCACTGCGAGCGGATGCTGTCCGCCGACACCAGGATGGTACTCGCCATCACCAGGCCGCTGAAAATGATGGCGCCCCTGGCCGCGTAGGCCCAGAAGCGCTTGCCGCCGCGCCCGGCGTGCTTGCCGGCCGAGGCCCAGGCGCCGGTGGCCAGGAACAGCCAGCAGGTACACTGGGCCAGGAGCAGCAGAATGGTCAGCGCGAGAGCGTAGCGGGCGGGCAGGTTGTCGGTGGCCGACGCGATCGCGCCCGTCAAGGCGGCGTCGAACATTTTGTTCCCGATGTGGAAATGCAGGAAGTAAGAGCGCAACAGCGAATAATCACCGGCGAGGTGCTTGCGGAAGGGGCCCAGCGGCCCGGCATGGCGGGGTTCGGCGTACAGCGGAGCGGGCGTGGCGAAGACGCTCGAGGACCAGGATGTCATGCTGCGACGATAGTTACCTTAAGGAAACATCGATTCTAGAGTGCGTGGTCGATTGAAGCAAGTTGGCAATGGGCCAGCCCGGCGCTTTTTTGCAGTATTGCAACGAATCCGAATGTGCCGGCGCGATCCGGCAAGCCGGACCCGCCTGCAGGGTGCATCCGGATTGCCTATAATTGATGGGTTTTTCGTCATTCCTGGTAAATCGTGCAGACAGATCAAAGGCAGTCCCCACGCAAGGTATTCAAGACCCGCGCCATGCTGGCCGTCGAAGGCGCCGCCTCGGTGCTGGGCCGTACCACCGACATCGGCGCGAACGGCGTCAGCCTGACCGTGCCGCATCCGGTCGGCGTCGGCCAGGCGGCCCAGTTGCGCTTCGACCTGCTGGTCGACGGCAATGTCGTCCCCGTCAATACGCGCGCGAAGGCGCAGTACTGCATCCTGAGCGGCGGAGACTTCAAGGTCGGCTTCCAGTTCCTCAACCTGGAGCTGGCCGCCATGACCGCCTTGTCGCGCTTCCTGCGTTGAGAACAGGCGCGGCCCGAAAACGACAACGAAAGCAAAAACGAAAGCGGCGAGCGCCCTCGGGCCTCGCCGCTTTTTTGTCGCATTGCGCTGGCCCTTTAACGGGGCCGTTCACTATTCATGATAGTGGTCGTGCAGGGCTTCCGAACTGCCTTCGATTTCCTGGAAGATTTCGTAGGCAATCAGGCCGACCATGCCACTCAGGATTGCAAATACAAACATATTCCACATACGAACAAAACGCTCTTCAGCATTCCCTCCATGTCATGATGACGATTTGAGCATAGCAGCCACCGGCGTATTTACAAGTGTGCCGGCCTCCTATATTTGCAGCCGGGTTCGCCCGACCGTGGGACCCGCCCGCGCACGGCGCGGCGGCCGCGCAGGGGCGCCGCATGCAGGCACAAGATTCAACACCGAACCGGAGTATGCATCATGATCCTTCCCTGCACCTCGGCCGCCCAGGACGGCTGGCTGCGCCTGCGCCAGGCGCTCTGGCCCGACTGCCCCGAGGCGGAGCATCTCGCCGAGATGGCCGGCTTCCTGCGCGAGCCGGATAAATACGCGCAGTTCGTCGCCTACGACGAGGATGGGCAGGCCGCCGGTTTCGCCGAGGCGGCGCTGCGCACGGACTACGTGAATGGCACGGAGACCTCGCCCGTGGCCTTCCTCGAGGGCATCTATGTGGCGCCGCAGCAGCGCCGCCAGGGCTGGGGCAGGGCGCTGGTCGACGCCGTGACGGCATGGGCCAGGACCCGCGGCTGCCGCGAGCTCGCGTCGGATGCGCTGCTCGACAACGTGGCGAGTCATCTCATGCACCGCGCCCTGGGATTCGAGGAGACCGAGCGCGTGGTGTTCTTCCGCAAGGAGCTGTCCTGATGCGGACGCGCCCAGGCGCGGATGTATAGACGTCATCAATTGTGTGACGGTCATTTTCGGTTCGCGGCACTATGGCGCTCCAAGTCATGGGCGTTGACGCGGCCCGGTTGGTGTCACAGGGCCGACACCGTGCTGAAACATACGTGTGACACGCCCGGCACCTCTTGTCATCGAATCGATGACAAGAGGTGCGGCGAAGTCGGGTGACATGACGATGTCATCAACTTGTCATATTCGGTCAGTAGACTGCGCAGCAATGCAACCGGGGTCAACCCGGGGCGCAGTCCGCGCTACAACCTGAAAGGATATCGATATGCGTATGAAGCACTTGCTCCTGTCCGTCGCGGTCGCAGCCGCCACCCTGGCGGCGAGCGCCGCCCAGGCGGTCAACATCACCGGCGCCGGCGCAACCTTCCCCTATCCGATCTACGCCAAGTGGGCGGAAATGTACAAGGCGGCCAGCGGCAACGGCCTGAACTACCAGTCGGTCGGCTCGGGCGCCGGCATCAAGCAGATCAAGGCGAAAACCGTCGACTTCGGCGCGTCCGACATGCCGCTGCCGGCCAAGGACCTGGACGCCGCCGGCCTGTTCCAGTTCCCGGCCATCATGGGCGGCGTGGTGCCGGTCGTGAACATTCCCGGCGTGACCCCGGGCCAGGTCAAGCTGACCGGCGCCGTGCTGGCCGACATCTTCATGGGCAAGATCACCAAATGGAATGCCCAGCCGATCGCTGCCCTGAACCCGGGCGTCAAGCTGCCGGCCGATAACATCACCGTCGTGCGCCGTGCCGACAGCTCGGGCACCTCCTTCCTGTTCACCGACTACCTGTCCAAGGCCAGCCCGGACTGGAAACTGAAGATCGGCGCCGGCACCTCGGTCAAGTGGCCGACCGGCGTAGGCGGCAAGGGCAACGAAGGCGTGGCCGCCAACGTCCAGCGCATCAAGGGTTCGATCGGCTACGTCGAGTGGGCCTACGCCAAGAAGAACCGCATGTCGCACACCCAGCTGCAGAACCGCGAAGGCGCCTTTCTCCAGCCCGACGATGCCGCCTTCAAGGCCGCCGCCGCCAGCGCCGACTGGGCCAAGGCGCCGGGCTTCGGCGTGGTGCTGACCGACCAGCCGGGCAAGGCCAGCTGGCCGATCACCGGCGCCTCGTACATCATCATGTACAAGACCCAGGGCGACGCTGCCAAGGGCAAGGAAGTGCTGAAGTTCTTCGACTGGGCATACAAGAACGGCGACGCCGCCGCTGCCGACCTGGACTACGTGCCGATGCCCGACGCCGTCACCAAGCTGGTGCAGGATGCCTGGCGTGCGAACGTGAAGGACGCCGCCGGCAAGGCGGTCTGGTAATCGCGCGCTAGCTAATCACGCGTAAAACAGGCACCGAGGCCTGGCCGCCGGGTTCGCCCGGCGGCCCCACACGCGGCAAAACACAAGAACACACATGAGCGCTCATCCTTCCGTCACTCTCGAGGACAAGGCCCCCCTGGCCGCGGCCGACCACGACTACGCCGCCCTGCGCAAGACCATGCGCAACCAGCGCATCCAGGACTTCCTGTTTCACAAGATTACCCTGCTGTTCGCAGCCAGCGTCCTGCTGGCCCTGCTCGGCATCATCGTCTCGCTGGCGATCGGCGCGGCGCCCGCCTTCAAGGAGTTCGGGGCCGCCTTCATCACCACCGTCGAGTGGGATCCCATCGAAGACCGCTACGGCGCCCTGATCGCCATCTGGGGCACGGTCGCCACCTCGCTGATCGCCCTCCTGATCGCCTTCCCGATCAGCTTCGGCATCGCCCTGTTCCTGACCGAGATCTGCCCGGCCTGGCTGCGCCGCCCGATGGGCACCGCCGTCGAGCTGCTGGCCGGCGTCCCTTCCATCATCTACGGCATGTGGGGCCTGTTCGTGTTCGCGCCCCTGTTCGCCGACCACGTGCAGCCGCTGCTGCAGAACACCCTCGGCCAGCTGCCGGTCGTCGGCCAGCTGTTCCAAGGCCCGATGATGGGCATGGGCATCCTCACCGCCGGCCTGATCCTGGCCGTGATGATCATCCCCTTCATCTCCTCGGTGATGCGCGACGTGTTCGAGATCGTCCCCGCCGTGCTGAAGGAATCGGCCTATGGCCTGGGCTGCACCAAGTGGGAAGTGGTGCGCAAGGTCGTGCTGCCCTACACCCGCAACGGCGTGGTGGGCGGCGTGATGCTGGGCCTGGGCCGGGCGCTGGGCGAAACCATGGCCGTCACTTTCGTGATCGGCAATGCGCACGAGCTCTCGGCCTCGCTCTTCATGCCGGGTAACTCGATCTCCTCGACCCTGGCCAACGAATTCGCCGAAGCGACGCCGGGCCTGCACGTGTCCTCGCTGTTCGCCCTCGGCCTGATCCTGTTCGCGATCACGTTCATCGTGCTCGCCGCTGCAAAACTGATGTTGGTGGGAATGTCCCGCAAGGAAGGTGTGAAATGATCGGCATCGTGAAGAACCCCGTGTACCGCAGGCGCCTGCTGGCGCACCGCATCGGCATCGCACTGTCGGTGGCGGCGATGGCGATCGGCCTGGCCTTCCTGGCCTGGATCCTGGCCACGCTGCTGATCCAGGGCTTCGGTGCGCTCTCCGGCCCGATGTTCAGTCTCGATACCCCCGCGCCGGGCAGCGAAGGCGGCCTGCGCAACGCCATCGTCGGCAGCCTGATGATGGTCGGTCTGTCGACCCTGGTGTCGACCCCGGTCGGCATCCTGGCCGGCATCTACCTGGCCGAGTACGGCGAGACCAACCGCTTCGGCCAGGTCACGCGTTTTGTTACCGACATCATGCTGTCGGCGCCCTCGATCGTGATCGGCCTGTTCGTCTACGCCCTGTACGTGGCCAACGTGAAGCACTTCTCGGGCTATGCCGGCTCGATCGCGCTGGCGCTGATCGCCATCCCCGTGGTCGTGCGCACCACCGACAACATGCTGCGCCTGGTGCCGAACAGCCTGCTCGAAGCCGCCTTTGCCCTCGGCGCGCCGCGCTGGAAGGTAGCGATGCTGGTGCGCCTGCGCGCCGTCAAGGCCGGCGTGATCACCGGCGTGCTGCTGGCCCTGGCCCGCATCTCGGGCGAGACCGCGCCGCTGCTGTTCACCGCGCTCAACAACCAGTTCTTCAGCACCGACATGGACGCACCGCTGGCCAACCTGCCGGTCGTGATCTACACCTACGCGATGAGCCCTTACGACGACTGGCGCTCGCTGGCCTGGGGCGGGGCGCTGCTGGTGACCTTCACCGTGCTGTTCCTGAACATCCTGTCGCGCACCCTGTTCTCGCAGAAGACCCCGCGTTAATTTATCCTGATAACCATGACCCAAGCTATGGCAAACCCGATCCCGGCGGCAATCGCCAAGACGAAGACCATCGAGATCTCCGGCCTGAATTTCTTCTACGGTAAGACCCAGAGCCTGAAGAACGTCTCGCTCGACGTGCACGAAAAGCAGGTGACGGCCTTCATCGGCCCTTCCGGCTGCGGCAAGTCGACCCTGCTGCGCACGCTCAACCGCATGTACGACCTCTACCCGGGCCAGCGCGCCGAGGGTTCGATCATCTACCGCGGCCGTAACATCCTCGAGCCGGGCGTGGACGTGAACATGCTGCGCGCCAAGATCGGCATGGTGTTCCAGAAGCCGACCCCCTTCCCGATGTCGATCTACGACAATATCGCCTTCGGCGTGCGCCTCTACGAGAACCTGTCGAAAGGAGAGATGGACGAGCGCGTGGAGTGGGCGCTGAAGAAGGCGGCACTGTGGGAAGAGGCGAAGGACAAGCTGGCGAAAAGCGGCCTGTCGCTCTCCGGCGGCCAGCAGCAGCGCCTGTGCATCGCCCGCGGCGTGGCGGTGAAGCCCGACGTGCTGCTGCTGGACGAGCCGACCTCGGCGCTCGATCCGATCTCGACCGCGAAGATCGAGGAACTGATCAGCGAGCTGAAGCAGGACTACACGATCACGATCGTGACCCACAACATGCAGCAGGCGGCACGCTGCTCCGATTACACTGCGTACATGTACCTGGGCGAACTGGTGGAATTCGGCGAGACCGACCAGCTGTTCATGAACCCCAGCCGCAAGGAAACGCAGGATTACATCACGGGCCGTTTCGGTTAATCGGCGGTCCGGACAATAACGCATACTAGGGAGAGCAGTAATGATTGGCGAGCATTCTTCAAAGCAGTATGACCAGGAACTGGAATCCATCCGCTCCAAGGTCCTGCTGATGGGCGGCATGGTGGAAACCCAGTTCGAGGAGGCGCTGAACTGCTTCCGCTTCGACGACGCGGCCAAGGCCGACAAGGTGATGGCCGACGACCACGCGGTGAACCAGCTCGAAGTGCAGCTCGACGACGCCTGCAGCCACCTCATCGTGCGCCGCCAGCCGACCGCCAACGACCTGCGCACCGTGATGGCGACCATCAAGGTGATCACCGACCTGGAACGCATCGGCGACGAATCCTCGAAGATCGCGCGCACCGCCAAGAACCTGCACGCGCGCGGCAACGCCGGCTTCGCCCACTTCGACATGATCCGCAGCATCGGCAAGGCCACCTCCGACCTGCTGCACGACGCCCTCGACGCCTTTGCCCGCCTCGACGGCAAGCAGGCGATGCAGATCATCGCTGCCGACGAGATCGTCGACCACGAATTCCGCACCATCCTGCGCAACCTGATCACTTTCATGATGGAAGACCCGCGCACCATCTCCCCGGCGCTCGACACGCTGTGGGTGGCGAAAGCCATCGAGCGCATCGGCGACCACGCGAAGAACATCGCCGAGTACGTGATCTACGTGGTCGAGGGCCGCGACATCCGCCACAGCAAACCCGCGACGCACGAGGGTTGAGCGGCATGCACAACACGACCGTACTTGTGGTGGAGGACGAGCCGGCGATCGTCGAACTGGTGAGCTATTCGCTGCGCGAGGCCGGCTGGACGATCAAGTCGGTCGGCACCACGGCCGCGGCCTGGGACAGCATCGCCCACGGCAAGCCGGACCTGCTGCTGCTCGACTGGATGCTGCCCGACCAGAGCGGCCTGCGCCTGCTGGCGCGGCTGCGCGGCGACCGCGACTTCCAGGACATCCCGGTCATCATGCTGACCGCGAAGAGCATGGAAGAAGACAAGCTGGCCGGCCTGAACACGGGCGCCGACGACTACGTCACCAAGCCGTTCTCGCCGCGCGAACTGCTGGCGCGCGCGCGCGCGCTGCTGCGCCGGAAAAGCCCGCACCTGGCCGAGGCGCCGCTGCGCGCGGGCAGCGTGGTGCTCGACCCGGCCAGTTGCACGGTCTCGATCGAGGGCAGCCAGATCGACATCGGCAACGCCGAATACAAGCTGCTGAAATTCCTGCTGGCGCACCGCGAACGGGTGTTCTCGCGCGCCCAGCTGCTCGACAAGGTATGGGGCGACCATGCCGTCATCGAGGAGCGTACCGTCGACGTGCACGTGCTGCGGCTCAGGAAGGCGCTGAAAGGCGCCGAGGGGCTGATCCGCACGGTGCGCAGCGTCGGGTATATGCTCTCGGAAAAATAAACCGAACAAGGTCCGATGAATTCCAAACTGCTGTTCTGGGTGCCGGCGCTGTTGCGCCTGGCGTCCATCTTCGTGGCTGCCGGCGTCGTCTGGTGGATGGCCGGCCCGATTCCCGCGCTTGCCCTGGCGCTGGCCGGCGCCATCGTCGCGCTGTTCGTGCAGCTGTCCTACCTCGACCAGCTGGGCCGCTGGCTGGACGACCCGCATTCGGGCAGGCTGCCCGATGGCTGGGGCGCCTGGACCGACGTGTTCGCGCGCCTGTACCGCCTGCGCCGCGAGGACGAGCGCAACCAGCAGGAACTGGCCGAGTGGCTGGCGCGCTTTCGCCAGGCCATGAGCCTGCTGCCGGAAGGCGTGGCCATCATGGACGACGTGCTCTTCCTCGAGTGGTGCAACCCGGCCGCCGAGCGCCACCTCGGCCTGACGCTGGAGCGCGACAAGGGCCTGCGCGTGACCAACCTGGTGCGCCATCCCGACTTCATCGACTACATCATCCTCGGCCGCTACGAGCAGCCGCTGACCCTGTCCTTCCGCGGCCGCAAGATCGAGTGCCGCATCATCCCTTTCGAGAACCGGCGCCAGATCCTGGTGACCCACGACGCCACCGATACCGAGCGCATCGAAGCGATGCGGCGCGACTTCATCGCCAACGCCTCGCACGAACTGCGCACGCCGCTCACGGTCATCGTCGGCTTCCTGGAAATCGCCATGTCGGACCCCTGCATGGACGCCGGCACGCGCGAGGCGCACCTGAAGCTGATGACCGAGCAGGGCCAGCGCATGCAGCGCCTGATCGAGGACATGCTGACCCTCTCGCGCCTGGAGTCCGACGAATTCCCGCTGCGCCGCGAACGGGTCGACATCAAGTCGCTGGTCGAGTCGGTGGCGAGCGAGGCGAGGGCGCTGTCGAACGGACGCCACGACATCTCGGTGTCGGTCGACGGCCCGGACGTGATGGGCAGCGTGGAAGAACTGCGCAGCGCGTTTGCCAACCTGGCCTCGAACGCGGTGCGCTATTCGCCCGACGGCGGACGCATCGAGCTGGCCTGGCGCCGCACCGAGGGCGAGCTGCAGTTCGCGGTGAGCGATACCGGCATCGG
>DEKZ01000312.1:0-14317 GCA_002354135.1 Massilia sp. UBA2709 | reverse complement strand
GTGGGTTCAAGAACCCACCCTGCAAAACCGCCTCATCCATCTCGTCACATTGCGCGGTACAATCGGGAATTGTCTTTCTCGACCCGCACATGTTCTCTCGACGTACCTCCATCATCGCGCTCGGCGCGCTCGTCCTGGCCGGTTGCGGCAGCACGCCCCCGGCTCCTCCCGCCCCGGTCGCCGTACAACCGCCCCCGCCGAAGAAGGTCCGCATCGGCCTGGCCCTGGGCGGCGGCGCGGCGCGCGGCTTCGCCCACATCGGCGTGATCAAGGCCCTGGAAGCCCAGGGCATCGTGCCCGAGATCGTGGTCGGCACCAGCGCCGGCTCGGTGGTCGGCGCGCTGTACGCCTCCGGCTACAATGGCTTCGCGCTGCAAAAGACGGCCATGACGATGGACGAGGCCACGATCTCGGACTGGGCGCTGCCGCTGTTCTCGAAGTCGCCGGGCGTGCTCAAGGGCGAGGCCCTGCAGAACTACGTCAACAAGGCGGTGAACAACGTGCCGATGGAGCGCTTCCCGAAACGCTTCGGGGCGGTGGCGACCGACCTGAAGACCGGCGAATCGATCCTCTTCAACAAGGGCAACGCCGGCCTGGCCGTGCGCGCCTCGTCCTCGGTGCCGAGCGTGTTCCAGCCGGTGAAGATCGGGACCAGGACCTATGTCGACGGCGGCCTGGTGGCGCCGGTGCCGGTGAAGTTCACGCGCGAGATGGGGGCCGACTTCATCATCGCGGTGAACATCTCGACCCAGGCCGACACCCAGGCCACCGCCAGCTCGCTCGACGTCCTGATGCAAACCTTCTCGATCATGGGCCAGCGCATCAACCATTTCGAGCTGAAGGAAGCCGACGTCGTCATCACCCCGGCGCTGGGCAAGATGGGCAGCGCCGACTTTGCCGGACGCAACCTGGCAATCCTCGCCGGCGAGCAGGCCGCCGCTGCGGTCATGCCGCAGATCAAGGCCAAGCTCAAGGCGAAGCAACAACAATAACCATTCAGACCGTAGATAAGGAAAACACCATGCAGACCAAACCGATGCTGACCCTGGCTGACGTGAAGACCATCGCCGCCGCGGCCGAAGCCGAAGCCATCAAGAACAACTGGCCCGTGACGATCGCGATCGTCGACGACGGGGGCCACCTGCTGTGGCTGCAGCGCCTGGATGGCGTGGCGCCGATCTCGGCCCACATCGCGCCGCAAAAGGCGAAGACCGCCGCCCTCGGCCGCCGCGAATCGAAGATCTACGAAGACATCATCAACAACGGCCGCGTGTCCTTCCTGTCGGCGCCGGAACTCGAAGGCATGCTCGAAGGCGGCGTGCCGGTCGTGGTCGACGGCCACGTGATCGGCGCGGTCGGCGTGTCGGGCGTGAAGTCGACCGAGGACGCGCAGATCGCCAAGGCGGGCATTGCCGCGCTGGTCGCTTCGGCGTAAGCGCTCGGGTAGGTGGGCGGTTCTGCCGCCCACCCCATGCTACCCACCAAGTCCGTTGAATCCCGGAAAATCCCAGCTCAGCAGTAAGTAAAAACCCCGATGTTGCCCCGTTTCGATCCGTCGGTACATTGCCGGCTCACTCGATTCGCGCTATAATTTGGGGGTTTAGCCATTCACTTACTTGCCGTAGCGCCTACCTCCCATTCCTCATTCAAACGACCTCCAAACTCGGACACGCTTCGCACGTCCGTGGGCCTTGGATGTCGGTCTGACGTGGCGCAGCTACGGTAACTTTATTGGGAGTTACCCTTGCCGCCATTTTTTTCTGGCCCAGCCGTCCCAGCCATCCTGGCCCTTGCAGACGGAACGATTTTCCGAGGTTATTCCATTGGTGCCGCCGGTCACACGACCGGTGAAGTGGTATTCAATACCGCGATCACGGGCTACCAGGAAATCCTTACCGACCCCAGCTACTCGCGTCAGATCGTCACCCTGACGTACCCGCACATCGGCAACTACGGCGTCAACAGCGCCGACGTCGAAGCCGGTAAAGTCCACGCCGCAGGCCTGATCATCCGCGACCTGCCGCTGATGGCGTCGAATTTCCGTTCCACCCAGTCGCTGTCGGATTACCTGAAGGCCGAAAATGTCGTGGCAATCGCCGGCATCGATACCCGCAAGCTGACCCGCCTGCTGCGCGAGAAGGGCGCCCAGGCCGGCGCCATCCTGACCGGCACCCAGGGCAACCAGCCTTCGGAAACCCAGGCGCTGGAACTGGCCCGTTCCTTCCCCGGCCTGGCCGGCATGGACCTGGCCAAGGTCGTGTCCGTGAAAGAGCCCTATGTCTTCACCGAGACCGAGTGGAAACTCGGCGAGGGCTTCGGCAAGCAGGAAAATCCGCAATACCACGTGGTCGCCTTCGATTATGGCGTCAAGCGCAACATCCTGCGCATGCTGGCCGAGCGCGGCTGCAAGGTCACCGTGCTGCCGGCGGAATCGACCGCCGCCGACGCGCTGGCGCTCAACCCGGACGGCATCTTCCTGGCCAACGGTCCGGGCGATCCGGAACCCTGCGACTACGCCATCAAGGCCACGGCCGAGCTGATCGAGAAGGGCATCCCGACCTTCGGCATCTGCCTGGGCCACCAGATCATGGCGCTGGCTTCGGGCGCGAAGACGATGAAGATGAAGTTCGGCCACCACGGCGCCAACCACCCGGTGCAGGACCTGGATTCGAAGAAGGTCCTGATCACCTCGCAGAACCACGGCTTCGCGGTCGATCCGGAGACGCTGCCGAAGAACTGCCGCGTGACCCACGTCTCGCTGTTCGACGGCTCGCTGCAGGGCTTCGCCCGCACCGACAAGCCGGCCTTCTGCTTCCAGGGCCACCCGGAAGCCTCGCCCGGCCCGACCGACGTCGCCTACTTGTTTGACCGCTTCATCAGCCTGATGCAAGCCCAGGAGAAGAAATAAATGCCAAAGCGTAGTGATATCAAAAGCATCCTGATCATCGGCGCCGGCCCGATCGTCATCGGCCAGGCCGCGGAGTTCGACTATTCCGGCGCACAAGCGTGCAAGGCCCTGCGCGACGAAGGCTATAAAGTCATCCTGGTGAACAGCAATCCGGCGACGATCATGACCGACCCGGAAATGGCCGACGTCACCTACATCGAGCCGATCACCTGGAAGGTGGTCGAGCGCATCATCGCCAAGGAAAAGCCGGACGCGATCCTGCCGACCATGGGCGGCCAGACCGCGCTGAACTGCGCGCTCGACCTGCACCGCCACGGCATCCTGGAAAAATACAATGTCGAGCTGATCGGCGCCTCGCCGGAAGCCATCGACAAGGCCGAGGACCGCTCCAAGTTCAAGGATGCGATGACCAAGATCGGCCTGGGTTCGGCACGCTCGGGCGTGGCGCACACCATGGAAGAGTCGCGCGCCGTGCAGCGCGAGCTGGGCTTCCCGGTCATCATCCGTCCGTCCTTCACCATGGGCGGCACCGGCGGCGGCATCGCCTACAACGAAGAAGAATTCGAGGCGATCTGCAAGCGCGGCCTGGAAGCCTCGCCGACCTCGGAGCTGCTGATCGAAGAGTCGCTGCTGGGCTGGAAAGAGTACGAGATGGAAGTCGTGCGCGACAAGGCCGACAACTGCATCATCATCTGCTCGATCGAAAACCTGGATCCGATGGGCGTGCACACCGGCGACTCGATCACCGTCGCGCCGGCGCAGACGCTGACCGACAAGGAATACCAGATCATGCGCAACGCGTCGATCAACGTGCTGCGCGAGATCGGCGTCGACACCGGCGGCTCGAACGTGCAGTTCGCGATCAACCCGGTCGATGGCCGCATGATCGTCATCGAGATGAATCCGCGCGTCTCGCGTTCGTCGGCGCTGGCGTCGAAAGCCACCGGCTTCCCGATCGCAAAGGTTGCTGCCAAGCTGGCCGTCGGCTTCACGCTGGACGAACTGCGCAACGAGATCACCGGCGGCGCGACCCCGGCCTCGTTCGAACCGTCGATCGACTACGTCGTCACCAAGATCCCGCGCTTCGCCTTCGAAAAATTCCCGGCGGCCGACAAGCACCTGACCACCCAGATGAAGTCGGTCGGCGAAGTCATGGCGATGGGCCGCACCTTCCAGGAATCCTTCCAGAAGGCCCTGCGCGGCCTGGAAGTCGGCGTCGACGGCCTGAACGAGAAGACGCGCGACCGCGAAGTCATCGAAGAGGAACTGGGCGAGCCGGGTCCGGAGCGCATCTGGTACGTGGGCGACGCTTTTGCCCAGGGCTTCACGCTGGAAGAAGTGCACGGGCTGACCAAGATCGATCCGTGGTTCCTCATCCAGATCAAGGAAATCGTCGACATCGAACTGTGGCTGGACCACCAGAAGCTGGAGTCGCTGGACAAGCCGACGCTGTACAAGCTCAAGCAAAAGGGCTTCTCCGACGCACGCCTGGCCTTCCTGATGCACACCACGCAGGCCGAGGTGCGCAAGCGCCGTCATGAACTGGGCATCCGTCCGGTCTACAAGCGCGTCGACACCTGCGCCGCCGAGTTCTCGACGGATACCGCCTACATGTACTCGACCTACGACGAGGAATGCGAGGCCGCCCCGACCGACAAGAAGAAGATCATGGTGCTGGGCGGTGGCCCGAACCGCATCGGCCAGGGCATCGAGTTCGACTACTGCTGCGTGCATGCGGCGCTGGCGATGCGCGAAGACGGCTACGAGACCATCATGGTCAACTGCAATCCGGAGACCGTCTCGACCGACTACGACACCTCGGACCGCCTCTACTTCGAATCGCTGACCCTGGAAGACGTGCTGGAAATCGTCGACCTGGAAAAGCCGGTCGGCGTGATCGTGCAGTACGGCGGCCAGACCCCGCTGAAGCTCGCGCTGGACCTCGAGGCGAACGGCGTGCCGATCGTCGGCACCAGCCCGGACATGATCGACGCGGCCGAAGACCGCGAGCGCTTCCAGCAGCTGCTGCAGAAGCTGAACCTGCGCCAGCCGCCGAACCGCACCGCGCGTACCGAAGCCGAGGCGCTGGCGCTGGCCCAGGAAATCGGTTACCCGCTGGTCGTGCGTCCTTCGTACGTGCTGGGCGGCCGCGCGATGGAAATCGTGCACGAGCAGCGCGACCTCGAGCGCTACATGCGCGAAGCGGTCAAGGTCTCGAACGATTCGCCAGTGCTGCTGGACCGCTTCCTGAACGACGCCATCGAAGTCGACGTCGACTGCATCTCGGACGGCGAGACCACCTTCATCGGCGGCGTGATGGAGCACATCGAACAGGCCGGCGTGCACTCGGGCGACTCGGCCTGCTCGCTGCCGCCGTATTCGCTGTCGCAGGAGACCATCGATGAACTGAAGCGCCAGACCGCGCTGATGGCCAAGGGCCTGAACGTGGTCGGCCTGATGAACGTGCAGTTCGCGATCCAGCAATCGGAAGTCGACGGCAAGCTTGTGGACACCGTGTTCGTGCTGGAAGTGAACCCGCGCGCTTCGCGTACCGTGCCGTTCGTGTCGAAAGCCACCGGCATCCAGCTGGCGAAAGTCGCGGCGCGCTGCATGGTCGGCCAGAAGCTGGCGGAGCAGGGGATCACGAAAGAGGTGACGCCGCCGTTCTACAGCGTCAAGGAAGCCGTGTTCCCGTTCGTGAAGTTCCCGGGCGTCGACACCATCCTCGGACCTGAGATGAAATCGACCGGCGAAGTGATGGGCGTGGGCGAGACCTTCGGCGAAGCCTTCGTCAAGTCGCAGCTGGGCGCCGGCGTCAAGCTGCCGGAGTCGGGCAAGGTCTTCCTGTCGGTGAAGGGTTCGGACAAGCCGCGCGCCGTGAAGGTGGCGCGCGACCTGGTTGCGCTGGGCTTCTCGCTGGTGGCGACCAAGGGCACCGCCGCCGTGATCGAGGCGGCCGGCCTGCCGGTCACCGCCGTGAACAAGGTGATCGAGGGCCGTCCGCACGTGGTCGACATGATCAAGAACCACGAGATCGAGATGGTCATCAACACGGTCGAGGAAAAGCGCAGCGCGATCGCCGACTCGCGCACCATCCGCACCTCGGCCCTGGCCGCGCGCGCGGTGACCTACACGACGATCGCCGGCGCCGAGGCCGCGATCCAGGGCATGCGTCACCTGAACGAACTGAAGGTCTACGATTTACAAGGCCTGCATAACACCTTAAACTAAGCATCAAGTAGTACCCGTCAAACCACAGAGTTCGCGCGGCTTCCCCCGCGCGCCTCTGTGGTTTTCACTTGTACGTCCACAAACAACCGGAAAACCCAGGTTTTCAGTCAGCAGAAGCGAATTGATATGAACACTTCCGTACCGCTCACCAAATACGGCGCCGAACTCCTGAAGGAGGAACTGCATCAGCTCAAGACCAAGGAACGCCGCATCGTCATCGACGCGATCGCCGAAGCGCGCTCGCACGGCGACCTGTCGGAAAACGCCGAGTACGACGCCGCCAAGGAGCGCCAGGCTTTCGTCGAAGGCCGCATCGCCGAACTGGAAGGCAAGCTGAGCGCAGCCCAGATCATCGACCCGGCGACCCTGGACGCCGAAGGCCGCGTGGTCTTCGCCTCGACCGTCGACCTGGAAGACCTGGAGAACGGCCAGAAGGTGAGCTACCAGATCGTCGGCATCGACGAAGCCGACCTGAAGCTGAACAAGATCTCGGTCACCTCGCCGATCGCGCGCGCCCTGATCGGCAAGTACGCCGGCGACGTGGTCGAGGTGCAGGCCCCGTCCGGCCCGCGCGAGTACGAAATCCTGGAAGTGCGCTACGTCTGATGGCCCGCACCGTTGGCGGCATCGCTGCCCGCTTGCCTGCTGCCCGCCTCCTCGTGGCGGCGCTGTGGGCCGGCGCGCTCTGGGTGCTGGGCTATGTGGCCGCGCCTGCGGTGTTTTCCACCGCCTCGGGCACGTTGGCCGGCGATATCGTCGGTTCCTTCTTGCATCGCCTGGCCTGGATCAGCTTCGTTTGCGCGGCGCTGATGCTGTTGCTGGTTCGGTTCTCGCCGGACCTCGAAGCAGGGCGCAAGCGTTTCCTGAACCTGCTGGTGCTGGCGATGCTGGCCTGCGCCCTCGTCATGTACGTGGGCCTGCAGCCGACGATGGCGCAGATGCGCGAGGCCGCGGGTCCCGAGGGTATCCGTGCTTCGCCGCTGTGGACGAAGTTCGCGATCATGCATGGGGTGTCACAGCTGTTCCACCTGGCCGAGAGCATGCTCGCGGCGGTGTTGCTGCTGAAGAGCCGATAAGGTCGCGGATGCGTAGGGTGGGCGCCCCTGTGCCCACGCGTAAACGGTGAGTAGACGCGGCGCTTCATCAACTTGAGTTAACGCCAACAAGACGCAGGCTTCACGCGTGGGCACGGGGCGCCCACCCTACGTAAAAAGAAACCGGGGCGACCCCGGTTTCTTTTTACTTGTTCAGCGCCGATTTCTTGGTGCTGGTCTGGCGCGGTTTGGCGCGCTTGATGTTGCCGCCCGCGGTCACGCGTTCGTTGCCCTTGAGCATAACCTTGGTCACGCTCGGCTTCTTGGTCCCGCTGGCGCTGGCCTTGACGATGGTGACTTCGCGCATGCCCTTGCCGGCCTTGCTGCTGCGTTCCTTGACGACTTCCTTCTTCGGACGGTAGAGCACCAGCAGCTTGCCGATGTGCTGGACCGGCGCCGCGTCCAGCTCTTCGCAGATCTGCTCGTAGATGGCGACGCGCTCTTCGCGGTCGTCGCCGAACACGCGGACCTTGATCAGGCCATGGGCGTCGAGGCTGGCCGCGATTTCCTTCATGACGGACTCGGTCAGGCCGGCTTCGCCGATCATGACAACAGGATTGAGCCCATGGGCTTCGGCGCGCAGCGCGCTGCGCTCGGCCGGAGTGAGTTTAAGCATAATAATTTTTGGATGTACCTATAAAAGCAGTATTCTACGCGAATGGCCAAGAACAAATTAAACAAAAACTGGTTGCACGACCATATTAACGACCCGTACGTCAAGCTGGCGCAGAAAGAGGGCTACCGTGCGCGCGCCGCCTTCAAGCTCAAGGAAATCGACGAAAGCGAAAAACTCATCAAGCCGGGCCAGGTCATCGTCGACCTCGGCTGCACCCCGGGCAGCTGGGGCCAGTACACGCGGCGCAAGCTCGCCGGCAAGGAGGGCGGGGGCATCAACGGCACCATGATCGGCCTGGACATCCTGCCGATGGACCCGATCGCCGACATGCATTTCATTCAAGGCGACTTCCGCGAGGACGAGGTGCTCGACCAGCTGGCTGTTGTTTTGGAGGGACGCCGCGCGGATCTCGTGCTGTCCGACATGGCCCCGAATCTCTCCGGGATTCCCACGGCCGACGCTGCGCGCATGGAACACCTGATCGATCTGGCCATTGAGTTTTCTCAAATGCATCTCAAGCCCGGCGGCGCATTGTTGGTGAAGTGTTTCAAGGATATGGGTTTTACCCAGATCGTCGAGAAGTTCCGCACCGAATTCAAGACGGTCAAGCAGATCAAGCCGAAGGCAAGTCGCGACAAGTCGTCGGAAATCTTCCTGCTCGGGCGTGGTCTGAAGAATCCAGTGGAATATAAATCGTCGGCGCAAGGCGATCCGGCCCTTGATATTTGAGATCGCAACCGCACATGCACGCCGTGATGCTCCGCTCGGTACGCGCGAATCGCGTAGTCGTGCCGCACGGAACTGGAAAAAGTGGCAATATGGCATCATGGGGGCCTGTGCGTAGCACGGCCTGCTTATTGCAGGTAAAATCGGCAAATCTCACATTGCAATTGGTGCGATTCGCATCGAAGGAGTTTTCGTGAATAATATGTTTTCCAAATCTGCCATCTGGGTGGTGGTCGCGCTGCTGTTGTTCATGCTGTTCAAGCAGTTCGACAACCACAGCCCTGCTGGCGGCAGCAAGACCATCGCTTATTCCGAGCTGCTCGACGATGTGAAAGCACGCCGCATCAAGGATGTCGTGATCGAAGGCCAGAACATCACGGCCACGCGTTCGGACGACACCAAGGTGCGCGCCACCGCAACCATCCTCGACCGCGGCCTGATCGGCGACCTGCGCGAGAACGGCGTGCGTTTCGACGTGAAGCCGCCGGAGGAGCCGTCGTTCCTGCAGCAGGTCTTCATCTCCTGGTTCCCGATGCTGCTCCTGATCGGCGTCTGGGTCTTCTTCATGCGCCAGATGCAGGGCGGCGGCAAGGGCGGGGCCTTCTCGTTCGGCAAGTCGAAGGCGCGCATGCTGGATGAAACGAACAACAGCGTCACCTTCGCCGACGTCGCCGGCTGCGACGAAGCGAAGGAAGAAGTCAGCGAAATCGTCGACTTCCTGAAAGACCCGACCAAGTTCCAGAAGCTCGGCGGCCGCATCCCGCGCGGCGTGCTGATGGTGGGTCCTCCGGGTACCGGTAAAACCCTGCTGGCGCGTGCCATTGCCGGCGAAGCGAAAGTGCCGTTCTTCTCGATCTCGGGTTCCGATTTCGTCGAGATGTTCGTCGGTGTCGGCGCATCCCGCGTGCGCGACATGTTCGAGAACGCCAAGAAGCACTCGCCCTGCATCATCTTCATCGACGAGATCGACGCGGTCGGCCGTCACCGCGGCGCCGGCATGGGCGGCGGCAACGACGAGCGCGAACAGACCCTGAACCAGCTGCTGGTCGAGATGGACGGCTTCGAAGCCACCTCGGGCGTTATCGTGATCGCCGCGACCAACCGCGCCGACGTGCTGGACAAAGCGCTGCTGCGTCCGGGCCGTTTCGACCGCCAGGTGATGGTGGGCCTGCCGGACATCCGCGGCCGCGAACAGATCCTGAACGTGCACATGCGCAAGGTGCCGATCGGCGCCGACGTCAAGGCCGACATCCTGGCGCGCGGCACCCCGGGCTTCTCGGGCGCCGACCTGGCCAACCTGGTCAACGAAGCTGCACTGTTCGCCGCGCGCCGCAACAAGCGCCTGGTCGAGATGGGCGACTTCGAGGATGCGAAGGACAAGATCTACATGGGTCCGGAGCGCAAGTCGATGGTCATGCGCGAAGAGGAACGCCGCAACACGGCTTACCACGAGTCGGGTCACGCTGTCGTGGCCAAGCTCCTGCCGAAGGCCGACCCGGTGCACAAGGTCACGATCATGCCGCGCGGCTATGCCCTCGGCCTGACCTGGCAGCTGCCTGAGCACGACAACCTGTCCGGTTACAAGGACAAGATGCTGGAAGAAATCTCCATCCTGTTCGGCGGCCGTATCGCCGAGGAGATCTTCGTCGGCCAGATGTCGACCGGCGCGTCGAACGACTTCGCCCGCGCCACCAAGCTGGCCCGTTCGATGGTGACCCGCTTCGGCATGTCCGAGAGCATGGGCGTGATGGTCTACGAGGACAGCGAGAACGAAGGTTTCTTCGGCGGCGCCACCAAGACCATCTCGGAAGCGACGCAGCAGAAGGTCGATGCCGAGATCCGCGCCATCCTCGACACGCAGTACGCGCTGTCGCGCCGCCTGCTGGAAGAGAACCGCGACAAGGTCGAAATGATGACCAAGGCGCTGCTCGACTGGGAAACCATCGATGCCGAGCAGATCAACGACATCATGGCCGGCCGCGAGCCGCGTCCGCCGAAGACCGGCATCCTGACCAAGCGCACGCCGCCTGGCGACAGCGGTTCGGGTGGCGTGGCCACCAACGCGACGGCGCCGGCTTGATCGCCTCGACAGCTTGAGTATCTAGCACCAACCTGCGCAAAAGGCATCCCCTGGATGCCTTTTGCGCGTTAACGCCTTTCTTTTCTTTTCGCCCTTTCTTTTTTCTCGCCCTTTCTTTTTTCGACCTTGCTTCTTCCTATGCGTCAATTCCTGCAGTGTGGCCGCTTCCGCTTCGAGCTAGGGCGGCGTCCCCTCGTCATGGGGATCCTGAACGTCACCCCCGATTCCTTTTCCGACGGCGGCTCGTATCCATCGCTCGAGTTCGCGGTGTCGCGGGCCGAGGACATGATTGCCAGCGGCGTCGACCTGATCGACATCGGCGGCGAATCGACCCGGCCCGGTTCGCCCAGCGTGCCGGTTGCGGAAGAACTGGCGCGCGTGATGCCGGCCTTGTACGCCCTGCAGGAAGCGGGCAAGGCGCTGTCGGTCGATACCTGCAAGCCCGAGGTGATGCGCGAGGCCATCATCGCCGGCGCCGACATGATCAACGACATCAACGGTTTCCGCGCGCCCGGCGCGATCGAGGCCGTGGTGAACAGCGACTGCGGCCTGTGCGTGATGCACATGCAGGGCACGCCCCAGGACATGCAGGCCCAGCCGGTCTACACGGACGTCGTGCGGGAGGTCATCGATTTCCTGCGCGAGCGCGTCGACGCGCTGCTCGCCGCCGGTGTCGACCGCGAACGCATCTGCGTCGATCCGGGCCTGGGTTTCGGCAAAACCGTCGAGCACAACTACGCGCTGCTGCGCAATACCGGGCGCATCGCCGAGGAGCTCGGCCTGCCGGTGCTGATCGGCCTGTCGCGTAAATCGATGATCGGCGCGGTCACCGGACGCCCGGTCGAAGAGCGCCTGGCGGGCAGTGTTGCAGGCGCGTTGGCTGCTTTTGCGCATGGCGCTAAAATTGTACGAGTGCATGATGTTGCAGAAACAGTCGACGCGCTGAAGGTATGGCGCGCGGCGACCATTGATTGACCTCACAAGAAAGAGAAGAAGCATGGCACGCAAATATTTTGGTACCGATGGCGTTCGTGGCGAAGTCGGCGTCGCGCCGATCACGCCTGACTTCGTGATGCGCCTCGGCTACGCCGCCGGCAAGGTGCTGGCCAAGGACTATGCCGCCGGCACCCGGCCGACGGTCCTGATCGGCAAGGACACCCGTATTTCCGGCTACATGCTGGAAGCAGCCCTCGAAGCGGGCTTCTCGGCCGCCGGCGTCGACGTGATGCTGGCCGGCCCGATGCCGACCCCGGCCATCGCCTACCTGACCCGGGCCCTGCGCCTGCAGGCCGGCGTGGTCATCTCGGCCTCGCACAACCACTTCCAGGACAACGGCATCAAGTTCTTTTCGGAACACGGCACCAAGCTGCCGGACAGCGTCGAGCTTTCCATCGAGGAAGCGATCGACCAGCCGATGGACTGCGTGCCCTCGGATAAGCTCGGCCGTGCGACCCGCTTGCGCGACGCCCAGGGCCGCTACATCGAATTCTGCAAGAGCACCTTCCCGAACGAGCTCGACCTGCGCGGCCTGAAGATCGTCGTCGACAGCGCCCATGGCGCCGCCTACAACATCGCACCGCACGTGTTCCACGAACTGGGCGCGGAAGTGGTCTCGATCGGCGCAACGCCCGACGGCTTCAACATCAACGCCGGCTTCGGCGCCACTTCCCCGAAGGCTCTGTCGCAGGCCGTGGTCGAGCACAAGGCCGACCTGGGCATCGCGCTCGACGGCGACGCCGACCGTCTGATCATGGTCGATGCCACCGGCCGCGTCTACAATGGCGACGAGCTGCTCTACCTGATGGTGCGCGACCGCATGGCCACCGGCGAGGTTGCGGGCGCCGTCGGCACCCTGATGACCAACATGGCGCTCGAAGTGGCGCTCAAGGAAATGGGCGTGGGCTTCGCACGCGCCAAGGTCGGCGACCGCTACGTGCTCGAAGTGATGCAGGAACGCGGCTGGATCCTGGGCGGCGAGGGCTCGGGCCACCTGCTCGCGCTCGACAAGCACACCACCGGCGACGGCATCGTCTCGGCCCTGCAGGTGCTCTCGGCACTCAAGCGCAGCAACAAGTCGCTGCAGGAATGCTGCGGCGAGCTGAAGCTCTACCCGCAGACCCTGATCAACAAGAAGGTGCCTGCCGGCTTCGACTGGACCAAGGACCAGGGCCTGGTGAGCGAGAAGGAAGCCGTCGAGCGCGAACTGGGCGACGCCGGCCGCGTGCTGATCCGCGCTTCGGGCACCGAGCCGCTGATCCGGGTGATGGTCGAGGCTAAGGAAGCCGAGATGGCCGAGCGCATGGCGCGCAGGATCGCCGACAAGCTCGCCGCCTGAGAGGCGGGTCCTCGCATTGACGCGCCACTTCCGGCGGGGTATGATCGAACCCAATCGGAGTGTGGCGCAGCCCGGTAGCGCACCTGGTTTGGGACCAGGGGGTCCAAGGTTCGAATCCTTGTACTCCGACCACAGGCTTTACAGGCGGGCCGTCTTTCCGACGGCCCGCTTTCATTCCGCCATTCCGCCCGGCGCCTCTGCCAGGCACATACTGCCCATAGCTCAGTTGGATAGAGCATCAGCCTTCTAAGCTGAGGGTCGCTGGTTCGAACCCAGCTGGGCAGGCCAATAGCTAGCTTTCTTTCCCGTCTTTAAGGCCACGCCCTGTCGAGCGTTCGTGCGCCCGCGACCGCTCAGCGCATTGTCCATGCCAGCCCGCCGTGGCCGTCCGGAACCGCGGCGGGGCCAGGCACGCTCAGCGGCGCTGTTCCTGCACGCCCAGGTACTTGGCTGCCTTCGGATTAGCCCGGTTCCACTTCGGCGCCTCCGTACTGTTGGCGATATTCCAGATCGCCAGCGCCACCGCGCGGTTCACTGCCGCCATGTTCTCGTAGTCGATCTTGTCCCAGTGGTCGCCCGCGCCATGGTAGTCCGGGAAGGCATAGGCCACGCTGACCGTGTGGGCCGGAATGCCCTGGTCGGCCAGGGCCTGGTTGTCGCTGTGGGCGAAATACTTGTCGCTGTTGACCGGGTGTTTCCAGACCTTGATGCCGGTCTGGTCGCCGGCCTGCTTGAGGATGGCGCCGACGTCCGAGAAATCGTAGCCGGTCACGGCGAAGGCCAGCTTTTGCGGGCCTTCGCTGTCGTCGGTGCGGCCGACCTGTTCGAGGTTGATGCCGGCCACCGTCTTCTCGATCGGCACCAGCGGATTGGCGCCGTAGTAGCGCGAGCCGACCAGGCCGTGCTCTTCGCCGAACACGGTCATGAAGACGATGCTGCGTTTCGGGCGCTGCTTCTGCGCGCCGAAGGCCTTGGCCAGTTCGATCACCGAGACCGTGCCGCTGCCGTCGTCGTTGGCGCCGTTGAAGATGCCGTCGCCTTCGCCCGGCTTCAGGCCGACGTGGTCGTAGTGGGCGGTCACCAGGATGTAGCTGTCCTTCAGCGCCGGGTCGGAGCCGCGCAGGATGCCGACCACGTTGCGCACCTTGACCGGCGCGCCCGGCGCCGCGTTCTTGTCGCGGCGCGGGTTGATCCGGCTCCAGTCGGCGGTCTGGAAGTAGGGCTCGTCGCCCAGCGGCTCCAGGCCCGCCGCGCGGAACTGCGACGCGATGAACTCGGCGGCGATATCGAGTCCGCGCGAGGGCGTGCCGCGGCCTTCCAGCGCGTC
>DEKZ01000310.1 GCA_002354135.1 Massilia sp. UBA2709 | reverse complement strand
CTCGAGAGCCCACCCTACGCCTCCGATGCACCTCTTCCCCCTTCGCACCGCTTCGGTGTAGAGTAACAAACCCTCTACCCCGGAGCCCTGCCTTGTCCGACGCCGACCTGATCCGCCGCTGCCACACCGTCTTCCCGGGCCACCGCGCCCGCAGTCCCGCCGAGATGTATGCCGCCATGGCCGCCTGGTGCGAAGCCAACCGCATCGAGCACGACGTCTACGGCAGCGGAGAACTGATCGAATCCTTCGAACAGAAGATCGCCGCCCTGCTCGGCTTCGAGGCCGCCGTGTTCTGCATCAGCGGCACCATGACCCAGGTCACGGCCCTGCGCCTGGCCAGCGGCGATCGCGCAAACGCGCCGGTGGCCCTGCACCCGACCTCGCACATCTTCGTGCACGAACGCGGCAACCACCAGCTGCTCGGCCACTTCGCCGCCCTGCGCGTGGGCGATCCGCACCGCCCCTTCACCGCCGCCGACCTCGAGGCGATCCCCGACCGTCTTGGCGCCGTGGGTCTCGAAATCCCGATGCGCGAAATCGGTGGCCAGGTGCCAGGCTGGGACGAGCTGGAAGCGATCAAGGCGCACTGCAAGGCGCGCGGCGCGCACCTGCACATGGACGGCGCGCGCCTGTGGGAAGCGGCCGCCGGCTACGGCAGGCCGGTGGCGGAGATTGCCGCCGGCTTCGACTCCGTCTACGTCTCGCTGTACAAGGGCGTGGGAGGCCTGGGGGGCGCGATGCTGGCGGGCAGCGCGGACTTCGTGGCCCGCGCCTCCGAATGGTTCAAGCGCAAGGGCGGCAACGTGATCCACCGCTCGCCCTATGTGGTGGCGGCGGCGATGCAGTTCGACGCGCGGATGGCCGCCATGCCCGACTATTTCCGCCGCACCGAATTCCTCTACGAAGCGCTGCGCGCACACCCGGAAATCCGCGTCAATCCCGTCCGGCCGGCGGCCAACATGCTCCACCTGCACCTGCCGGTGAGCCGCGAACGCGCGCTGTCCATCCGCGACGAGCTGGCCGAACGGCACGGCGTCTGGCTATTCAACCGCGTGAACCACGGCGTGCTGCCCGATACGAGTTATTTCGAGCTCTACGTCGGCGACAACCTGCTCGCCGCCACCGACGAACAGGTGCGCACTGCCCTGGACAAGCTGGCCGCGGCACTGCGCGCGCCTGCATAAGTTACAATGGCGGGTTTTCACCAGAAGGACCGCGATGCGCCAATACCTCGACTTCATGCGCCATGTGAAAGAGCACGGCGCGCTCAAGACCGACCGCACGGGCACCGGCACGCTCTCCGTGTTCGGCTACCAGATGCGCTTCAACCTGCAGGAAGGTTTTCCGCTGGTGACCACCAAGAAGGTGCACCTGAAGTCGATCATCCATGAACTGATCTGGTTCCTGCAAGGCTCGACCAATATCGGCTACCTGAAGGAAAACGGCGTCTCGATCTGGGACGAATGGGCTGACGCCAACGGCGAGCTGGGCCCGATCTACGGCTACCAGTGGCGCAACTGGCCGGCGCCGAACGGCGAGCACATCGACCAGATCAGCCAAGTCATGGACCAGATCAGGAACAATCCGGACTCGCGCCGCATGATTGTCTCCGCCTGGAACGTCGCCGACGTGCCGCAGATGAAGCTGCCGCCCTGCCATGCGCTGTTCCAGTTCTACGTCGCCGACGGCAAGCTGTCCTGCCAGCTCTACCAGCGCAGCGCCGACATCTTCCTCGGCGTGCCCTTCAACATCGCCTCCTACGCGCTGCTGACCCACATGATGGCCCAGCAGGCCGGCCTGGAAGTCGGCGACTTCGTCTGGACCGGCGGCGACTGCCACCTGTATTCGAACCACCTGGAGCAGGCCGAGCTGCAGCTTTCGCGCGAGCCGCTGCCGCTGCCGAAGCTGGTCATCAAGCGCAAGCCGGACTCGCTGTTCGACTACCGCTTCGAGGACTTCGACGTGGTCGATTACCAGTCGCATCCGGCGATCAAGGCGCCGGTGGCGGTGTAGGCATAGCCTTCCGTGATCGGCACCGTCAGGGGCCTGGCGTTGCGCGCTGCCGGCTCCCCGCGTCCCGAGGCCGTGGACAGTGCCCGTGCCATCGCGGGCCTGGGTTTCGCGGATGACCGCCATGCCCAGACGGAATCGCCGCGTCAACTGCTGCTCGTGGACGCGGCGGCATATGAGGACTTCTCCCTGCCGCCGCACGCCTTGCGCGAGAACCTGCTGGTCGATTTCGACACCGCCGCGCTGGCCTCCGGCACCGTGCTGCAGATCGGTGGCGAGGTGCAATTGCGCCTGATGTTCCAGTGCGAAGCCTGCGGCCAGCTCGACGCGCTCCGACCGGGCCTGGCGCGCAGCATCGGCGCGCGGCGCGGCATGCTGGCGCGCGTCCTCTCCGGTGGCCTCGTCCGCTGCGCCGACCACGTGCGCGATCTCGGCGTGCTGCGGCCGGCATGGCCGGACGACTGGCGCGAACGCGTCCGGCGCGTGCTCGATGCGGTTCCGCCGGACTCCGTTATCGAGTACAGGCACCTTGCACGCCTGGCCGGCATCCAGTCCAGCTACTGCCGCGCCTTTCCACGCCTGATCGCCAGCCTGGGAGCGGGCTATGCCGCGAAGGCGGTGAGCGCGCAGTCGCCGTCCCCGCTGCCGCGCTGGCAGGGCGAAGGCTTGTTCGACTGCGCTTGAAAACAGGTGTCATGTGCGTGTTGCCAAGTGGCAACACACACCCCCGCCGAGTGGCATGGAAGTAGACCGTCCGCGGTCCGTGCCGGTAAGATCGCCGGTTCACTTCATGAGGAGCTCGCGTTGTACCGTACCCTGTCCCTGGCCTTGCCGCTGGCCTTATCCTTTGTTCTCAACCACGCCCACGCGCACTCGGCTCCGCCGGCCGAGGCGACGCCGCTCGAGACCTTCGCGGCAACGGCCCTGTTCGGCGCTCTGCTCGCGGGCTCGGCCGAAGCCGGCGACAGCGAACTCGACGAGAAGGTCACCCGCTGCCTGGGCGCCCAGGATGGGACGGCCATGGTCGACGTCGTGCGCAATTACCAGACCCGCCAGTTCAACGTGGCCGACCGGGCCTCGCTGAACGCCTTCCTCGCTTCCGGCGCCGGAACGAAATACGCGAAGAACCGCTTGCTCACGGAGATGGCGTCCGACGATACGCCGGCTGCAGCCCCGGTCTCCGGCCTGCTCCCGCTGTCGCCCGAAGAGGCGGGCCAAGTGCGGGAATACCTTGCGACGCCGCTCGGCAAGCGTCTCGACAGCGATGAGGTGCTCGGGGATGCGGAGACCGTCCAGGCCGTGGTGCTGCGCGGGATGAGGTTGATGGTGGCATGCCTGCAATCGTGAACCCAGGCGCTGCGCCTGCATCCCGCGATCACGAAAGCGCAAGCGAAACTTGACACGGGGCGCCCGGCGCTACACCATCTTGCCCTTCACGAGCAACCGATAAGGATAACCGTCATGCGTGCGCCCTCTCCTGCCTTCCACCGCCAGCCGGAGGCCCGATGACCCGACTGACCCTCGTCGTCGCCATCGACGCCCAGCGCGGCATCGGCATCAACAACCAGCTCCCCTGGCACCTGCCGGAGGACCTGGCCCACTTCAAGCGCGTCACCCTCGGCCGCCCCATCATCATGGGCCGCAAGACCTTCGATTCCATCGGCCGCCCGCTGCCGGGCCGGCGCAACATCGTCGTCACCCGCAACGCCGGCTGGCGCCACGAGGGCGTGGAAGCCGTGACCTCGCTCGAGGCCGCCATCGCCCTGGTGGGCGAGGAGGATGCCAGCATCATCGGCGGCGCCCAGATCTTCAACGCGACGCTGGACCTGGCCGACCGCATGATCGTCACCGAGATCGCGCGCACTTTTGACTGCGACACCTTCTTCCCGGCGATCGACCCGCAGGTATGGCAGGAAACGGCGCGCGAACGCCACCATTCCGAGACCCAGGGTTTCGATTACGATTACGTGACCTATGAGCGCAAGGCGTAGGGTGGGCGGCTGAACCTGTCGCTGCGCCTATCGACGGCGTATGCGCCGCCCACGCGTTCAAATACCGGATGAAAGTCCGCGGCGGATTTCCTGCTGCTTGAACGCGTGGGCGGCGCCAGGGGCGGCGGCAGATCATCCATCCGCGTGGAGCCGCCCACCCTACGCCTGACAGAACGCAGACAGGTCAGCCGTCCCGTTCGCGCCGTCGCCACGCCCTCGTGTGCGCCATGGCTGGACGCATCCCGTTACCCTAGTAAAAAAATGTTCACCGGACAGCGGATTTTCTGCGAAAATCCGCTTCTTATTTTTACGGTGCCGTGTGAGCGGGCCGCGTCAACCCGACGTGGCTGCCCCCACGGCGCTTCGCATTGGAGCTGTCAATGAAATTTCGTTTCCCAATCGTCATCATTGACGAGGATTTCCGTTCCGAGAACACGTCCGGCCTCGGTATTCGCGCGCTTGCCGCGGCGATGGAAAAAGAAGGCATGGAGGTGCTGGGCCTGACCAGCTACGGCGACCTGTCGCAGTTCGCCCAGCAGCAGTCGCGCGCCTCGGCCTTCGTGCTGTCGATCGACGACGAGGAATTCGGCGGCGGCTCGCTCGAGGAAACCGATTTCGCCCTGACCGGCCTGCGCGCCTTCGTGCAGGAGATCCGCCACAAGAATTCGAACATCCCGATCTACATCTACGGCGAAACCCGCACCTCGCGCCACATCCCGAACGACATCCTGAAGGAGCTGCACGGCTTCATTCACATGTTCGAGGACACGCCGGAGTTCGTCGCGCGCCACATCATCCGCGAAGCGAAAGCCTACCTCGACAGCCTGGCGCCGCCCTTCTTCCGCGCGCTGGTGAACTACGCCTACGACGGTTCCTACTCCTGGCACTGCCCGGGCCACTCGGGCGGCGTCGCCTTCCTGAAGAGCCCGATCGGCCAGATGTTCCACCAGTTCTTCGGCGAGAACATGCTGCGCGCCGACGTCTGCAACGCGGTCGAGGAACTCGGCCAGCTGCTCGACCACACCGGCCCGGTGGCGAAATCCGAGCGTAATGCCGCGCGCATCTACAGCGCCGACCACTGCTACTTCGTGACCAACGGCACCTCGACCTCGAACAAGATGGTCTGGCACTCGACCGTCGCCCCGGGCGACATCGTCGTGGTCGACCGTAACTGCCACAAGTCGATCCTGCACTCGATCATCATGTGCGGCGCGATCCCCGTGTTCCTGATGCCGACCCGTAACAACCTCGGCATCATCGGCCCGATCCCGCTGGAAGAGTTCACGCCCGAATCGATCGCCCGAAAGATCGAGGCGAACCCGTTCGCGCGCGAAGCCAAGGACAAGAAGCCGCGCATCCTGACCATCACCCAGTCGACCTACGACGGCGTGGTGTACAACGTCGAAGTGCTGCGCGAAATGCTGGACGGCCGCATCGACACCCTGCACTTCGACGAAGCCTGGCTGCCGCACGCGACCTTCCACGACTTCTACAAGAACATGCACGCGATCGGCCGCGACCGCCCGCGCGCCAAGCAGTCGATGATCTTCTCGACCCAGTCGACCCACAAGCTGCTGGCGGGCCTGTCCCAGGCCTCGCAGGTGCTGGTGCGCGAGTCGGAATCGGTCAAGCTCGACCAGGACGCCTTCAACGAGGCCTTCCTGATGCACACCTCGACCTCGCCGCAGTACTCGATCATCGCCTCCTGCGACGTCGCCGCCGCGATGATGGAAGCGCCGGGCGGCACCGCCCTGGTCGAGGAATCGATCCTGGAAGCGCTGGACTTCCGCCGCGCCATGAAGAAGGTCGACGCCGAGTACGGCGAAGACTGGTGGTTCAAGGTCTGGGGCCCGGACGTCGAAGGCGAGGAAGGCATCGGCACCCAGGAAGACTGGATGATCCGCGCCGAGGACGACTGGCACGGCTTCGGCAACCTGGCCGAGGGCTTCAACATGCTCGACCCGATCAAGTCGACCATCGTGACCCCGGGCCTGTCGCTGGACGGCCAGTTCGGCGAGACCGGCATCCCGGCGTCTATCGTGACCAAGTACCTGGCCGAGCACGGCGTCATCATCGAGAAGTGCGGCTTGTACTCCTTCTTCATCATGTTCACGATCGGCATCACCAAGGGCCGCTGGAACACGCTGGTGACGGCGCTGCAGCAGTTCAAGGACGACTACGACCGCAACAAGCCGATGTGGCAGGTGATGCCGCAGTTCGCCTCGGCCAACCCGCGCTACGAAGAGCGCGGCCTGCGCGACCTGTGCACGCAGATCCACACCTTCTACAAGCAGTACGACGTGGCGCGCCTGACGACCGAGATGTACCTGTCGGACATGGTGCCCGCAATGAAGCCGTCGGACGCCTTTGCCAAGATGGCGCGCCGCGACATCGAGCGCGTCGCCATCGAGGAACTGGAAGGCCGCACCACCGCGATCCTGCTGACGCCTTACCCGCCGGGCATTCCGCTGCTGATCCCGGGCGAACGCTTCAACAAGACCATCGTCGACTACCTGCGCTTCGCACGCGACTTCAACGAGCGCTTCCCGGGCTTCGAGACCGACGTCCACGGCCTCGTCAAGCGCGAGATCGACGGCAAGCTGGGGTACTTCGTGGATTGCGTACGCCAGGACTGATTCCCGGTCTGGGGATGTGAAAAGAGGAGCCGATGGCTCCTCTTTTTTTGTCCGCGACCGGTACTGGGATCGCGCAGCGTGCGCATTCTGTCGCGTAGGATGGGCACTCGTGCCCACGCAGTATGGCGCCAATGCGGATCGCGCACTGGACAGGATCACGGTACCCGCGCGGCGGGACGGGACCAACGCTGCGGGAACGCATGCGATGAGACCGCGTGGGCACAGGTGCCCACCCTAGCTTACCGCTTCAGTTCGACCGTCAGCGTCGAGCTTGGTGCGCTGGCCTTCATCTCGGCCCGCGCCTGCACGATCACGCTGCGCGCCGCGCTCAAGCCAAGGAAGCCCATGACGGCGGCCACGAACAGGTCGGGCAAGCCGCTGCCGGCCTGCCACACGCCCAGCGCCGCCAGCAGCACGGCGAGGTTGCCGATCGTGTCGTTGCGCGTGCACAGCCAGACCGAGCGCATGTTGGCGTCGCCGTTCCTGAAGGCGAACAGCAGCGCCGCGACCAGGCCGTTTGCCGCCAGGGCGAGGACGCCGATCACGCCCATCGTCTCGGCTTTCGGCACCGTGCCGGAGGCCAGGTGCCACAGGGCCGAGCCGATCACGAATGCCCCGTAGGCGCCCATGGTCGCGCCCTTCACCAGCGCGGTGCGCGAGCGCCAGACCGGCGCCAGGCCGAGGACGAACAAGGAAATGCCGTAGTTGGCGGCGTCGCCGAAGAAGTCGACGGCGTCGGCAAGCAGCGAGACCGAACCCGCGGCCCAGCCGCCGAACAGCTCGACGCCGAACATCGCGAAGTTCACCACCAGCGCGATCCAGAGCACGCGCCGGTAACGGGGATCGACGGGCGGCTTACCGGAGGAGCAGCCGCCGCTGCAGCAATCTGCCATTCCTACACCTTGCCAATATGATACGAATTTTGCAAGCGGGCCGGGAAAACCGTATCAGGTCTTCGGCAGCGTCACGCCGTGCTGGCCCTGGTATTTGCCGCCGCGGTCCTTGTACGAGGTCTCGCAGATCTCGTCGGATTCGAAGAACAGCACCTGCGCGCAGCCTTCACCGGCATAGATCTTGGCCGGCAGTGGGGTCGTGTTCGAGAATTCCAGGGTCACATAGCCTTCCCATTCCGGCTCGAACGGCGTCACGTTGACGATGATGCCGCAACGCGCATAGGTCGACTTGCCCAGGCAGACGGTCAGCACGTTGCGCGGAATGCGGAAGTATTCCATGGTGCGCGCCAGCGCGAAAGAATTCGGCGGGATGATGCAGACGTCGCTTTTCACGTCGACGAAGGACTTCTCGTCGAAATTCTTCGGGTCGACGATGGTGCTGTTGATGTTGGTGAAGACCTTGAACTCGTCGGCGCAGCGAATATCGTAGCCATAGGACGAGGTGCCGTAGGAAATGATGCGGCGGCCGTCCGCCTCGCGGATCTGGCCCGGCTCGAAGGGTTCGATCATGCCGGTTTCCTGCGCCATGCGGCGGATCCATTTATCGCTCTTGATTGCCATGCTGCTCTTTCGGGAATGCGGAAAATCCCGCGATTTTACGCGAAAAGCCCGCTCCGGTCCTGCTTCTCCATGTCATTTTGGCCAGGCCGCTGGGCCAGCAGGCGCTGGATCATCGCATCGGTCAATTCCGCCGCACGCACCGGCTGCTCCATCGGGTAGAGGTGGCTGCCTTCGGTCATCACGAAGTTCGCGCCGACCAGCTTGCGTGTGGACGCCAAACCGGCCTGGCGCAGCTCCTCCGAGCGGTCGGCGCCGATGAAGCCGACCGGCACCGGGAAGTCGTGGCGGATCACCTCGCCCATGTGGTGCGGCAGCGAGTTGTAGATCCGGGTCTCGACCGCGCGGTCGAAACGCAGCTGCACGCCTTCCGGATGCGGTTTCAGGCCGACGTCCAGGTAGTCGTCAAGCACGCCGGGCGCCCAGGCGGCGAAGATGTCCTTTGCGATGAAATGCTGGTAGGCCGCTTCGCGGCTGGGCCAGACATTGCGGCGGCGTTCGGAAAAGCGCGCCGGCGAGAATGCCGAGCCCTTGCCCAGCAACTTCACCAGGCGCCAGAGGAAGGCGCGCCAGCCCGCCACAACCGGCGAATCGAGCATGACCACGCACTGCGCCAGCTCGGGACGGCGCGCGGCCGCCATGGTGCTGAGCATGCCGCCGAGCGAATGGCCGACCAGGATCGCCGGCCGTCCGTACTGCTCGAGCTGGGCGACCAGTTCGTCGACCAGGCCGCTCCAGCCGTCGCCCACCGGATAACGCGGGTCGTGCCCGACCATGTCGGTCATGTGGACCTCGTAATGTACGGCCAGGGCATCGAGCAATTGGCGATAGGTGCCGGACGGGAAGCTGTTGCCGTGGCAGAAATGCAGCAGGGGTTTGGTCATGAAAGCACGGGACACACGAAACTGAACAGGTTTCGATTGTAATGTGACAAGCTCCCCTGCGTTCCCCGTTTAGAGGGAAACCCCTACAGTCAGCTCGGCGACATAGCCGCTGACGCTGTCGCCCGACATGCTCGCCATCTGCAGCGCCGTGCCGTCGCTGAAGACATTGTCGGTCGCATAGCTGATGCGCGACAGGTTCTGCACGCTGGCGCCGTACCCGTCCGCCGTATAGACCTCGTTCAGGGTCGCCAGCGGGAAGGTGAACTGCGAGGTCTTCACCCGGTTGGCGGCGCTGGTGGAGGACACCAGGGTCGGATAGACCTCGAAGTGCACGTGGGGCATGCGTCCGTCGTAGCAGCCGGGGAAGATGGTCAGGAAGGTGACGTAGCCGTCCGCGTCGGCCGCCTGCACGCCGCGCAGATAATTCTCTTCCCTGACGCTGCTCGAATACATCGAGTAGTTCCCGTTGCGGTCGCAGTGCCAGAGGTAGACCGTGGCGCCGGCCACGGTGGCGCAGTTGGCCGATACGTTGACCATCTTCAGCCTGATCGTCAACGGCACGCCGGCCGCGACGCCGCTGGCGCCGGCGATGCTGGCCCGGATGTCGCTGCGCACGATGCCCGACAGGGCCAGCGCGTTCACAACCTTGCCGTTGCTGCTGTTGGTGCCGTCGCCCGGGTAGGGGCCGCCGGTCTCTTCGGGAATCACCGAACAGGCTGCGCTTCCCGTCGTGGCGCCCGTGCCCGGCGTAGTGCCAGACACCGTGCCGGTCACCGCCGCCGTGCCGCTGTCGCCTCCGCAGCTTGCCAGCGGCACCGCCGCTGCGCCGGCGAACAGCCAGCGCAGGCTGCGGCGCCGGCTCACCGCGGCGTGCATCAGCCGCTCGATGTCGGCGGCCAGACAAGCGCCGTGGACGTGATCGTCATCGTGGCGCGTCATGAACGCTCCCCCTCGCCTTTTCCCAGGGGCGCCGATGCGGACAAGCTCATGTCAATCTCCTGTTGCGTTTTCCGAAGGCGCCATTCTGGTCCGGCCCGATGTAAAGCGGCGTAAGCCGGCGTAAATCCGCGTAAGTCCCGGCCCCCGGCCGGAGGATGTAAAGCTGGGTAAAAAGCCCGACCGGCGCAGAGCGGTCCGGCGGGCGCCCTGCTATCATCCGGTGGATGAACCACGTACTGTTGATCGACGACGACGCCGAACTGGTCGGCATGTTTACCGAATACCTCGAGCAGGAAGGTTTTGCCGTGGCCTGCGCGCACGACGGCGAATCGGGCGCGCGCGAAGCGCTGTCCGGGCGCTACGCCATCGCCATCCTCGACGTCATGATGCCGGCCCTGAACGGCATCGACACCCTGCGCCGCATCCGCGCGCAAAGCCGCATCCCGGTCCTGATGCTGACCGGCCGCGGCGACGACGCCGACCGCATCCTCGGCCTGGAGCTGGGCGCCGACGACTACGTCACCAAGCCCTTCTCGTTCGCGATCCTCGTGGCGCGGCTCCGGGCACTCGTGCGCCGCGGTGCGGTGGCACGACCGACGATCCTGGAGGCCGGCGACCTGCGGCTGGACCCCGCCGGACACCACGTGTGGCGCGGCGAGACCCCGATCTCCCTCACGGCCCGCGAGTTCGCAGTGCTCGAGCATCTGATGCGGCACCGCGGGCAGGTGCTGTCGAAGCGCGACCTCCTGGCCGGCGTCTGGGACGACGACTTCGACGGCGACCCGAACATCGTCGAGGTGTACATCGGCCACCTCCGCCGCAAGGTCGACAAGCCGTTCGGGCGTGAGGCGATCGAGACCATCCGCGGCGCGGGCTATCGGCTGGCGGCGACCGGTGGCTAGGCGGCTCTGGCGGTCGGTCCGCGGCCGGACGACCCTGGGTGCCACCCTCGTCGTCGCGGTCGCGCTGCTCCTCGGGGCCTTCTCCTTCTACGGGGTGCTGAGCGCGAGCATCCACGGCAGCACCGAACGCGCGGCGGAGCAGCGGCTGGAGGAACTCGTCAGCCGGTTCGACGGTCCGGGACGCCGCGGCCCCGACCAGCTCGACGACGACCTCGTGCAGCTGCTCGGGCGGGACGGAGCGGTGCGCGCGGCGAGCGAGGAGGCCGCCGATGCGCTCGGCGCCACCCCGCTGCCCGTGGACGACGATCCGCAGGTCGTCCGGGTCGACGGCGAGCCGATGGTCGTGGTGTCGGAAGACGTCGAGGGCGACCAGACCCTCGTCCTCGCGGTGCCGATGGACGAGGATGCGGAGACCCTGTCGACGGTGGCGACGCTGCTCGTGATCGCCGTCCCCGCGCTGCTGCTGCTCGTGGCCGTCACGACCTGGCTCGTCACGGGGCGCGCGCTGCGCCCTGTGACCCGCATCCGCCAGGAAGTCGAGGGCATCACCGCCGAGCGTCTCGATCACCGGGTGCCCGTTCCCGACACCGCGGACGAGATCCACTCCCTCGCCGTGACGATGAACGGAATGCTCGACCGGCTCGACGCGGCGGCGACCGCGCAGCGCCGCTTCGTGTCCGATGCCTCGCACGAGCTCCGCTCGCCCCTGGCCACGATCCGTCAGCACGCGGAGCTCGCCCAGGCGCACCCGGAGGTGACGAGCATCGACGAGCTCGCGGAGGTGGTGTCCGAGGAGGGGCTGCGGCTGCAGGGCATCGTGGAGTCGCTGCTGCTCCTCGCCCGCCTCGACGAGGGTGTCACCGGGAGCACCGAACCGGTGGACCTGGACGACCTGGCCCTCGCGGAGGTGCGTCGGCTACGGGCCACCGGGCTCGACGTCGACGGCTCCGGAATCCGTGCGGCCCGCACCATCGGCGACCCCCGGCTGCTCGGCCAGCTGCTGCGGAACCTCGCCGACAACGCCGCGCGGCACAGCAACGGCCGGGTGGCGATCGGGGTGGAACCGCAGGCGGCGCACGTCGTCCTCACGGTCGAAGACGACGGGGCCGGCATCCCGCCAGAGGAGCGGGACCGCATCTTCGAGCGCTTCGTCCGGCTCGATGAGGCCCGCAGTCGCGACGCGGGAGGCAGCGGGCTCGGTCTCGCGATCGCCCACGGCATCGCCACCGCCGCCCACGGCGCGATCACGGTGGACACGTCCCGGTTGGGCGGCGCCCGCTTCACCGTCACCCTCCCGCTGGCCGGCCCACTCTCCTGACCCACCGCCCGGGCACAGCTTCGGAGATCCCCGACGACACCCCGGTCATGGCCGCCCGCAGGCGGCGTGTCGTTCCCGAGCTCCGGAGTCGTGCCCGAGATATCGGTTCCTGAACGGGGCTTCAGGAGGCTTCAGGGTGGCTTCAGCGGCGTCGGGAGACCATCGAGACATGAACGACAAGACTCCTGCTCCCGACCAGAACCCCACGCCGGACGAGAACGACATCGCGGGTCAGAACGCGGCACCCGCGGTCCCGAGCGCGGGCCAGGACCAGCACGCCGGACAGGACTCCCCCGCCGGCCCCGGCACCACCGCCGACGCCCCGACGGTCCCGGTCGCGCCGACCCCCGGCCCGG
>DEKZ01000052.1 GCA_002354135.1 Massilia sp. UBA2709 | reverse complement strand
GCACCGCCATGAAGATGATGAGCAGCACCAGCATCACGTCGATGTAGGGCACGACGTTGATTTCGGATTTCAGTTTGCTGCGGCGTCCGCTGCGCAGGCTGCTGGATAAGGCCATGTCGGTTCCTCCCGTGGATCAGCGCGACTGGCGCTGCAGGATGTTCGAGAATTCCTCGACGAAGCTTTCGAAGCGGATCGCCAGGCGGTCGATGTCGTGGGTGAAGCGGTTGTAGGCAACCACGGCCGGGATCGCGGCGAACAGGCCGATCGCGGTCGCGATCAGCGCCTCGGCGATGCCGGGCGCGACGACGGCCAGGGTGGCCTGCTGCACGTTGGCCAGGCCGCGGAAGGCGTTCATGATGCCCCAGACGGTGCCGAGCAGGCCGATGTAGGGCGAGACCGAGCCGACCGATGCCAGGAAGTTCAGGTGCAGGTCGAGGGCGTCGAGTTCGCGCTGGAAGGCGGCGCGCATGGCGCGGCGGGCGCCGTCGAGCACCGAATTCATGTCGAGGGCGTCGCGCGAAGCCTGCTTGCCCTTGATGAATTCACCCATGCCGGCCTCGAAGATGCGGGCCAGTGCGCCGCTCTGGTCGCGCTGGGCGCTGGCGCTCTGGTGCAGGGTGTGCAGGTTGCCGCCGGCCCAGAAGCTGCGTTCGAACTGCTCGGTCTGGCGGCGCGCCGCACGGATCGCGAACAGCTTGCGGAAGATGTAGGACCACGAGAACACCGACAGCAAAAGCAGCAACAGCATGATGAGCTGCACGAGGATGTGCGCGTTACTGATCAGGGCTACAAAGGAAAGGTCGTGGGTCGGGGTCATCGGTTAGGCAATATTGTTGATTTATTCAAGCGGCACGCATTTTATCAGCGACATGCTCCGGGAGCGAGCGCGGCCGGACCGAAGCCAGGTCGACGCAGCCCACTTTCACGCTCGCCTCGACCAGCAGGGCGTCGCCCTTGTAGGCTTTCTGGGCGAACTGCACCGACGCGCGGCCGAGCTTTTCGATGGTGAGCGTCAGGGTCAGCTCGTCGTCCAGGCGGGCCGGGGCGTGGTAGTCGATCGTGGCGCTCTTCACCACGAAGCCGGCGTTGTCGGTCGCGATCAGTTCCTGCTGGTTGATACCGGCGGCGCGCAGCCATTCGGTGCGCGCACGTTCGAAGAACTTCAGGTAATTCGCGTAAAACACGATGCCGCCGGCGTCGGTGTCTTCGTAATAGACCCGGACTGGCCAGGTGAAAACGGAGGGCATGCTACAAGCCATAAATGATAATAGGAAACATTTTACGCTATTCGACTCCGCATATGTATTCTAGCGAACATGTCGGGTGGGAAAGCGCGACCGCGGCGCATGCTGTGTCCATCAAAGGTGCGGCCGTAGTAGACGAGAGATAAGACTGTCAAGACAACAACTGTAACACTTTCTCACAATTATCGAAGTGGGGGCGCACGATGCGGGAATCGGGTTTTTCGTAGGGTGGGCACTTGTGCCCACGCGGTCTCACCGGTTGGGCAGAGGCGCAGCAAGCAGACAACGGTTCCTTGGCGCAGCGATACAAATCAGGGCGATGCCGCGTTGAGGTGCCATACAGCGTGGGCACAGGTGCCCACCCTACAAAATCAGACCCCTGGTTCGTTCAGCCCCGCTTGATATTGAACGGCGAGAACCCCTGGCAAGTCGGCATCAGCTCGATCAGGTTGACGTTCACATGCGGCGGCAGGGTGGCGATCCAGTAGGCGGTCTCGGCGATGTCGCTGGCGGTCAGGGGCGTCGTGCCTTCGTAGACCTTCGCGGCGGCCGCGTCGTCGCCCTTGAAGCGCACGTTCGAGAATTCGGTGCCGCCGCACAGGCCCGGCGCCAGGTTGGTGGCGCGCACGCCGGTGCCGACCAGGTCGGCGCGCAGGTTCAGGGTGAACTGTTCCACGAAGGCCTTGGTCGCGCCGTAGACGTTGCCGCCCGGGTAGGGGTAGTGGCCGGCCACCGAGCCCAGGTTGATGATCAGGCCGCTGCCGCGTTCGACCATGGCCGGCAGCACGGCGCGGGTCATGGTCACCAGGCCCTGGCAGTTGGTGGCGATCATGGTTTCCCAGTCTTCCAGCGGGGCTTCCTGGGCCGGGGACGTGCCCAGGGCCAGGCCGGCATTGTTGATCAGTACGTCGATCTGGCGCCAGGATTGCGGCAGCAGCGCCAGCGCTTCCTCGATCGAGGTCTTGCTCGTCACGTCCATTTCCACCGGCAGCGCCGATTCGCCCAGCTCGGCGGCGAGGGCTTCCAGGCGCTCCTTGCGGCGCGCCGCCATCACGACCTGGTGGCCGTTGCGAACGAAAGTGCGCGCCATTTCGGCGCCGAATCCGGCCGATGCGCCGGTGATGAAAACGATCATGATGAGGTTCCTCGGATTGGACAAGCTCCGTGATTGTAGCCGAAATGACCATGTTGCCTGCCTCTTGGCCGGAGATGCCGCCACGCGGGCCGTTTCCTTGCCCTAAAGGGACACATCAAATACAATCTGGAGTCCTTTGCATCTCACGTAACTGGCGAAACCCGCGCGCGCTTCGAGCCGCCGGCAAGGTGGTCAACCACCGGGGAACGTGAGATTTCATCCGCCGTTCGCCTGGGCAGCCGACAAGGGTAGGCGTTGCCGCGCGCTTGGCTGCTTTCTGGCTTCCTGCCGATTCCGCACGCACTTGTCTGGTTCTCTTATCGATTGGAGTTTTGTTCATGTTTGCAAAAGATCACACGCTGGCCAACGTTGACCCGGAACTGTGGGACGCGATTCAGAAGGAAAACACCCGTCAGCAGGATCACATCGAGCTGATCGCTTCGGAAAACTACACCTCGCCGGCCGTGATGCAGGCCCAGGGCTCCCAGCTGACCAACAAGTACGCGGAAGGCTACCCGGGCAAGCGCTACTACGGCGGCTGCGAATACGTCGACGTCGCCGAGCAGCTGGCGATCGACCGCGTCAAGCAACTGTTCGGCGCCGAGGCCGCCAACGTGCAGCCGAATTCGGGCTCGCAGGCCAACCAGGGCGTGTTCTTCGCCATGCTGAAACCGGGCGACACCATCATGGGCATGTCGCTGGCCGAAGGCGGCCACCTGACCCACGGCATGGCCCTGAACATGTCGGGCAAGTGGTTCAACGTGATTTCGTACGGCTTGACGCCGGAAGAAGACATCGACTACGAACAAATGGAGCGCCTGGCGCGCGAGCACAAGCCGAAGATGATCATCGCGGGCGCCTCGGCGTTCTCGCTGCGCATCGACTTCGAGCGCTTCGCCAAGGTCGCCAAGGAAGTCGGCGCGTATTTCATGGTCGACATGGCCCACTACGCCGGCCTGATCGCCGCGGGCGAATATCCGAACCCGGTGCCTTACGCCGACTTCGTCACCTCGACCACCCATAAATCGCTGCGCGGCCCGCGCGGCGGCATCATCCTGATGAAGGCCGAGCACGAGAAAGCCATCAACTCGGCGATCTTCCCGGGCATCCAGGGCGGTCCCTTGATGCACGTGATCGCAGGCAAGGCCGTCGCTTTCAAGGAAGCGCTGTCGCCGGAGTTCAAGGCTTACCAGCAGCAAGTCGTGAAGAACGCCAAGGCCCTGGCCGACGCGCTCATCGCGCGCGGCCTGCGCATCGTCTCGGGCACCACCCAGTCGCACGTGATGCTGGTCGACCTGCGCTCGAAGGGCCTCACCGGCAAGGAAGCCGAAGCCATCCTGGGCCAGGCCCACATGACCTGCAACAAGAACGGCATTCCGAACGACCCGCAGAAGCCTTTCGTGACCTCGGGCATCCGCCTGGGCAGCCCGGCCTTCACGACCCGCGGCTTCAAGGAAGAGGACGCGACCAAGGTCGGCCACCTGATCGCCGACGTGCTGGACAATCCGCACGACGCCGCGACCATCGAGCGCGTGAAGGCGGAAGTGAAGGTCCTGACCGACAAGTATCCGGTCTACGCGGCATGAAGCAGCAATGACGCAGTAAATAAGTAGTACAGTAATCAGTAAGTGAAATCGGGGACGGCAGCTTGAAGTCGGGCTGTCGTCCCTTGTAATATCCCGGCGCCCCATGAAATGTCCGTTCTGCCAGCATGAAGATACCCAGGTCCTCGATACGCGCGTATCCGAGGAGGGCGACGCCATTCGCCGGCGGCGCCGCTGCGTGCAGTGCGACAAGCGCTTCACCACCTACGAACGCATCGAACTGTCGATGCCGATCATCGTCAAGAAGAACGGCAGCCGTACCGAATTCGCGCCCGCCAAGCTGCGCGGCAGCCTGATGCTGGCCCTGCGCAAGCGCCCGGTCTCGGCCGAAGCCATCGACGCCGCTGTCGCCTCGATCGAGGAAAAGCTGCTCACCAGCGGACGGCGCGAAGTCGACACCGGCTATGTCGGCGAACTGGTCATGCAGGAACTCAAGCGGCTGGACGAGATCGCCTACATCCGCTTCGCCTCCGTCTATAAAGACTTCAAGGACCTGGCCGAATTCCAGCAGGCCCTGGCCGAAGTCGGGCACCCCCGCAAATAAATCCCGGTTTTTGGCAACCGCACACGCTTGAGGCAACTCAGCGGCGTGGGTGCGTCCGCTGATAACTTCACAGCTCGCGCGAATTGGTCGCGCCCTGACCTGTGGAGGTGGCTGTGCGGCGGTGTGTTCCAGGTGGCTTTACGCTCGTCGAAGTGCTGGTCGCGATGTTCGTGCTGGCGGTCGGCGCCTTCGGCGCGGCGACGACGCAGGCGCAGGTGGCGCGCCTGCGCGGGCAGGCCGCGCTCCAGTCCGAAGCCGTGCAGCTGGCCGCC
>DEKZ01000309.1:10578-18755 GCA_002354135.1 Massilia sp. UBA2709 | reverse complement strand
TGGACGGAAGCGCTGAAGGCGGCGGCGATAAGGGCGGGGAGGCGGGTGTGTCGGATCATGTTCGGCTGTGCGTACGGTTGACGTAATTTTGCTACAGCTTTGCTAGATGACACTCTAGAGATCAGCTGAGCCGGGTAGGACTGCTGATGTAATTTTACTAGGTTTTGCTGAAAGTCCGGCGCGGCTTTTTGTAGGGTGGGCACTCCGTGNNCGTGCCCACGCGTTACGCACATATCCGTCGCCGTTGGCCGGGAGCTGTCGCTCGCGTCGTATCCGCCAGTCGCGATGCTGGATGACGGGCTGCGATCATCGCTTGCGAGCGACACATCGCCGCAGCAGGGACAAGGATGCGCCCGTAACGCGTGGGCACNNACGGCGTGCCCACCCTACGTGCCGCGACGGCATCCCGCCGCGGCGAGACCGCTCAGACCTTGGCCGCCGCCGGCGCCTTGGCGCCTTCGGTGCTGCGGTAGTGGTCCACCATCTTGTAGCGCTTGGCGTACAGCCCGAACGCGACCGCGGCCAGCGCGGCGAAGCCGGCGAAGAAGAACATCTGGAAGGCGATCACGGACAGGCCCGAACCGGCAATCGAGTTCACCACGGCGTCGTTCTTCACTGCTGCATTGACCACCAGCACCCACAGGTTGCCGACCGTGACGGCCAGGCTCCACAGGGCCATGATCGCGCCCTTCATCGAGGCCGGCGCCTGGCTGTAGGCGAACTCGAGACCCGTGGCCGAGACCAGCACTTCGCCCATGGTCAACAGGGCGTAGGGCAGGATCTGCCAGGCCATCGAGGTCGGCGTGCCGGCGTCCATCGAGACCTGGATCGCGCCGATCACCAGCCACGACAGGGCCGAGAAGGCGATGCCGGCCGTCATGCGGCGCAGCGGGGTCGGCGTGATGCCGATTTTTTGCAACAGCGGGAACAGCACCAGGTTGTTGAAGGGGATGAGCAGCATCACCAGCAGCGGGTTCAGGGCCTGCATCTGGGCCGGCAACAGGGTGAACTCGTTGCCGAAGACCGAGAAGTGGGTGGTCATCGAATTGGCCTGGACGATCCAGGTCGAGGCCTTCTGGTCGAACAGCGACCAGAACGGGGTGACCAGCGCGAACACGACCAGGATGCGCAGCACCGCGCGCACGCCGTCGACCGCTTCGTCCGGATGGTGGCCGCGCGCGCGTTCGAGCTGCATCGAGATGCCGGCGCCGACGAAGGCCAGCAGCAGGACCAGGGCCGTGCAGGCCGCGATGACGAAGCCCCACTGGGGCGACATCAGCAGCGAGGCGATCGCGCCGAACAGGCCGACCATGGCCACCGTGCGGCCCGGGCCATTGGTGGACAGGGCGGTGCGCGACACGCGCGAGAACGAGTGCGGGTTCGGCGCGGCCGGGGGCACGTGCACGTACTTCTTCTTCCCGCTCCAGAACACCATGGTCGCGATGAACATCATGATGCCCGGGATGCCGAAGGCGACGGAAGGGCCGTAGTTCTTCAGGAACAGCGGCATCAGCAGCGAGGCGAAGAAGGAGCCGAAGTTGATGATCCAGTAGAAGGCATCGAACACCAGCTTCGCCTTGTCCTTGTTGGTCTGGTCGAACTGGTCGCCGACAAAGGACGACACCAGCGGCTTGATGCCGCCCGAGCCGAGCGCGATCAGGCCCAGGCCCAGGTAGAAGCCCTTGACGTTGTCCTCGAAGATGGCCAGGCAGGCGTGGCCCGCGCAGTACACGAGGCTGAGCCAGAACACGGTGTTGTACTTGCCGAAGTAGCGGTCGGCCAGCCAGCCGCCCAGCAGCGGGAAGAAGTAGACGCCGATGACAAAGGTATGGAACACGTGCTTGGCTTCGCCGGTGCGCTCGGACTCCGGCAGGAACAGCAGCAGGGTCGAGATCAGGAAGGGGGTCAGGATGTTGCGCATCCCGTAGAAGCTGAAGCGCTCGCAACCTTCGTTGGCGATGATGTAGGGGATCTGGCGGGGCATGCGCCCGCTGGAGGAGGGCGTGGTCGGCTGGTTCATGGACTCGTCCTGGAAGTGAAGTAACCCGGGATGCTATGACGGCAGCAGGGTCTTTGCAACAGGAAAATAATGCTTGATTAACTGAACCGTAGTTTAGCTACTTTTGTTACGTCGTCTGCAAATTCTATTTGCATGCAAGCCTTTGAATGCAAAGGAAATTTGCATAAATACGGAGCATTGGCTCAGATTGTAAAGTTGCAAAAGCTGCTGTATATTGCGTAAAAACCACCGCCAACCGCAACCTCAACCGAACCTCACGTCATGACCCAGACTTCCACGCAAACGAACGACTGGTGGCGCGAAGCCATCATCTACCAGGTCTACCCGCGCAGCTACCTCGACACGAATGGCGACGGCGTCGGCGACATTCCCGGCATCACCGCCAAGCTCGACTACATTGCCAGCCTGGGCGTGAACATCGTCTGGCTCTCGCCTTACTTCAAGTCGCCGATGAAGGACTTCGGCTACGACATCTCGGACTATTGCGACGTCGATCCGCTGTTCGGCACCCTGGCCGACTTCGACGCCATGGTCGCCAAGGCGCACAGCCTGGGCCTGAAGATCATGATCGACCAGGTGATGGCCCACACGGCCGACGCCCATCCGTGGTTCGTCGAGAGCCGCTCCAGCCGCGACAACCCGAAGGCCGACTGGTATGTCTGGGCCGACGCGGCGCCGGACGGCAACCCGCCGAACAACTGGATGTCGGTCTTCGGTGGTTCCGCCTGGCAGTGGGACACGCGCCGCAAGCAGTACTACATGCACAACTTCCTGGTCAGCCAGCCGCAACTGAACTTCCATAACCCGGACGTGCAGAAGGCCCACCTGGAAGCGCTGCGCTTCTGGCTCGAGCGCGGCGTCGACGGCGTGCGCATGGACGCCTGCAACTACCACTTCCACGACACCGAACTGCGCAGCAATCCGCCGGCGACCAAGCGCGACACCGCGTCCGTCACCGACGTGAACCCCTACGGCATGCAGTCGCACATCTACGACAAGACCCGTCCGGAAAACATCGCCTTCCTGCAGAAGATCCGCGCGCTGCTGAACGAATACGGCGCGGTGTCGATCGGCGAAGTCGGCGCCGACGACGCCCTGGCCTGCATGGCCGAATACACGGCCGACGGCGACAAGCTGCACATGGCCTACAGCTTCAACCTGCTGACCCCGGAATTCACGGCCAGGCACATCCGCACCCAGGTCGAGGAATTCGAGGCGCGCGTGCAGGGCGGCTGGGCCTCCTGGTCGGTCGGCAACCACGACGCCATCCGCGTCGTCACCCGCTGGAAGGGCGAGGACGCACCAAGCGCGTTCGCGGCCATGGTGCTGGCGATGCAGCTCTCCCTGAAGGGCACGCCTTGCCTGTACCAGGGCGACGAACTGGCGCTGCCGGAAGCGGACGTGCCCTTCGAGCTGCTGCAGGACCCCTACGGCATCACCTTCTGGCCGGAGTTCAAGGGTCGCGACGGCTGCCGCACGCCGATGCCATGGACGAACGAGACCCCGAACGCGGGCTTCACCACGGGCAAACCCTGGCTGCCGGTGGCCGCGCCGCACATCGCCGCTGCCGCTTCCGTGCAGGAGAACGATCCAGCCTCGGCCCTCAACGCCGCGCGCCGCATCATCCATTGGCGCCAGGCCCTGCCGCAGCTGACCCGCGGCGGCATCAGCTTCTTCGAGGCGCCTGAACCGGTGCTGGCGCTGCGCCGCACCCTGGACGGCGAGCCGACCGTGCTGGCGGCCTTCAACCTGTCGAACGCGCCGGTCTCGTTCGACTGGGCGGAGACCGCGCAGGCCCGGCTGCTGGAAGGCCACGGCCTGCCGGGCGACGCCGCCAACGGCCGCGTGACGCTGCCGCCTTACGGCGCCTGGTTCGGTACCGTTGCCTGATGGGGAGCGGGCACGAGCCTGAGAAGTTCGCGCGCACCGCTTTCGCCGATGGCCCGCGCCTCCTGGCCGACATCGGCGCCACGCATGCGCGCTTCGCCCTGCAGACGGCGCCGGATGTGTTCCAGGCGGTCCGTGTGCTGGAATGCGAAGGTTTCGACGGCATCGTGCCGCTGCTGCGGCACTACCTGGCTGAACATGCCGGGCTGACGCTGCACCATGCCGCCTTTGCGGTGGCCAATCCGGTCAACGGCGACCAGGTGCGCATGACGAACCGCGCCTGGGAATTCTCGACCGAGGCGCTGCGGCGCGAGCTGGGCCTGTCGACGCTGCTGGTGGTGAACGACTTCACGGCGCTGGCGATGGCCATACCCGTGCTGCAGCCTGGCGACCTGCTGCAGGTCGGCGAGGGCAAGCCGGCCGCAAGCTCGGTGATCGGCGTGCTCGGTCCGGGCACCGGTCTCGGCGTCTCGGGCCTGATCCCGACCGCCGACGGTTTCGTCACCTTGGGCAGCGAGGGCGGCCACGTCAACTTCGCGCCCAGCGACGAGCGCGAGTTCGCGATCCTGCAATACGCCTGGCGCGAATGGCAGCACGTCTCGAACGAGCGCCTGATCTCGGGGCCGGGCATGGAATTGATGTACCTGGCCCTCGGCCAGCGCAACGGTTTATCAGGCACAAAGCCGCGCACCGCAGCCCAGGTCGTTGCCGGCGCGCTCGACGAGGCCGACCCGCTGTGCCTGGAGGTGCTCGAAGTTTTCTGCGGCATGCTGGGCGGCGCGGCCGCCAACCTGGCGGTGACCCTGGGCGCCTTCGGCGGCGTCTACATCGGCGGCGGCATCGTGCCGCGCATGCGGGAGTATTTCACGCGTTCGCCTTTCCGCGCCCGCTTCGAGGCGAAGGGGCGCTTCTCGGATTACCTGTCGAGCATTCCCACCTACGTCATCACCACGGCCAACCCCGCCTTCCACGGCGTGGCGACCATCCTCTCGGAGCACCTGCGCGGACGCAGCGGCGCCAACACGCTGATGGAGCGCATCAAGCACCTGCAGCCGGAACTCACGCCGGCCGAGCAGCGCGTGGCCAGCCTGGTGCTGGAGCAGCCGCGCCTGGTGCTGAACGAGCCGATCGCCGAGATCGCGCGCCTGGCGGAGGTGAGCCAGCCGACCGTGATCCGCTTCTGCCGCTCGCTCGGCTTCCTGGGCCTGGCCGACTTCAAGCTGAAGTTCGCGAGCAGCCTGACGGGCGCCATCCCCGTGCGCCACAGCCAGGTGCGCAACAGCGATAGCACCCACGATTTGTCGGCCAAGGTGATCGACAACACCGTCTCGGCCATCCTGACATTCCGCGACGGCCTGGACGTGCGCGCCCTCGACCGTGCGATCGAGCTGGTGAGCCGCGCGCGGCGCGTCGAGTTCTACGCCATGGGCAATGCGCGCGTGGTGGCGCTCGATGGCCAGCACAAATTCTTCCGCTTCCGGATTCCGACGGCGCTGTACGGCGACTCGCACCTGTTCGCACTGGCGGCCGACCTGCTGGGACCGGGCGACGTGGTGATCGCGATTTCGAATTCGGGCCGGCTGCCCGAGCTGCTGCAGGCGGTCGACATCGCGCGCGCGAACGGCGCCGACGTCATCGCCATCGGCAACAGTCAGTCGCCGCTGGCGCGCAAGGCCAGCGTCTGCCTGGCGGTCGACCATGCCGAGGACAGCACCAGCTTCCTGTCGATGATCTCGCGCATCCTGCAGTTGCTGCTCATCGACATCATGGCGGTGGGATTGTCGGTGGATGCGCACAATGGGCGCGAGGCGGATGTCGGCGAGATCGCGCAGCGCAGGATGCTGATTTCGCATCTGGGGAGTTGAGTTTCAGGACTCCCGTGCGCGGTGCGGGGTGTGCATGCGGTGAGACGGCGTGGGTACAAGTACCCACCCTACGAACCGGGGCGCTTGTATCCGTTTGTGGCGTTCATGCGTTGTACAGCGTGGACTCAGGAGTCCACTCTACGAACTCGGACTTCCGTGCGGCGTTTGTGGTGTTCATGAGCCGTACCGCGTGGACTCGGGAGTCCACCCTACGGTAACCCGGCTTTTCGTAGGGTGGGCTCTTGAGCCCACGCTGTACGGCATATGAAAACCACAGAAAACGCCGAGTCCGCGACTGTGAAAGCTGTAAGGTGCCGCCAACCGAGGGAGGAGTAGGCCACGCGTCTACCGCGAAACGGTGGCGATCGGCCGGCGGCTTCATCAAGATCCCCGGCGCCCGATGGCCGAGCTTGATAGCGCTCAATCGTGCCCGGCGGGCGCGTTCAATCCGCCGATTTCAGCCGGATGCGATGAATCTCGCGCCGCCATTCGTCCAGCGACAGGACAGAATCGTTCTCGAAGTCTTCCACCAGGATCTGCTTGCCGGTCTGCGCCACCAGGAAGCTTTCGCGCCGCTCCACCTTGTCGGCGCGGTTCTCGACGAAGCTGAGCTGCCAGTAGGGCCGGCCGTTGATCGTGCGCGGTTGCGGGTCGTCCTCGATGATGGCGCCGTGGGCCTTGCCGCGCGAACGTTTCTCGATCTCCGCCGACCAGGCTTTTACTTCCGGCAGCGCCAGCAGCGTGGCCATCGCTTCTTCCCTGGTCACGACCGGCTCGGCCTTCTGCTGCACCACCGGCTTGGGTGGCGGCGCCGGTTTCGGCTCTTCCTTGCAGCCCATCAGGCTTGCGGCCAGCAAGGCGGAAACAGTCAGCAGGCGAAGCGAGGCGGTCGGTATGCCGCTTGGTGTCATGGTTAAAACCCTGTGGAAACGAGCGGTCATACTAAACCAAGCCCAGGCCCGGGGCAAATCGGATGCTTCCAGAAAGAAATGTAGCCCAGGCGGCGGCAGGGCGGCCAGATGCCGGAACCCGCGTTTCCCTCAAATTTTGTTGCCGCATGCCAACAAAATTATTTATAAGTAAAATGAATGGAAATTGGCATCACCATATCATTCTTCTATTTCCGGCAATATTATCATCTTGCTTAGTGCAGAGCCGGCTTCTCCCATTCAACATCAGCTTACTTCCACATGAATTTGTTATCGAACATGAAGATCGGGCAGCGACTCGCGCTCGGCTTCACCGTTGTCCTCGCTCTTTCCATCGTCATCACCCTGATCAGCATCGCCAAGCTGGGCGCCGTCGCCACGGCCGCCGAGCAGATGCTCGACGAGCCCATCAAGAAAGAGCGCCTGATCAACGATTGGAGCCACAACATCGCCATCGCCGTGATCCGCACCTCGGCCATCATCAAGAGCAGCGACACTTCGCTGACCGATTTCTTCGCCAGGAATACGGCGGAAACGAACAGCAAGGCGGCGATGTACATGAAGGAAGTCGAGCCGCTCCTGACCAGCGACGAGGAAAAGGCCGCCTTCGGCAAGATGATGTCGCTGCGCGGCGCCTACGTGAGCGGGCGCAGCGAAGCCATCCGCCTGAAGAACGAAGGCCGGGTGGAGGAATCGATGCAGGCGCACGACAAGATCTATATTCCCGCGGCCGACGCCTACCAAGCCAACATCCAGTACCTGGTGACGCTGCAGCGCAAGCGGGTCGATGCCCTGCGCGGCGAGATCCAGCAGATCAGGCAGGACAGCAGCCGCACCGTGATCCTGCTGGGCGTGCTGAGCGTGGCCTTCGGCGCCGTCTGCGCCTGGTGGCTGACGCGCGGCATCACCCGTCCCGTGGCCGCCGCCGTCGCGCTGGCCCGCCGCGTCGCCGCGGGCGACCTGAGCTTCCGCCGCCACGCCACGTCGAAGGACGAGATCGGTGCGCTGCAGGATGCGCTGGCCGACATGAACGACCAGCTGCTCGGCCTGGTCACGGAGATCCGCGGCGGCGCGCACGCGATTGCCACCGCCTCGTCGGAAATCGCGGCCGGCAGCCTCGACCTGTCGGCGCGCACGGAACAGCAGGCCGGTTCGCTGGAAGAGACCGCCAGCTCGATGGAAGAACTGACCTCGACCGTTGCCCAGAACGCGAGCAATGCGCGCCAGGCCAGCGTGCTGGCAAGCTCGGCCAGCGAAGTGGCCGGCCGCGGCGGCGAGGTCGTGGCGCAGGTGGTGCAGACCATGGCGTCGATCAACGACGCGTCGAAGAAGATGGCCGAGATCATCGGCGTGATCGACGGGATCGCCTTCCAGACCAATATCCTGGCGCTGAACGCGGCGGTAGAAGCGGCCCGCGCAGGCGAGCAGGGCCGCGGTTTCGCTGTTGTCGCGTCTGAGGTGCGCAACCTGGCGCAG
>DEKZ01000309.1:0-10474 GCA_002354135.1 Massilia sp. UBA2709 | reverse complement strand
GGACCAGGTGACCCAGCAGAACGCGGCGCTGGTCGAACAGTCGGCGGCGGCCTCGAACGCCATGCACGAGCAGGCCGGCCAACTGCTGGAAGCGGTCAGCGTGTTCAAGCTGGCCGACGATGCCGTGGCGCTGCGTGCCGCGGGCGCCCCTCAGGGCGCCCTGGCGCTGCCGCGCGTGCAGACGGCCTGAAGCGGGCAGGCCCAAGGGCCGGCGCTCACGGCGGCGAACGGGGAAGATCCGCTGCGCCGCGCCGCCGTCCGCTCCATGCCGCGCAGCCGTTGAGCGAATACCGGTGCGACATGAAGAGGTAGATCACATACAGCAGGGAGCGGCCGATCGCATACGCCAGCACGCTCTGGTGCAGCGACAGCGGCGCGGCGAACACGCTGACCGTCATCAGGAACAGCGCCACCTGCCACAGCAGTTCCGCCTTCTGCTTGCCGGCAACAAAGAAGACATAGCTCAGGGGACTGGCGATGAAGCTCAGGAAGCACAGCGGGGCGAGCATGCGCGCCAGTTCGCCGGCCGGGCGCCAGGACGAACCGAACACCCAGCTGAACAGTTGGGGCGAGAACAGGAACAGGACCAGCGAGGGCGCCACGGCCAGCAGGGCCAGGGCCTTGAAGGTGGCGTGATAAGCGTCGCGACAATTTCCGGTGGACTGGTACTGCTGCACCGCCTCGCGCTTGAACACGTCGCGCACCGAGGCGGCAATCAGGGTGATGGGCGCGGCCAGCACGCGCTGGGTCAGGGCGAACAGGCCGGCGGCCAGCGCGCCGTGGTGGTAGCCGATCATGAACAGCGGCAGGTAGCCGACCACGCTGTTGAGCAGGCTCGAGGGCAGTGCGTAGCGCCAGAAGGCCTGGTGCCTGAAAAAATAGGCGCGCTGTTCGCCGTCGAGCTTGAGCTTGAGGCGCACCGGCGGCGGCGACAGCAGGCGCCGCGCCGCCCAGAGGCCGGCGCCCAGGCCGATCAGCTGGCCCGTCAGCAGGGCGCTGCTGTCCAGGCCGATACACAGCAGCAACACTTGGCTCACGGCAATCGTTGCCGATTGCAAGACCTTGGCTTTCGCCGCCTTGACGAACAGGTTGTGCGAGGCGGCGTACGCCAGCGTGGTCTGCATGGTGGCGGTCAGCCAGGTGGCGGCGCCGATGGTGAGCAGCTCGAACCAGGACATGTCGCACAGGGCGGGCAGGCCGAGCATGCACCCGAACAGCATGCAAGCCGTGATCGCCAGGGCCATCAGGGTCGCGCAGTAGGCGACCACGCTGAAGCAGGTGCCTTGCTGGGCGTTGTCGTGATCGAGGACCATGGCGGCTTCGAAACGCAAGGTGGCCACGATCGAGGTGATCGTGATCACACCCAGCCACACGCTGAAGGCGCCCATCTCGGCCGGCGTGCACAGGCGGGTGAGCAGGGGCGCCGCCAGGATGGGCAAGGCCTGCGCACCGGTCGCTCCGGTGAGGACTGTGAGAACGTTCTTCCAGAAATCGGACCGGGGGACGCTCATGTGGGCACCATTGCACGAGTTCGCCCGTCACAATTGCCGGCGTGGATCATGGCCATAATCTGCTCAGTTTGCTAACTGTCAGAAGATCGTACGCTGGCCGGCTGTGCAGTATTCCACGCACATCAGCTTTCCACGTAAATCAATGTAAATTTGTGTAAATGCGGGGCGCTGCTGGGCGCGCGAGCCGCGGCAGGCGTGTGACGCTAGCCCTGCAGGTGCAAGCCGTTCTCGCCGCACCATTCGGCGAGGGTGGCCTCGATTGCGTTTTCCTTGAAGCGATACCAGGCTTCCAGTACCTTGCGTTCGGCCATGAGGGCGCGCAGGGCGCGGTATGCGCCCTTCCTGGTGAACATGGCGCGCACCAGGCGCTCGTCGGCTGGCAAGTACTGGGCTACAAAACGGAAAGCCAACTCGCGTTCGATGAACAAATCACGGGAGCCAGGGACGGCAAGGTAATGCTCTGGGTCGCCAAGGTCGTCCGGTAGCGCCAGTTCGTCGGGATCGATCCCTTCGGCCACGATATGCACGGCGCCGCTACGCCGGTCGATCCAGGCTTCGGCACCGCCGTCCATGTCGTCGATGAAAAAGAGGGCGTCGCGCAGCGCGTCCAGGCGCACGCCCGGGCGGGAGGGCGGGGTCATGTGTGTGTTCAAAAACAGTTGGCCAAGAAAAAAGCCCGCAGGCGCGAGCCGTGCGGGCTTTGTCGGTAGCAGGCGCTTCAGGCGCGCCGGGCTGCCGGATGATGCATTACATCATGCCGTCCATGCCGCCCATGCCGCCCATGCCACCCATGCCGCCCATGCCGCCGGCCGGCTTGTCCTCGACGATTTCCGAGACCATGCAGTCGGTGGTCAGCATCAGGCCGGCGATCGACGCTGCGTTCTGCAGGGCCGAGCGGGTGACCTTGGCCGGATCCAGCACGCCCATTTCGACCATGTCGCCGTAGGTGCCGTTGGCGGCGTTGTAGCCGTAGTTGCCCTGGCCGGCCAGCACGCCCGAGACCACGACCGACGACTCTTCGCCGGCGTTCTGGACGATCATGCGCAGCGGCTCTTCCATGGCGCGCAGGACGATCTTGATGCCTGCGTCCTGGTCCGGGTTGTCGCCCTGGATGTTCAGGTTGGCGCGAGCGCGCAGCAGGGCCACGCCGCCGCCCGGAACGATGCCTTCTTCAACGGCAGCGCGGGTTGCGTGCAGGGCGTCTTCGACGCGTGCTTTCTTTTCCTTCATTTCGACTTCGGTGGCAGCGCCAACCTTGATCACTGCAACGCCGCCGGCCAGCTTGGCCACGCGTTCCTGCAGCTTCTCGCGGTCGTAGTCCGAGGTCGCTTCTTCGATCTGGACGCGCACTTGCTTGACGCGTGCCTCGATCGCTTCAGCCGAACCGGCGCCGTCGATGATGATGGTGTTTTCCTTGCCGACTTCGATACGCTTGGCCTGGCCCAGTTCCGCCAGCGTGACCTTTTCCAGGGTCAGGCCGACTTCTTCGGCGATCACCTGGCCGCCGGTCAGGATGGCGATGTCTTCCAGCATGGCCTTGCGACGGTCGCCGAAGCCCGGAGCCTTGACGGCAACGGTCTTCAGGATGCCGCGGATGTTGTTGACGACCAGGGTCGCCAGTGCTTCGCCTTCGATGTCTTCGGCGATGATCATCAGCGGACGGCCGGCTTTTGCCACTTGCTCGAGCACCGGCAGCAGGTCACGGATGTTCGAGATCTTCTTGTCGCACAGCAGGACGAACGGATTCTCGTGGATGGCGACTTGCTTGTCCGGGTTGTTGATGAAGTAAGGCGACAGGTAGCCGCGGTCGAACTGCATGCCCTCGACGATGTCCAGCTCGTCGTTCAGCGACTTGCCGTCTTCGACGGTGATGACGCCTTCCTTGCCGACTTTTTCCATCGCTTCAGCGATGCGCTCGCCGATCGATGCGTCCGAGTTGGCCGAGATCGCGCCGACCTGGGCGATTTCCTTCGAGGTGGTGCACGGCTTGGCGATCTTCTTCAGTTCTTCGACGGTGGCGGCGACGGCCTTGTCGATGCCGCGCTTCAGGTCCATCGGGTTCATGCCGGCGGCAACGAACTTCATGCCTTCGCGCACGATGGCTTGTGCCAGCACGGTCGCGGTGGTGGTGCCGTCACCGGCGTTGTCGCTGGTCTTCGAAGCGACTTCCTTGACCATCTGCGCGCCCATGTTCATGAGCTTGTCTTTCAGTTCGATCTCTTTCGCGACCGAGACGCCGTCCTTGGTGACGGTCGGGGCGCCGAATGCGCGGTCCAGCACGACGTTGCGGCCTTTCGGGCCCAGGGTGACCTTGACTGCGTTGGCGAGGATGTTGACGCCTTCGACCATCTTGGCGCGCGCTGCGTCGCCGAACACTACTTCTTTAGCTGCCATTTTGTATTTCTCCAGTTATTCGTGAACTGTTTTAATTCAGGGAGGATTACGAGACCAGAACGGCCATGATGTCTTCTTCGCGCATCACCAGCAGCTCCTGGCCATCGACCTTGACGGCCTGGCCCGAGTACTTGCCGAACAGGACGCGGTCGCCGACTTTGACTTCCAGCGCGCGCACCTGGCCGTTGTCCTGCACCTTGCCGTTGCCGACTGCCAGGACTTCACCCTGGTCTGGCTTTTCCGCCGCTGCATCAGGGATGATCAGGCCCGAGGCAGTCTTGGTTTCCTGGTCGAGACGCTTCACGATAACGCGATCGTGCAGAGGGCGAAGGTTCATGCAAAACTCCTTTATTCAGTGGTTTGGACTAGCTATTTATCTGCGTTGTTGCCGCATCGTGTCATGACGCTGCGGCTGGAAAGAGTTGTTAGCACTCTCTACTAACGAGTGCTAATTATAGGGACGATAATTAGGCATTTCAAGCGCGCCTGTTGCTAAATTCGCTTTGCGGCTTGTTCAAGCTCAAACCGCCGGGCTAGCGCGGCTGTTGTCCGAGACGCCAATCCCGCAGGCACAAAGCGGCAAGGTTAGCACTGAAACATTGCGCGTTGACGCACTGTTGCCGGGGTACTTGAGTGAGGTCAAAGGACTGTCATAAAGCTTTTCGTAGGGTGGGCACCTGTGCCCACGCGGTCTCATCGCTTAAGGGATGGCGCTTCTCTCGTAGTCGATTAACAAGAGTGCCGGTTCCCGGCTTCCGGTTGCCATGGTGGTCCGCATGAGTTCAATCCGCGTGGACAGTGGGGCCGGCCAAATGCCGGCACCACGAATGTCCACCCTACGAGGCACCGCCCCGCACAACACGCTATCCTGTTGACTGTCAAACCTTATCAGACCTATAGTTACGAATGATTTCCGAATTCCAAGACCTATCTGACAAGATCGAACGGCTCGCCGCGCTCGTCGGGACCTTGCGCGACGAGAATGCGCAACTTCAGCAGACCAACGTGCTGCTCAACGAAGTGAACGCGGCGCTCCTCGAGCGTCTGGTCGAGGCCCAGCGCCGGCTGGAAGCTGTGATCGAGCAATTGCCTGCACCGGCCGAGGAAGAAGCAGACGAATCCACGAGCGCCGAGGCCAAGCAATGATTTATCTCGATGTCACGATCATGGGCCAGCCTTACCGCCTGGCCTGCAAGGAAGGCGAGCAGGCCACGCTGCGCGACGCCGTGCGCTACCTCGACGGCAAGATGATCGCGCTGCGCGACTCGGGCAAGGTGAAGGGCACCGACCGCATCGCCGTGATGGCCGCGCTGAGCGTGGCCGCTGAATTCCTTTCAGTCAAGTCGCCGCAAGGTCCGCTGTCGGACATGACGATGCTGGAAGTGAAACAAAAGCTTGCAGCCATGCACAGCGTCCTCGACCAGGCCCTGACGCCGCAAGAAAATTTGCCCTGAAGGTCCAAATTCGTTTGACATGCCGGTTCAAGCGAGTAAACTGCGAGGCACCCTGCGGTGTTCGAGATTGCCATATATTCCTTGAACCATTTTTGTGCATCGGTTGCGGGATTATGTTCGATGGGCGTGAGCGTCGCTAGTCCGACGAACCCGAAATTGAGCTAACTGCGACCACCTTGAACCGTCAGGTTCTGGGATGCCGGCATAAACGGCACAGGCGGGGCTATATTCCAAAAGACGGTTGCGCGCATTGGCACGCAACCGTTTTTTTATGTCCGCACGTTTTGGCAAAACGTGCGTTTTATCGTGGAATGGAGAAGCGATGCGCTATTGGTTGATGAAATCCGAACCGGATGAAGTCAGTTTCGACGACGTGCTGGCCGCGCCATGCCAGACGGTGGCCTGGTTCGGCGTGCGCAATTACCAGGCCCGGAATTTCATGCGCGATGCAATGCAGGTCGGCGACGGGGTCCTGTTTTATCACTCCAGTTGCGCGGTGCCCGGCGTCGCCGGTATTGCGCAAGTCGCGAGCGGCCCTTATCCCGACGCGTCCCAATTCGACAGCGCCGGCAAATACTTCGATCCGAAAGCCACGCGCGAACAGCCGCGCTGGATCTCGGTCGACGTGAAGGCCGTGGAGCAGGGGCGTTATCTGCCGCTGTCCGAGATGCGCGCCATTCCCGAACTCGAAGACATGGTCTTGCTGCAGAAAGGCAGCCGCCTGTCCATTTCGCCAGTCACCACCGGCCAGTGGAACAGGATCCTCGAATTGGTCCGCAACTAGATTGCCGCTTGAGCCGCAGTCCTTGAGGGGCGGGTTCCCGTCCACGCCCCGGCGTTGCCCGCATCTGCCTGCCTGAAATCCTTTAGCCGTAGGGGACGGGAAGCCCGTCCACGTGTTCGAACGCCGCTCGCCTGGCTGTCAGCCAGTTAAAAAGCTTGCAATATTTCGATGGTTAGCTAATAATCGATTCATGAGCGCCGTTTTCAAAGCCCTGGCCGACCCTACCCGCCGCAAAGTCCTGGAGCTGCTGCAGCAGCGCGGACCCATCGGCGCGGGCGAACTTGCGGAGATGTTCGACGTCTCCAAGCCCACCATGTCGGCGCATTTCGCGGTGCTCGTGTCGGCCGGTCTCATCGACGCCGAGAAGCAGGGACGCAATGTCACGTACCGCCTCAAGCTGTCGGTGCTCGAGGAGGCGCTGCTGGCGTTTGCCCAGACGTTTGGTTTGCAGGTTACGCGGCCGGAAGACGGCCATCCCGAAGCCCGATCGACACAGGAGAAACCATGACTGCTGCTCTACCGTATGGCCGCGCGCTGCTGGGCGCGGGACTCATCCTTGCCCTCTCCGGCGCCTTGCGCTGGGCCACGCCCGCGTACATCGACGCCGACCTGGCCCCGCGTTTCATGGGCCTGTTGCTCGGTGCGATCGTGGTGTTCTACGCCAATATCATTCCGAAGTCGCTGACCAGCCTGGCGCGCCTGCGCTGCGCGCCCGAACGCGAACAGGCCGCGCGCCGCTTTGCAGGCTGGAGCCTGGTGCTGGGCGGCCTCGGCTACATGCTGGCCGCGCTGCTCGCGCCGCTGGCGTCGATGCACCTGATCGGCGGCGCGCTGCTGGCCCTGTCGCTGGCCGCCGCCATCCTGCGCTGCTTCGGCGCAGCCCGTGCTTGAGGAGATGCCATGTTTGCCATGCTGATGGGATTGAAATCAATCGCGCCACGTGAACTGCACGGACGCATGGGGCAGGGCGGCCTCACGGTGATCGACGTGAATGCACGCCAGTCCTGGCTGAAGGCGCGCGTCCCGGGCGCGCTCAACCTCGCCGCCGATTTCGACGCAGGCATGCTGCCGGCGGACCTGGGCACGCCGCTGGTGTTCTACTGCTCGACCCCCCTGTGCCGCAAGGCGCCGCAGGCGGCGCGCAAGGCGGAGCGGCTGGGCTACGCGGACGTGCGCGTCATGTCGGCCGGCATTGCCGGCTGGCTCGGCGCCAGCCTGCCGGTCGACAGCGGACACTGAGCGCCTGACAAAACCTCCATGGCTGCGTTGCATCGTCTCGCCGTACAAGCGTACTGTCTTCGACGCCGTTCCTTGCCCTGAAGGTGTTGTCAGGCGCTCTGAACGGAAGTGGCCGGCCTTATCCGACCAGCACCTCGCTGATCTGGATCACCGGCTTCTGGTTGGTGTAGTTCGGAATGTCGGCCATGATTTCCTTGGTATGCTGACCGAAGCCGGCCTGGAAGGCATCGACCGAATCGCAGAACAGGTGGCCCATGGCGATGTAGGGCGCGTTCGAATCGGAGGAGCCGGTCGATATCGCCTTGTCGACCGTGTAGTACTTGCAATAGTCTCCCATCAGGTTCTTTACCATCGGCATGTGCTTGTCCCGGTAATAGACCTCGTCGAAACGCGCGTCCGGGCCGTTCGGGTACATCACGCTTACCTTGATCATCGTCCGTCTCCTGGTTGTGGGTCGCTGAGGTGGATGAGCTCATCGTGCGCCGATGCGCGGCGCTTGGCAAGTGGCATGTTGAGATGCAGGCGCCGCGTAGGAATCGGCATGCCGGCTGCCGGCCGCTTTCGACAATTCGCGGGCCATCGACTAGTATGCATTCCTTGTCCGTTCGAAAGGTAATGATGTTGTCGATGGCTGTCTTCTGTTTGCCCTGCCCCTGCGCCGGCGCGCACCCCTTCATTCGCACCGGCAGGGAGGCCTCATGGACCCGCTGCTGATCCTGGCCCTGCTGGCCATGGGCTGCTTCGGCGGTTTCGCCGCCGGCCTGCTCGGCATCGGCGGCGGCATGATCCTGGTGCCCTTCATCACCATGATCCTGAGCGCGCGCCAGGTGCCGGACGAACTGGTGGTGCACATGGCGATCGCGACCTCGCTCGGCACCATCATGTTCACTTCGCTGTCCTCGGTGCGCGCCCACCACAAGCATGGCGCGGTGCGCTGGGACATCGTCAAGCTGCTCGCGCCCGGCATCCTGATCGGCTCCATGATCGGACCCTGGATCGGCAAGCAGATGAATACGGCGGTGCTGTCCCTGTTCTTCGGCGCCTTCGTCACCTTCTCGGCCACGCAGATGCTGGTCAACAAGAAGCCGGCCGCGGCGCGCGATTTGCCGCAGGCGCCCGGCATGTTCGCCGCCGGCGGCGTCATCGGCATCCTGGCGGGACTGGTGGGCGCGGGCGGCGGCTTCGTCTCGGTGCCCTTCATGACCTGGTGTAATGTGCGCATCCACAACGCGGTCGCCACCAGCGCCGCGCTCGGTTTCCCGATTGCTTTCGCGGGCACGCTGGCGAACATCGTGTATGGCTGGGGCGAACCGGGCTTGCCGGACTATTCGCTGGGCTTCATCTATGTGCCGGCCCTGTTGATCATCGTCGCGGCCAGCGTGGTGATGGCGCCGGTCGGCGCACGGACGGCGCACCGGATGCCGGTGCGGCAGTTGCAGAAGGTGTTTGCGGTGATCCTGTACGCGCTGGCGGCGTACATGTTCTGGAAGGCGGTGCAGTGATCATGTAGGGTGGGCACTCCGTGCCCACCCTACGAAAAACATCGGCGCCCGAGAGCGCCGATGTTTGTTTTATGCCCGCACCGGTTGTTTGCCGTCGCGCGAATACGCCCAGGCCAGCATGATCAGCGCCGCGACGATCATCGGCAGCGACAGCACCTGGCCCGAGGTGATCGGCAGGCCGGCAATCGTCGTCTCCCAGTCCGGCACGCGGAACCATTCGGTGAAGAAGCGGGCGCAGCCGTAGAGCAGGGTGAACATCGCGCCCACTGCCAGGCGCGGCCTTGCCTTGCGCGCGTAGGGCCAGAGGATCAGGAAGACCAGGATGCCGTCGATCGCCATCTGGTAGAGCGGCGAGGGATGGCGCAGGGTGTCGAGATAGCCGATGCCGTCGGGATTCGGCCACTGCATCGCCCACGGCAGGCTGGCGTCCGCGACGCGGCCCGGCAGTTCGTGGTTGATGAAGTTGCCTAGGCGGCCGGCGGCGTAGCCCAGCGGGACCATCGGGGCGATGAAGTCGTACACGTCGAGGATATTGCGCTTCGATTTACGCGCCCACAGGGCCATGGCGATCAGCACGCCCAGGAAGCCGCCGTGGAAAGACATGCCGCCTTTCCAGACCTTGAAGATCTCGAGCGGGTTGGCGAAGAAATAGCCCGGCTGGTAGAACAGCACTTCCCCCAGGCGTCCGCCGAGCACGACGCCGAGCATGCCGTAGAACAGCATGTCGTCCAGGTCCTCGTTCTTCCAGCCTTGCGCGGCGATGTGCGGCTGCTTGATGCGCACGCGTCCCAGGATGATGAACATCGCGAACGCGAGCACGTACATCAGGCCGTACCAGTGGATGTCCACGGGGCCGATCGAGAACGCGATCGGGTCCGGATTCGGGTGTACCAGCATATTATGTATTCCTCAGTAATTCCAAAAAGCCCCGCAGCACCGGGGAGGCGTTGTCGCGCCGCCAGGCCAGGCCGAGTTCGACCAGCGGTGTCGGGTTGGCAAGGGCACGGTATTCTACGCCGGGGCGCAGCAGGTTCGACACGGATTGTGGCACAAGTGCCAAGCCCATGCCCGCGGACACGAGGCTGACGATGGTCTGCATCTGGATCGCTTCCTGGCCGATGGCCGGCGTCAGGCCGGCATCGCGGAAGCAGCCGAGGATGGCGTCGTAGAGGCTGGGCGCGCTCTTGCGCGGGAAAATGATCAAGGGTAAGGGCGGCAGTGAACGCAGATCGACCGGCTTTCCATCGTCGGGCAATACGCCGCTTGGCGCGCACAGCACCAGCGGCTCCTCGATCACGCTGGTGTAGTCGAGCAGGTCCTGGACCTTGTCCGCCAGCGGCGGGATCAGGAGGCCGCAATCGATGCGTCCGTGCAGCAGTTCGTCGACCTGCACGTCGGTCGTCGCCTCCTGCAGCACCAGCTCGACTTTCGGGAAGGCCGCGCTGTAGTCGCGCAGCAGGGGCGGCAGCACGCTGTAGTCGGCCGGGGTAACAAATGACAGGGCCAGCCGTCCGGCCTCGCCGGCGGCGGCACGGCGCACCAGCTCCGGCAGCGCCGCGCTGTGCTCCAGCAGGCGCCGCGCCCCGGGCA
>DEKZ01000269.1:9086-9393 GCA_002354135.1 Massilia sp. UBA2709 | reverse complement strand
CTCGGCCGCGCCCCCGTCGAAGTCTACGGCAGCTCGGAAACCGGCGGCGTCGCCTGGCGCCAGCGCTCAGAAGCAGCCGACGAGGGCTGGACGCCCTTGCTCGGCGTGGCCTGGCGCGTCGATGCCGACGGCCTGCTCGAAGTGCAGTCGGTGCAGGCGGGCCCGGCCTGGCAGCGCCAGTCCGACCGCGTCGAGGCGCTCGACGATGGCCGCTTCCTGCTGCGCGGACGCGCCGACCGCATCGTCAAGATCGAGGAAAAGCGGGTCTCGCTCGACGCCGTCGAACAGGCCCTGGTGGCGACCGGCC
>DEKZ01000269.1:0-8908 GCA_002354135.1 Massilia sp. UBA2709 | reverse complement strand
TGGCGCCGCGTTGCTGGAGCAGGGCGGCAAGAATGCCCTCAACCTGCGCCTGCGCACTTTGCTCGCGCCGAGCCTGGAAGCGGTGGCCCTGCCGCGCCGCTGGCGCTACCTCGGCCGCCTGCCTGTGAATGCCCAGGGCAAGACCACCCAAGCCGAGCTGCTGGCCCTGCTCGACGGCGCCGCGGAGCGCCCGCGCTACCCGGCGCTGCGCGTGCTGGAACAAGAGGCCGGCCGCGCGCTGCTGGAGCTGACGGTGCCTGCAGACTTGCTGTACTTCGACGGCCACTTCAGCGTGGCGCCGGTGCTGCCGGGCGTGGTCCAGGTCGACTGGGCCATCCATTACGGGCGCCGCTACCTGGGCCTGCAGGGCAGCTTCGGCGGCATCAACGCGCTGAAGTTCCAGCAGATGATCCGCCCCGGCCAGCCGGTGCAGCTCGAACTGGTGCACGACGCTGCCAAGGGCAGCCTGAACTTTCGCTATTTTTCCGAAGCGGGCGCCCATGCGAGCGGCCGCATACTCCTTGGGACCTGAACCAGCATGTTGAACAAAAAATTTTCGCCGGAGCGCCAGAGCGCGTTCGAAGCGCGCTTCGAGGCGCAGAAGATCGCCTATGGCCCGGTGGTGTTCCAGTGCGTGCGCTACGCCTGGAAGCGCGGCATGCTGCAGGCGATCGCCGACGCCGGCGACAGCGGCCTTTCCGTCGAGGAGCTGGCAGCGGGCGGCCAGTGGACGCCCTACGTGCTGAAGGTGGTGCTGGAAACCTGCCTGTCGGCCGGCGTGGTCTACCTGAGCGAAGGCCGCTACGTGCTCGACAAGGCCGGCTTCGTGGTCCTGACCGACCCCATCACCCAGGTCAACATCGACTTCAACCACGACGTCTGCTACCAGGCCCTGTTCGACCTGGACAAGACGCTGGATGCCGAGAAGCCGCTCGGCCTGAAGGTCTTCGGCGACTGGCCGACCCTCTACCAGGGCCTGTCGCAGCTGCCCGAGCCGGCCCGCACCAGCTGGCTCGCTTTCGACCACTACTACTCGGACACCTCCTTCCCGGAGATCATGCCGGACGTGTTCGCGACCGCACCCAAGCGCGTGATGGACATCGGCGCCAACACCGGCAAGTTCACGCTGGCGGCGCTCGCGGCCAGCCAGACGGCCGAGCTGCATCTGGTCGACCTGCCGGGCCAGCTCGCGGTGGCCGAGACCAAGCTGGTCGAAGCGGGCCTGCGCGAGCGCGCCCACCTGCACCCGACCGACCTGCTCGATTACGTCAAGCCGCTGCCGGCCGACATGGACCTGATCTGGATGAGCCAGTTCCTGAGCTGCTTCTCGGAAGAGGCGATCGCCAGCATCTTCCAGCGCGTCGCCGCGGCCCTGGCGCCGCGCGGCCAGGTGCTGGTGATGGATACCTTCTGGGACCGCCAGCGCTACGACATCGCGGTCTACTGCCTGATCAACACCTCGCCTTACTTCAACAACCTCGCCAGCGGCAACAGCAAGGTCTACGAGAGCGAGGATTACATCCGCCTGGCCAAAGCGGCCGGCCTGGAACTGGTAACCGCGCGCGACGGCATCGGCTACTGCCACTCGCTGCTGCGCTTTGCAAAGGCGGCCTGACGTGTTCACTCCCTGCGTCGTCATCCCCGTCTACAACCACGAGCACGCGATCGGCAAGGTGCTCGACCAGGTGCTCGCGCACGGCCTGCCATGCATCCTGGTCGACGACGGCAGCGCGCCCGGTTGCGCCGCCGTGCTCGACGCGCTGGCAGCCGCCCATCCGGGCCGCGTGGTGCTGGAGCGCCACGCCGTCAACCAGGGCAAGGGCGGGGCGGTGCTGAGCGGTTTCGCCCGCGCTGCGCGCGAAGGCTATACCCATGTGCTGCAGATCGACGCCGACGGCCAGCATGAGGTCGCCGATATCCCGCGCTTCCTCGAGCGCGCCATGGCGGCGCCGGACGCCGTGATCGCCGGCTGCCCGGTGTACGACGCCTCCGTGCCGGCGCTGCGCCTGTATGCGCGCTACCTGACCCATGTCTGGGTGTGGATCAACACGCTCTCGCTCGACATCCGCGATTCGATGTGCGGCTTCCGGCTCTACCCGCTGGCCCCGGTCGTCGCCTTGATGAAGAAGCGCAAGCTTGGACGGCGCATGAACTTCGACACCGACATGATCGTGCGCCTGTACTGGGCTGGCGTCGCGGTGGAGAATCTGCCGACCCGGGTGCGCTATCCGCTGGACGGCATCTCGCATTTCCGTGCCTTCCACGACAACGTCCTGATCTCGCGCATGCACGCGGTCCTGTTCTGCGGCATGCTGCTGCGCCTGCCTGTGCTGCTGGGGCGCAAATGGAGGACCAGGTGAAGCCGGCGCGCGCGCGCCATTGGGCGTCGATCAACGAAGCGACTTTCGTGACCGGGATGCGCCTGCTGTTCTGGGTATGCCGGGTTTTCGGCCGCTGGCCGTTTCGCATCGTGCTGTATCCGGTGCTGATGTGGTATGTCGCGACCCAGGGCCGCGCGCGCCGCGATTCGCGCCGCTACCTGCGCCGCGTCGGTGCTCCTGCGGGCCTGCTGGGCGTGTTGCGCCACTTCGGTGCGTTTGCCGAGACCATTCTCGACAAGATGCTGCTGTGGGGCGGTCTGTTCGATTTCGAACGGGTGGGCGTGCATGGCGCCGAGCCCTTGCTGGAGATGATCGCCCAGCGCCGCGGGGCGCTGCTGGTATGCTCGCACCTGGGCAACCTCGACCTTTGCCGCGCGCTGTCGCTGCGCACGCCGGGCCTGAGGATCACGGTGCTGGTCCACACCCGTCACGCCGAGGCCTTCAACAACATGCTGTGCAAGCTCGATCCGCGCAGCCAGCTGAACCTGATGCAGGTGACCGAGATGACGCCGGCGATGGCGATGCTGCTGTCCGAGCGTATCGCGAAAGGCGAGTTCGTCGTCATCGCGGGCGACCGCGTCCCGGTGGCGAGCAACCCGCGCGTGGCGCTCGCACCCTTCCTCGGCCAGGACGCCGCGTTTCCGATCGGCCCCTACGTGATGGCCTCGGTGCTCGGCTGTCCCCTGTACACCATGTTCGCCACCCGCCAGGGCAGGCATTACGAGCTCCACTTCGAGCGCCTGCGCGAATCGGTCAGCCTGCCGCGCCGCGAGCGCGACGCCGCGCTGGCGGAACTGGCCGGCGACTATGCGGCCCGCCTCGAGCGCCACGTGCGCCGCGCGCCGCTGGAGTGGTTCAACTTCTACGACTTTTGGCATTTGCCCGGATCGGAACGTCCCCATGCAGCTCACTGACCTGAAGACTCCCCAGCGCGCCGTGCGCTTCGACCGCGAGCGCCTGGCGCTGCGCGACATCGTCGACATCGCACGCGGCAGCGCCCATCCGGAACTCTCGAACGACCCGGCCTTCCGCGCCGCGATCGCACGCGGCGCCGACTTCCTCGACCGCCTATTGCGCGAGGATGGCGCCATCTACGGCGTGACCACCGGCTACGGCGACTCGTGCACGGTGCCGGTCCCGCTGTCGCTGGTGTCGGAACTGCCGCACCACCTCTACACCTACCACGGCTGCGGCCTGGGCGCGTTCCTCACTCCGGCGCAGACCCGCGCCGTGATGGCCGCGCGCCTGGCTTCGCTGTCGAAAGGATTCTCGGGCGTGAGCGTCGGCCTGCTCGAGCAGATCGTGCGCCTGTTCGATGCCGGCCTCTTGCCGCTGATCCCGAGCGAAGGTTCGGTCGGCGCCAGCGGCGACCTGACGCCCTTGTCCTACCTGGCTGCGGTGCTGTGCGGCGAGCGCGAAGTGCTGCGCGACGGCGTGCAGGTGCCGGCCGCCCAGGCGCTTGCTGACGCCGGCATCACGCCGCTGCGCCTGCGCCCGAAGGAAGGGCTGGCGATCATGAACGGCACCGCCGTCATGACCGGCCTGGCCTGCCTGGCCTGGGACCGCGCCGATTACCTCGCGCGCCTGGTCACGCGCATCACCGCGCTGGCCTCGTTCGCGCTGGACGGCAACGACCACCATTTCGACGAGACCCTGTTCTCGGTCAAGCCGCACCCCGGCATGCAGGGCGTGGCCGCCTGGCTGCGCCAGGACCTGGAATACGCCGGCCAGCTCGAACGCAACGGCAAGCGCCTGCAGGACCGCTACTCGATCCGCTGTGCGCCGCACGTGATCGGCGTGCTGGCCGATGCGCTGCCGTTCTTCCGCGACTCGATCGAGAATGAACTGAACAGCGCCAACGACAACCCCATCATCGATGCGGAAGGCGAGCGCGTGCTGCACGGCGGCCACTTCTACGGCGGCCACATCGCCTTCGCAATGGACGGCATGAAGAACGCGGTGGCGAACCTGGCCGACCTGCTGGACCGCCAGATGGCGCTGCTGGTCGACGCCCGCTACAACGGGGGCCTGCCGGCCAACCTGACCGGCATCGAGGGCGAACGGGCCGCCATCAACCACGGCCTGAAAGCCCTGCAGATCAGCGCCTCGGCCTGGACCGCCGAAGCCCTGAAGCTGACCATGCCGGCCTCGGTGTTCTCGCGTTCGACCGAATGCCACAACCAGGACAAGGTCAGCATGGGCACGATCGCCGCGCGCGACTGCCTGCGCGTGCTGGAGCTGACCGAACAGGTGGCAGCAAGCCTGCTGATCACGGTGCGCCAGGGCGTCTGGCTGCGCCAGCGCGTGGACGCGTCGCGTTCGCTGCCGGCGCCGCTGGCGCGCATGATGGACCTGCTGGGCCAGGACGTGGCGCCGGTGCTGGAAGACCGCCGCCTCGACCCGGAACTGCAGCTGCTGCTGGGCCGCATCCGCGACCAGGCCTGGAGCCTGTATGCGTAAGGGCAAGACGTCAAGCCGCTGGTCGGCCGAGGTCGAGATGCAAGTGCAGTTCTTCGACCTTGACCCGATGCAGATCGTCTGGCACGGCAACTACGTCAAATACCTCGAAGTGGCGCGCTGCGCGCTGCTCGACAAGATCGGCTACAACTACGAGCAGATGAAGGACTCGGGCTACATGTGGCCGATCATCGAGATGAACCTGCGCTACGCCGGTCCCGCGACGTTTGGCCAGCGCCTGCTGCTGCGCGCCGAGATCGTCGAGTGGGAGAACCGCCTGCGCATCGATTACCTCATCAGCGACGCGGAGAGCGGCAAGCGCCTGAACCGCGCCACCACCACGCAAGTCGCGGTCGACATGAAGAGCGGCGAGATGTGCTTCGTCTCGCCCCCCATCCTTTTCGAAAAGCTTGGAGTACAGGCACCATGAAACGTATCCTCGCCTTTGTCGTGCTGGCGGCCGCCGCTGTCGGCAGCGCCAACGCGGCAGCACCGATCGCCAAGATCCAGTCCATGCTGGCCAAGCCCGAGCAGCTCTGCGGCCGCTTCGAGCAGACCAAGCAGCTCGCCGGCATGAAGAAGCCGCTGGCCTCGAACGGCCGCTTCTGCGTCGTCGCCGGCAAGGGCGTGCTGTGGCGCACCCTGAAACCCTTCCCGAACACCCTGCGCCTGAAGCGCGACGAGATCGTCCACCTGCAGGGCGAACGCGTCGCCATGCGCCTGGACGCCAGCCAGGAGCCGACGGTGCGCATGATCAACGGCGTGCTGTTCTCGCTGCTGGCCGGCGACCTGGGCCAGCTCGATTCCCTGTTCGAGGTCGACGGTTCGGTCGCGGGCGACGCCTGGAAAGTCTCGCTCAAGGCGCGCAGCCCGGCGCTGGCGCGCGCGATCGGCGCCATCTCGCTCGACGGCGGCGCCTACGTGCGCAGCATCCGCATGGTCGAGGAGAGCGGCGACCGCACCGACATCACGTTCACCGACATCAAGACCGGCCCCGGCGCGGTCTTGCCTGAAGAGGCGGCCCTGCTGTGATGACCCACAAGCGCCTCGCCCTCCTGTGGGCGCTGATCGTCTGCCTGCTGGTCGGGCACAACGCCTGGCTGTGGCTGGGCAAGCGCATCGTGCCCGACACCGACATCCTGGCGCTCCTGCCGCTGGATGAGCGCGACGCGGTGCTGCAGGAGTCCTTCACCCACATGGTCGACAGCGCCCAGCAGCGCGTGGTGGTGCTGGTCGGCGCCCGCGAGTGGGACGAGGCCGGCCGCGCCGCCGACGCCTTCCGCGCGGTGCTGGCGCCGCACGGCGAACTGATCGCGATGGATACCATGGGCGAGGAGAGCCAGGCGAACTGGCTGGCCGGCCTGCAGCCGCACGCCACGCTGCTGGTCGGTGCGGCCCAGGAAAAGCAGCTGCGCGAGGAGCCGGCATCCTTCTGGACCGGCAATGCGCTGGCGCGCCTGTACAGCGCCTTCTCGGGGCCGAAGCTGGGCGCCTTCCGCGACGACCCCTTCGGCCTGTTCGCCGGCTGGGCCCAGGAACGCGCCGGCGAGACGCCGGTGCGCCCACGCGACGGCCGCCTGTTCGTGGCCGGGGAAGGGCGCCAGTACGTGCTGCTCACCTATACGATGAAACCCTCGGCGTTCTCGCTGGGCGCCCAGCAGGCCGTGGTGCCGCTGCTGGACGAGGCCACCCAGGCCGTGCGCCAGGCCGTGCCTTCGGCCGAGGTGATCAAGGCCGGCGTGGTGCTGCACGCGGCCGCCGCCGGCAGCCAGGCTAGCCGCGAGGTGCACACCATCGGGCTCGGTTCGCTGCTCGGCATCGTGCTGCTGACCTGGCTGACCTTCCGCTCCGTCAAGCCCATCGGTCTGACCCTGCTGGCGATCGGCGTCGGCTTCCTGGGCGCACTCTCGGTGTGCTGGCTGCTGTTCGGCCGCATCCACCTGCTGACCCTGGTCTTCGGCGCCAGCCTGATCGGCGTGGCCCAGGACTACGGCATCTATTTCCTCTGCCACCGCCTCGGCGCCGACCGCGGGCTCGATTCGCCGCGCCTGCTGCGCCGCCTGCTGCCCGGCCTCGGCCTGACCCTGCTGGCCGCCGTGATCGGCTACATGGGCCTGGCGCTCACGCCTTTCCCCGGCCTGCGCCACATGGCGGTGTTTTCCGCGCTCGGCCTGGTTTTCGCCTGGCTGACCGTGGTCTGCTGGTTCCCGCTCCTGATCAAGGCCGACACCCTGCGCGCCGGCCCGATCGCGCGCCGCTACCGGCTGCTCGTGACCAGGTGGCCGCGCGTTTCGAACGGGCCGCTGACCCTGGTGCTGGTGGCGCTGCTCGGCGTGTTCGCCGTGCTGGGCTGGACGCGCCTGAAGACCAACGACGACATCCGCTCGCTGCAATCCTCGCCGGCGGCCCTGGTGAGCGACCAGATCAAGCTCGGCAAGCTGCTCGACGCCCCGAGCCCGGTCCAGTACTACCTGGTGCGCGGCGCCTCGGCTGAAGAAGTGCTGCAGCGCGAGGAAGCCCTCAAGCGCCGTCTCGATCCCCTGGTCAGGGAAGGCCACATCGCCGGCTACCAGGCGCTGTCGAACTGGGTGCCGTCCGCGCGTACACAGGCCGAGCGCCTGGCCCTGGTCGACGCCAAGCTGCTGGGCGCGAACGGCCCGCTGGCCGCGCTGGCGCGCGAGATCGGCGAAGACCAGGCCTGGGCCGCCGAGACCGGCGCCCACCTGCGCAGCACCGCCGCGCCCATGCACTTGGAGGACTTCATGCGCACCCAGGCCAGCGAGCCCTGGCGCCACCTCTGGCTGGGCAAGGTCGACGGCGTCTACGCCAGCATCGTCGGCCTGCGCGGCATGCAATACGCCTCGATTCCCGTGCTGGGCCGCGCCGCCGAGGGCATGCAAGGCGTGCAATGGGTCGACAAGGTCGGCGGCATCTCCTCGGTGCTGGGCCGCTACCGCGCCTACATGGGCTGGGTGGTGCTGGGCGCCTATGCGGTCGTGTTCCTGGTGCTGCTGCCGCGCTACCGCGGCCGCACCTGGCGCGTGCTGGCGCCCACGGCCCTGGCCAGCGCCCTGACGCTTGCCATGCTCGGCTACCTGGGCCAGAGCCTGCAGCTGTTCCACGTGCTGGCCCTGATGCTGCTGCTGGGCGTCGGCGTCGACTACGGCATCTTCATGCAGGAAGACCACGAGCGCGGCGCCGATGCGCCCTGGCTCGCGGTCGGCCTGTCGGCGGCCAGCACCCTGCTGTCGTTCGGCCTGCTGGGCCTGTCCGGCACCCCGGCGCTGCAGGCATTCGGCCTCACCATGCTGCTCGGGACCGCGCTGGTCTGGCTCGGCGCTCCCTGTTTTACCGTGACGAAGGAAGAACCCCATGTATCGGCTGTTCTCGCTTAAGGCCCTGATGTTGTGCGCCGCGTTGGCGCTAGTCGGCTGCGCCACGAAGGAAACCGGCCCGGCGCGCCTCGGCCTGCGCCTGGCGCCGGCGGCGCTCGGCGAAACCATCAGCGTGCAGCAGCACCTCACCGTGGAGCGCGGCAGCGCAATGAACGACCTCGACGCGGCGCTGGAAGTTGATCCGGCGCGCGTCAACCTGGTCGGGCTGGCGCTGGGCATGCGCGTGTTGAGCCTGCAGTACGACGGGCGCGAGCTCACCGAGTGGCGCCACCCCATGCTCCCGAGCCAGGTGCGCGCCGCCGACGTGCTGGAAGACGTGCAGCTGACCCTGTGGCCGGTCGAGGCGATCGCCAAGGCGCTGCCAGCCGGCTGGAAGATCGAAGAGCAGGGCCTGCGCCGCACGCTGCGCCTGGACGGCGAGGTGGTGGCCACCATCACCTACAGCGGCACGCCGCGCTGGCAGGGCACCGCGGTGCTGGACAACCAGCGCTACAAATACCGGCTGACCATCGTGTCGGCCACCGAATGAGGTCCGCCATGCTTTACCTGAACGAGTGCGCGCTGATCTGCGCGCTGGGCGACGAGCGCACGGCGCTCAAGCGCCGCCTGCTGGACGAAGCCGCATCCGGGCTGGCGGTGTCGGACGCCTGCTCGCCCGGCCGGCCGCTGCCGCTG
>DEKZ01000371.1 GCA_002354135.1 Massilia sp. UBA2709 | reverse complement strand
AGCAGCAGCGCCAGCGCCGCCGCGAACAGGAAGGCGACCGTGATGGTGCGGTCGTGGTTGTGGGCGCGCGCCGCCAGGAAGCCGCCCGCGACCATGCCGGCCGCCGAAGACAGCATGAAGGTGGTGTAGGCGGTGGCGGCCGTGGCCAGCGAAATGCCGTACAGCGCCACCAGGCTGGTCGAGGAAAAGGCCTGGATGCCGCCCAGCGCGATCGAGGTCAGGAAGAAGAAGCCGAAGCACATCCACACCGGCGGCAGGCGCAGGAAGGCGAAGGAACTGCCCTGCTGCTCCCCCGGCTTGGCGACCGTCGCCCGGTTCGGCAACACGGCGCGGTTCAGGAACAGCACGAGCAGCATCAGGAAGGGAATCGCGCTGGCCGCGAGCAGCGCCGTGCGCCAGCTCGACAGGGTGGCGACGCCAGCGAGGAAGATCGGCGCCGTCGCCCAGCCGATGTTGCCGGAGATGCCGTGCACCGAGAAGGCATAGGCCAGGCGCTCCTTCGACACCCCATGGTTGAGCAGCGTATAGCCGGCCGGGTGGAACACCGCGTTGCCGCAGCCCGCGACAAACGAGCCGAGCAACAGCACGGCATAGCTCGGCGCGGACGCCAGCACCAGCGCGCCCAGGCCCAGCAGTGCCTGGCCGGTGAACAGCACCCGGCGCGCGCCGACGCGGTCGACGATGAAGCCCGACAGGGTCTGGCCGACGCCGGAAACGACGAAGAACACCGTCATCAGGAGGCCGAGCTCGGAGTAGGACAGCGTGAACGCTTCCTTCAGCCAGGGAAACAACCCGGCCAGGATCAGGTGGTAGAAGTGCGACACCCCGTGCGAGGTGCCGACCAGGGCGATGACGCGGGCGTCCTGGCGCAGGCTGGTGGTCATGTTGATTCTCGTTATTAGATTTGCCAGCCCTTAGTGTAGTCAAAAGCAGTGCGGCTTGCCGAAGGCGGCCTGGTTCGCCATCGCCGCGGCCGGCAAAGCCGCTTGGGCGGGCCCCTCCGCTTACTTCAGCACGGCGGCTTGCGCGATCGCCGGCTCGCTGCCGAGTTCAGGCTGTCCCTCGAGACGCGTCATCTTCGCATTCCCGGCCGCCTCCATGGCACGCACCATGTCCCAGATGGTCTTGTTCACCCACTCTTCCGGGGTGCCCACCAACTTGAATGCGATATCGCGCGAGACCTGCGCGATCCCGCCTTCGATCTTCCGGAAAACGGCATAGGTGTCGAGGTGATAGCCCTGGGTATATTTGTAGAGACAGGCATACAGGGTCAGCGTGTTCGAGTTCGTGACCTGGCGCACCGCCTTCGCTGTCCAGACCGCGCTATCGCACACCGCCGACCGCATGCTGACGCTGCCGCCGCCCTGCAGCGATGCTATCTGAAGCATATTGCCGAGCCCCGTGCCTGCGAGCTTGGTGCCCATGTCGACCAGGCTAAAGCGCCCGGGTTGTTCGGGCACCGTTGCACCGATCTGGAGCGGCATCTTGGAATCGACGCTATTCGTGTTCCGGCTCAGCCCATCGACGGCGGCTTGCGCCATCGCGGCCGTCGAAGCGGTCGTCTTGATATCGAAGATGTGGTACATCTCGACGGTCGAAGTGCGATCCGCGAGATAGCTGTTCGTGGCGCCGCAACCGGCCAGCATGGTGGCCAGGGGAAGAAAGACACATATCAGTTTTTTCATACTAACCTTTGCTCTGAGTGAATACAACGACGAAGGCGGGCAGCACTGCCGCTGCCGCATGCATGCCGGCCCTTGCCCGGCGCGTTAGGAGCGTTCCTTGTCCACATACGGCATCCGTTGCCGATGCGTACGATGCCACCTGAAAAACCGTCTCCGCCATGCGCGCCAGGCAGGTGCCGGCACGTATTCTCATGCGCTCCAGCCTTGGCACTTTGCGGTACTTCATCGTGCGTCTGCCGGTGCGAGCAGAAGACGACCGCCGCAGCGAGACGAAAAAAAAGGGCGCATCGCTGCGCCCTTTGTTTCAGGATCAAACGGCTTACTTCGCCAGCTCGACCTGCGGTTCTTCCCCGAACACCAGCTGCCCGCCGCGCACGCGCACCGGGATGGTGTCCTTCGGTCCGAACCTGCCCGACAGGATGGCCTTCGACAGCGGATTCTCGATCTGCTGCTGGATCGCGCGCTTGAGCGGGCGTGCCCCATACACCGGATCGAAGCCGGCTTCTGCGATCTTCTGCAGGGCCTCGTCGTCGATGTCGAGCGTCATCTCCATCTTGCCCAGGCGTTCTTCCAGGCTGCGCAGCTGGATCTTCGCAATCGCGCCGATGTTCTTCTCGTCCAGCGCATGGAAGACCACGATGTCGTCGATGCGGTTGATGAACTCGGGGCGGAAATGTCCGCGCACCTCGGCCATCACGGCCAGCTTCACCACCGCCGGCTCGTCGGTGTCCATCGACTGGATCTTGTGCGAACCCAGGTTCGAGGTCATGACGATCACCGTGTTCTTGAAGTCCACGGTGCGGCCCTGGCCGTCGGTCATGCGGCCATCGTCCAGCACCTGCAGCAGCACGTTGAACACGTCCGGGTGCGCCTTCTCGATCTCATCCAACAGGATCACGCTGTAGGGCTTGCGGCGCACGGCCTCGGTCAGGTAGCCGCCCTCCTCGTAGCCGACATAGCCCGGCGGCGCGCCGATCAGGCGTGCGACCGAATGCTTCTCCATGAATTCGCTCATGTCGATGCGGATCAGCGACTCCTCGGTATCAAAGAGGAAGCTCGCCAGCGCCTTGCAGAGCTCCGTCTTGCCGACCCCGGTCGGGCCCAGGAACATGAAGGAGCCGTACGGACGGTTCGGGTCCGACAGGCCGGCGCGCGAGCGGCGGATCGCATCCGACACGGCCTCGATCGCCTCGTCCTGGCCGACCACGCGCTCATGCAGCTTCTCTTCGATGTGCAGCAGCTTGTCGCGCTCGCCCTGCATCATGCGCGAGACCGGGATGCCGGTCGCGCGCGAGACCACTTCGGCGATTTCCTCGGCGCCCACCTGGGTGCGCAGCAGCTTCGGCTTTTCCACTTCGCCGTCCTTGCCCGCGGCCGCTTCCTCGGCATGCTTCAGCTGCGCTTCGAGTTCGGGCAGGCGGCCGTACTGCAGCTCGGAGACCTTCTGCCAGTTCGACTGGCGCTTGGCTTCCTCCATCTGGTGGCGGATGCGCTCGATCTCTTCCTTGATGTGGGTGGTGCCCTGCACCGCCGCCTTTTCCGACTTGAGGATCTCCTCGTAATCGTTGTACTCGCGCTCGAGGCGGGCGATCTCCTCGCCGATCAGCTCGAGGCGGCGCAGCGAGGCCTCGTCGGTCTCCTTGCGCACGGCTTCGCGCTCGATCTTCAGCTGGATCAGGCGGCGTTCGAGCCTGTCCATGACTTCCGGCTTGGAGTCGATCTCGATCTTGATTTTAGACGCCGCCTCGTCGATCAGGTCGATCGCCTTGTCGGGCAGGAAGCGGTCGCTGATGTAGCGGTGCGAGAGCTCGGCCGCGGCGATGATGGCCGGGTCGGTGATCTCCACCTTGTGGTGCAGCTCGTACTTCTCCTGCAGGCCGCGCAGGATGGCAATCGTCGCCTCCACGCTCGGCTCGTCGACCATGATCTTCTGGAAGCGGCGCTCGAGCGCGGCGTCCTTCTCGACGTACTTGCGGTACTCGTCGAGCGTGGTCGCGCCGACGCAGTGCAGCTCGCCCCTTGCCAGCGCGGGCTTGAGCATGTTGCCGGCGTCCATCGCGCCTTCGGCCTTGCCGGCGCCGACCATGGTGTGGATCTCGTCGATGAAGACGATGGTCTGGCCCTCGTCCTGGGCCAGCTCCTTCAGCACGGCCTTCAGGCGCTCCTCGAACTCGCCGCGGTATTTCGCGCCGGCCAGCAGCGCCGCCATGTCGAGCGAGAGCACGCGCTTGCCCTTCAGGGAATCGGGCACCTCGCCGTTCACGATGCGCTGGGCCAGGCCCTCGACGATGGCGGTCTTGCCGACGCCCGGTTCCCCGATCAGGACCGGGTTGTTCTTGGTGCGGCGCTGCAGGACCTGGATCGCGCGCCGGATCTCGTCGTCGCGGCCGATCACGGGGTCGAGCTTGCCTGATCTGGCGCGCTCGGTCAGGTCGAGCGTGTATTTCTTCAGCGCTTCGCGCTGGCCTTCGGCGTCCTGCGAATTCACGTTCTCGCCGCCGCGCACGGCGGAAATCGCGGACTCCAGCGCCTTGCGGGTCAGGCCGTGTTCGCGCGCCAGGCGGCCGGCGTCGGACTTGTCCTCGGCCAGCGCCAGCAGCACCATTTCGCTGGACAGGAACTGGTCGCCGCGCTTCTGCGATTCGCGGTCCGCCAGGTTCAGGAGGGCCATCAGTTCGCGGCCCGGCAGCACTTCGCCGCCGGTGCCGGACACCTTGGGCGAGCGCTCGAGCGCGCTCTTCAAGGCATTGGTCAGCCCGCCGACATTCACGCCGGCGCGCTGCAAGAGCGAACGCGCGCCACCGTCGTCCTGGTTCAACAGGGCGGTGAGCAGGTGGACCGCTTCGATGTACTGGTTATCGTTGCCGACCGCCAGGCTCTGGGCATCCGCCAGCGCTTCCTGGAGCTTGGTCGTCAATTTATCTTGCCGCATGGTATTGCTCCCTAGTGAGTGTTCTTTAACTGAAAAGAAAATAGGGATGCGGGTGTGGTTTTCAAGATCGTCAAGGCCAGCGCGCTACAGGATTCACGATACTTCGAAAAAACCTGAATATTCTTCAAGAAATCATCGGTTTTTCATTTGATCCGGGTCGCCTAAGCTGGATTTCATCGACCACCACCCAAAGCGAGGAAACCATGCGACTCCATGCAACCAATAGTCCCGACGCCGTCTGCCGCCTCCTGGCGCTGTCGATGATCGTGGACGGCCATCTGGCCCCGTCCGAAATCAGGGCGCTGGAGCACAGCGCGATCCTGGAGCGCCTCGGCGTCGACGCCGACGCCTTCGACGACGCCGTCATGGCGCTGTGCGAGGATTTGCTGGAAACGGCCCGGCGCCATGACCGCGCCGACGTCGAGATCGACAACGCCACGCTCGACCACCTGCTCGACGAGGTCGCCGATCCGCTGCTGCGCATGCACGTGCTGAAGGCGATGCTCGACATCGTCCATGCCGATAGCCGGATCGACAGCCGCGAGCACCTGCTGCTGCGGCGCGCCCAGCGCAAGTGGTCGGTCCCGGCGGACAACGAGGCCGTGACGGAGGGCTGACGCCATGGACTTCCTGAGTGTCGTCTGGCTGGGCGCACCGGTGTGGATGTGGCTGGTGTTCCTGGCGATCGTCGTCCTGCTGCTGGCCTTCGACCTGGGGGTCCTGAACCGCGATGACCACGTCATCGGCGTCACCGAGAGCCTCAAGCTCTCGGCGCTCTACCTGACCGCGGGCCTGGCTTTCGGCCTGTGGGTCTGGCACGGCTTCGGCAGCGAGAAGGCGCTGGAGTTCTACACCGGCTTCCTGATCGAGAAGAGTCTTTCGCTCGACAACATCTTCGTCATCTCGCTGATCTTCGCGACGCTGGCGATTCCGCCGCTCTACCAGCACCGCGTGCTGTTCTGGGGCATCCTCGGCGTGATCGTCACCCGCGGCGTCATGATCGGCGCCGGCTCGGCCCTGGTGGCCAGCTACTACTGGGTGCTGTACATCTTCGGCGCGATCCTGGTCGTCACCGGCATCAAGATGCTGTTCGTGGCCGAGAACCCGAACCAGGTACGCGACAGCGCCCTGCTGGCCTGGCTGCGGCGCCACCTGCGCGTGACCGACGCCACGCACGGCCACGACTTCGTGGTGCGCCTGCCGCATCCGTCGCAGCCCGGGCGCAAGCTCTGGTATGCGACGCCGCTGCTGCTCGCGCTCCTCATGGTCGAGTTCACCGACGTCGTCTTTGCGGTCGACAGCGTGCCCGCGATCTTCGCCATCACCAGCGACCCCTTCATCGTCTACACCTCGAACATCTTCGCGGTGCTGGGCCTGCGCGCCCTGTACTTCGCGCTGGCGGACGTGGTGCAGCGCTTCCGCTACCTGAAGTACTCGCTGGCGGCGGTGCTGGTGTTCATCGGCTCGAAGATCTTCCTGGGCGACTTCGTCTTCGGGGGCAAGGTGCCGGCATCGCTGTCGCTGGCGGTCACCGCGGTGCTGATCGCGGCCGGGATTGCGTATTCGCTGTGGCGCAGCCGGGCGGATGCGGCGCACGGTTAAGGCCGGTCAGCAGACCGCGCCGGTTGCGGCAGGCAGGCTCGGCTGCCTGCCGCGTTTTTTCATCCAGCGGACACCTCCCCGGGGCGTACGCCGGACGCGGCGGGGATGGCGCCTACGTCGCGCACGTTCTTCTGCACCGCAACCACGGCAAACAGGCTGAGCAGGAAAGACATGGCATAGAAACCCTTCTCGCTGCGCTCGAGCGTGGCGTTCCACAGGCCGACCGTCAACAGCAGCACGCTTGCGCCCAGCGACACCCAGCACAGGCCGGCATACAGGTTGGTGACCGGGACGCCTTCGCTGCGGTCGCGCACGGTCTTCTGCAGCGAAACGGCGGCAAACAGGCCGTACATGAGCAGGGTCAGGTAATACCCTTTTTCGTTGAGTTGCATTTGGGCGTTCCACAAACCGATCAGGTACGCGATCGCGCCGATCAGCAGTGCACCCCAGGAAGCGCCGACGAAGGCGGCGGTCGGGCGGTAGGCATTGGTCATGGCTGGCTCCGGTTGTTGTCCAGTCGAAACTTTGCCCGGAGGACGGCCCGCCGTCCTTGCGCAAGAACAGCCAGCCGCGCAGTCAGTCCCGCGGTTCGCCCCTAGTCAGCCCGTAGTCAGCCCGCAGTCAGCCCGCAGTCAGCCCCTTAGCGCGCGCCAGGTCGCAAACCCCGCGATGCACAGCAGGATCGAGCCGCCCAGGTGCAGCAGCGTATGCGCCAGCGCCCAGCCGTACTCGCCGCGCTGCAGCAGCGCCACCGATTCGCCGGAAAAACTGGAGAAGGTGGTCAGGCCGCCGAGGAAACCGGTGACGACGAACAGGCGCCACTCGGGAGTCAAATGCGGGTGGTGCGAGAAAAAGCCGAGCGCGATGCCGATCAGGTAGCCCCCGACCAGGTTGGCCGCCAGCGTGCCGGCCTGGATCGAGGCATGCACATTGGTCAGCCACAGCCCCAGCCCCCAGCGCAGCCAGGCGCCGATGGCCGCGCCCGCCCCCACCGCGAGCCAGCTCAAGTGCTGGTCCTCATGCGGTCTTCCACTTGGCCTTGGCGCTGTCGTCCGACAGGCGCGCATCGACCCAGCGCGCGCCCTCGGGCGTCTGCTCCTTCTTCCAGAACGGCGCGTCGGTCTTCAGGTAGTCGATGATGAATTCGCAGGCGGCAAAGGCTTCGCCGCGGTGGGCCGCGCTGACGGCCACCAGCACGATCTGCTCCAGGGGCGCGAGCGGGCCGACGCGGTGGATCACCAGCGCGTTGTAGAGCGGCCAGCGGGCTTTCGCCTGCTCGACGATGTCTTCCAGCGCCTTTTCCGTCATGCCCGGATAGTGTTCCAGCTCCATTTCGGACACGGAGGAGCCGTCGTTCATGTCGCGCACGGTGCCGACAAAACTCACCACCGCGCCGACGCGGGCGTCGCCTTCGCGCAGGCGCGCCAATTCCTGGCCGAGGTCGAAGTCCCCGGCCTGCACCCTCACCTGGCTCATTTGCCCTCCCGTGCCGTGCGCATGATGAGCTGCTCGATGCGCAGCGCGGTGCGCTCGTCGCTTAGTGCCGGCAAGGCGCACAGCTGGCGCAGGCCCGCGCCTTTGTGGCCCGGCTTCTCGCCCGCCTTCAGGGTCGACTGCAGGGCCTCGACCTGGAGTTTCAGGCGCTCGCGCGCGAACTCGGCGCCGCTGTCGATGCCGGCGGCGACTTCCTGGCGCAGCAGTTCCTGCAGCAGGGTGGCGCGATTCGCTTCGAGCAGGCGCGCATAGCCTTCACGGTCGCTCGCCAAGGCGTTCAGCGCGGCCTCGAAGCGCGCGTCGAGCACCGGGTCATATTCGCTGCCGGCCGGCAGCAGCGCCGCCCAGCGGTTGCGCCAGTCGGCGCCGGAGACGTGCTGGCCGGGCTGGGCCAGCGAATCCTCGAGCTCCTGGCAGGCGCGCAGCTTGTCGCGCAGGGCGCCGGCCAGCGCCAGCCCGGCGGCGCGGCGCGCCACGTCGGCAT
>DEKZ01000138.1 GCA_002354135.1 Massilia sp. UBA2709 | reverse complement strand
GCACGTGGTATTCGCGCGCGGTCAGCGCGACCGGGCGGTCCCCGATCGTGGCCTGGCGCGTCTCGGGGTCGAGGGCGATGTCGCCGTGCACCAGCTGCCTGCCGGCCTGGTTGGCGCCGCGCCGCACGGCGGCCCGGACGCGCGCCGACATTTCCTCCAGCTCGAAAGGCTTGACCAGGTAGTCGTCCGCGCCCAGGTCCAGGCCTTCGACCCGGTCGGCGAGCGCATTGAAGGCCGTGATCAGGATCACCGGCACGGCGTTGCCGGCCGCGCGCAGCTCGGCCAGCAGGGCGTCGCCGGACAGGCCGGGCAAGCCGCGGTCGAGCAGCACGCAGTCGTAATGGTGGGTGCGCAGGGCGGTATGCGCCAGGTCGCCGCGCTGCACCCAGTCGACCGCGCTGTCGTCCAGGCGCAGCCAGTCGCGAATCGTTTCGCCCAGCGAGGTATCGTCTTCAACCAGCAGGATGCGCATCAGGAGGCCTCATCGAATGCATTGCGTCGTTCATTGGACGACGCGAAGATGAAGCGCATCTTAAGGCATGGCCGCGCTGCGGCCTTATGCTTTCTTGAGCGCCGAAGGTTTATGCGCCGCTTCAGCCCCGGTCTTGTCGCTCACGACCAGGTATTCCGGGTTCTCCGGCGAAGCGGCCACCTCGTGGCCCTTGATGGTGGTGTGCGCGGTCAGCTTCTTCTTGACCGTACCGTGGACCGTTCCCTGCGACGACTCCCACGTCACCTTGTCGCCGGCCTTGAATTCGTTCGTCATGATCGCTTCCCTCGGGCGGATATTCGCCGCCCTATTGGAACACAGGCGTCCGGACCGGGCGCGCATGAATGGTCGCAGGAGTGGACGCATGAAGCGAAAAAGGCCAACCCGCAGGTTGGCCTCTTGCTGTCATGCAGCGCTCGCTTATGCCGCCTTGTCCAGCGACGGGTAGTCGATGTAGCCCTCTTCGCCGTGGCTGTAGAAGGTCTGCGGGTTCGGCGTGTTCAGCGGGGCATTGAGCTTCAGGCGCTGCACCAGGTCCGGATTGGCGATGTAGGCGCGTCCGAACGCCACCGCGTCGGCACGGCCGCTGTCGACCGCTTCGATCGCCATCTCGCGGGTGTAGCCGTTGTTGGCGATATAGGTGCCCTTGAAGGCCCTGCGCGCCCAGGCGAAGTCGAAGCCCGGGATGTCGCGCGGACCGCCGGTGGCGCCCTCGACGAAGTGGATGAAGGCGATGCCGCGCTTGTCCAGCTCTTCGACCAGGTAGCCGAACACGGCTTGCGGATTGCTGTCCGACAGGTCGTTGGCCGGCGTCACCGGCGACAGGCGGATGCCGACCCGGCCGGCGCCGATCTCGGCCACCACGGCGTCGACCACTTCCAGCGCGAAACGGGCGCGGTTCTCGATCGAACCGCCATATTCGTCGGTGCGCTTGTTGGCGCCGTCGCGCAGGAACTGGTCGATCAGGTAGCCGTTGGCGCCATGCAGTTCGATGCCGTCGAAACCGGCGCGGATCGCGTTGGCGGCGCCGCGGCGGTATTCCTCGACGATCTCCTTGATCTCGGCGACCGACAAGGCGCGCGGCTCGAGCGCATCGACCTTGCCGGCGCGGGTATAGGCGATCACCTTGGGCGTCACGGCCGAAGGCGCCACCGGCTGCACGCCGCCGGTCAGGTTCGGGTGGGTCACGCGGCCGACGTGCCAGATCTGGGCCACGATCTTCGAGCCGGCATCGTGCACGGCCTGGGTGATCGGCTTCCAGCCTTCGACCTGGGCGTCGCTGTAGATGCCGGGCGTCGCCATGTAGCCCTTGCCGACCGGCGAGACCTGGGTGCCTTCGCTGATGATCAGGCCGGCGTTGCTGCGCTGGCGGTAGTACTCGACGTTCATCGGGCTGCCGGGAATGTCGCCAGCCGGCTCGTCGGCGCGGCTGCGCGTCAGCGGCGCCATCACGACACGGTTGGCGACCTCGATGTCGCCGATGCGGGCGGGTTCGAACAATTTGTGGGTCATGGTGTCTGGTCCGTGAAATAGGTGAGTGATAACAGGGCCGCCGGTCGTTCGATGAAATCGCCGGCGGCCGCTACAGTTGAAAGTATGAATATTCCCGGCGCGCCTTGGTAGCCCGCACGAATGATAAGATTTATTCCTGACAGGAATAGGTGAACACATGGATCGGCTACGTTTGATGGAAACCTTTGTGCGGGTTGTCGAGACCGGCAACTTCTCGGCCGTCGCGCGCGAGGAGCGCAGCACGCAGTCGGCGATCAGCAAGCAGGTGCAGGCGCTCGAGACCCTGCTGGGCGCGAAGCTGCTGGTGCGTTCGACGCGCAGCCACGCGCTGACCGAAGCGGGCAAACGTTATTACGAACGCTGCCGCCAGGTGCTCGACACGCTGGAGGAAGCGCGCGCCGAACTGCACCGCACCGAGAACGAGATCACGGGCGTGCTGCGGGTGGCCGCGCCGGTGTCCTTCGGGCGCCTGCACATCGTGCCGCGCCTTGCGAGCTTCTACGAGCGCTACCCGAAGCTGAAGATCGACCTGCAGCTCGACGACGGCTTCGTCGACCTGGTCGTCGGCGGCATCGACGTCGCCTTCCGCGTGGGGGAACTGAAGGACAGCCGCCTGGTCGCGCGCCGCATCGGCACCGCCCACCGCGCGGCGCTGGCCGCGCCCGGCTACCTGGCGCGGCACGGCGAACCGCAGGAGCCGGCAGACCTACGCCAGCACCAGTGCCTGGTCTACACCGGCCTGGTCAACCTCAACGAATGGAATTTCCAGGACGAGGCCGGCGAGCAGCTCGCCGTGCGCGTGAACGGCAACTTCCAGTCGAACAGCTCGGAGGCGATCCGCCAGGCCGTGGTCGAAGGTCTCGGCATCGCCTACTCGCCGCTGTGGATCTATGGCGACGACATCCGCGCCGGGCGCGTGAAACCGATCCTGACGCGCTACCGCCTGCCGCCGCTGCCGCTGAACGTCGTGTTCCAGCCGGCGCGCAAGCCTTCGCTGAAGATCAGCCATTTCGTGTCCTTCTTCGCCGATGCGTTTTCGCGCGATCCGGACATTTCGCCGATGCTGACCCCGCAGGGAACGGCACAGTTGCAGAAGCTGTCCGGCAGCGCGGCCTGAGCACGGAAGTCCGGGCATGGCCTCACTGGAATTGTATAAATACAACAATAATTGCGAGAAAACACATTAGTTTTTCATTTTTCATGATATTTGCCTCTTTGTTAAGGTGACTTGAGGCACTATCTCGCCTTCGATTTGTTTATACAGTTTCCCTTCGCAAGGCCTGTCTCTCCCCGCATGAAGTTTCCTCGTTGTGTACGCAAGCCAGGCGCCAGCGCCTGGACGCTGCTTGCTGTCGTCTGCCTCCTCACCCTCCTCGACATCGCCCTGCTGGAGCGGAAATACAATCTGTTCACCGGCGGCTTCCTGCTGGCCGAACGCATCGACACGGCCGGCTCCCGGCTGGTATTTGCCGGCACCGTGTTCGCCGTCGAATTCGGCCTGGCGGGATGTTTCTGGTACCTGTTCCATCTGCTGGGCCTGTACCGGGGTTCGGCGGCCTCGCTCACGCGCTTGCACTTCCTGTTCGTCTATGGCGGCATCAGTGTCGCGGCCATCGTGGCCAAGTATCGCGTGCTGAGCTATTTCGGCGACCTGCTCAGCGTGGCGGTGTTGCGCAACCTGGGCGGCGGGACCCTGGGCGGCGCCCTCGCCTACGGCGCTGCCGAACTGATGCAGGCCGGCGCCTGGCTGGTGCCGGTCCTGGCTCTCGCCTGGTACGCGCATCGCCGCGTGAAGGCCGGCGTCCGCAGCACCGCGCCGGCCGGGCGCCG
>DEKZ01000359.1:3907-6947 GCA_002354135.1 Massilia sp. UBA2709 | reverse complement strand
GGCGCGGCGAAGCGGCCGTGGTGCCGGGCGCCGCGGTCAGCTTCGGCGCCGTCGGACCGGAGCGCTACGACCTGCATTTCACGCCGATCGCCGCGGACGGCAAGGTTGGCGGCGTACTGTGCGCGCTGGCGCCGGCCAGCGCCGTCCAGGCCAGCGCGCCGGAAGAAAGCGGCGCCCTGCAGATCCTGGTGGTCGAGGACAACCTCGATTCCCAGTACCTGGTGTGCGAGATGCTCAAGGCCTTCGGCTACGAGGCCGACGGCGTGGCCCATCCGGACGACGCGCTGGCGCACATGGCCGGCAAGCGCTACCACGTGCTGTTTACCGACGTCAGCCTGCCCGGCATGTCCGGCGTCGACCTGGCGCGCGAGGCGCTCTCCCGCCATCCGCACCTGAAAGTGATCTTCGCGTCGGGCTACGGGGACATGCTGCTGCGCCATCTCGAGTTCCCTTACCAGTCGCTGCAGAAGCCTTACGAACTCGATCAGCTCCAGGATGCCCTGGGCAAGGTGGCCGGCCAACTGCGGGTGGGCGCCTGAGTGCCGCCCAACTGTGTGCAGGCCGCCAACCCGGCTGGGCTAGAATGGCGCCAGGCCGCACCTGGGCGCCCGTGCGCCTGCTGCCGCACACCCGCCTGCTGCCGCACACCCGTTACGCACCGACCGTGCCGCGCCCGACACAACGAACCATGATCTCGACCGATACCACCTGCAAACGCACGCGTCCGCCTCCGCCGCGCGGGTTCACGTACGCGTGCGGACGCGAAGGGATGCACGCGTGAGCGACAACCGCGACGACCTCGAGATCATGCGCTCGGCCGCCCTGCGCAATGCCTCGAACGTGCTGGCCGCCCGCCAGCGCGCCGAAGCCGAGCTGATGGCGGCTAAGGAAGCGCTGCGCCAGGCCAACGAACGCATGGAGAACATGCTCGAGAGCCTGACCGACGCTTTCTGCGCGGTCGACTTCGACTGGCGCATCACGTACATCAACGGCCGCGCCCTGGCGATGCTGGCGCCCCTGAACAAGACCCGCGAGGGCCTGCTCGGCAAGAGCCTGTGGGACGAATTCGACGAACTGCAGGGCACCAACCTGGCCAACGAGCTGCGCCGCGCGATGGAATCGCGCCAGATGGGCAGCCGCGAGTTCTTCTATCCGCGCCTGTCGATCTGGATCGAGGCGCGCCTCTACCCTTCGCCCGACGGCCTGACCCTCTATTTCCAGGACATCACCCAGCGCCGCGCCGACCAGCAGGCCCTGATCGACGGCAACAGCCGCCTGCAGGTGGCGCTGGCGGCCGGCCGCCTGGGCGACTGGCGCTGGGACGCCGCCAGCGACCGCGTGATCCTGGGCGAGCGGGCGGCGTCCATCCTCGGCCTGGAAGCGGAAACCCCGCTGGCCTGGCTGGCCCTGCGCGGGCGCCTGGACGAAGCCGACCGCGAAATGGTGCGGCGCGCGGTGCTGCACGCCTTTGCCACCCATACCGACCTGAACATCGAATGCCGGCTGCTGTCCGACGGCGGCCAGGTGCGCTGGGTCGCCCTGGTCGGCCGCGCCGACTACGCCAACCCGGCGCTGCGCGACAGCGTGGTGGGCATGACCGGCGTGGTGCAGGACATCTCCTCGCGCAAGAACGCCGAGGACAGCCTGCGCCAGAGCGAGGAAGTGCTGCGCGCCCTGGCCAACACCATCCCGCAGCTGGCCTGGATGGCCCAGGCCGACGGCGCCATCGTCTGGTTCAACGAGCGCTGGTACGAGTACACCGGCACCACGCTGGAACAGGCGAGCGGCTGGGGCTGGCAAGACACGGTCGACCCCGAGGTCCTGCCCGCCATGCAGGAGCACTGGCGCACCTCGATCCGCACCGGCGAACCGTTCGAGATGGAATACCCGATCCGCGGCGCCGACGGCCAGTACCGCTGGTTCCTGACGCGCGTGAACGCGGTGCGCGACCGCCGCGGCATGGTGGTGCGCTGGTTCGGCACGAGTACCGACGTCGACCAGGTCAAGCGCGCCGAACAGGCGCTGCGCGAGGAGTCGAAAGTGCTGGAGCTGCTCAACAGCACCGGCGACGCCCTGGCCTCGACACGCGACCTGCGCTCGCTGCTGCAGGTGGCCACCGATGCCGCCAGCGGCATCGCCGGCGCCCGCTTCGGCGCCTTCTTCTACCACGGCAAGGAAGGCGAGAAGCCGACCTTCTCGCTCTACACCCTGACAGGCGGCACCGCCAACGAATTCCAGAGCTTCGGCGAGCCGCACGCCACCGCCCTGTTCGGGCCGAGCTTCCGCGGCGTTGGACTGGTGCGCTCGAACGACATCAGCGCCGACCCGGGCGGCGGCCCGTCGTCCCAGTTCGCGCCGCGCTTCGCCTTGTTCTCGGACAAGCCGATCGTGCGCAGCTACCTCTCGGTGCCGGTGGTGGCCGCCAGCGGCGAAGCGATGGGCACGATGTTCTTCGGTCACCCGGAACCCGGCGTGTTCACCGAACGCACCGAGCGCATCGTGCGCGGCATCGCCGCCCAGGCCGCGGTCGCCCTCGACAACACGCGCCTGTACGAGGCCGCCCAGCAGGCCGCCGAGGAACGCAAGGTGCTGCTCGAGAGCGAGCGCGAGGCGCGCGCCGAGGCCGAGCGCTCGAGCCAGATGAAGGACGAATTCCTGGCCACCCTGTCGCACGAGCTGCGCACGCCGCTGTCGGCCATCCTCGGCTGGGCCCAGGTGCTGCGCCGCGGCGGCAAGGACGAGGCCGACCTGCAGCGCGGCCTGCAGACGATCGAGCGCAACGCCCGCTCGCAGGCGCAGCTGATCGAGGACCTGCTCGACATGAGCCGAATCACCTCGGGCAAGGTGATGCTCGACATGCAGACCCTCGTGCCGGCCAGTTTCGTCGACGCCGCCATCGAGACGGTGCGCCCGGCGGCCGACGCCAAGAACATCCGCCTGGAAAAGCGCTACGAGCCGAATCCCGGCATGATCGCCGGCGACCCCGCGCGCCTGCAGCAGGTGGTGTGGAACCTGCTGTCGAACGCGATCAAGTTCACCC
>DEKZ01000359.1:0-3868 GCA_002354135.1 Massilia sp. UBA2709 | reverse complement strand
GGCATCGGCATCGCGCCCGAGCGCCTGCAGGCGATCTTCGACCCGTTCACCCAGGCCGACGCCTCGATGACGCGCCGCCACGGCGGACTGGGTCTGGGCCTGGCGATCGTGAAGCACCTGATCGAGCAGCACGGCGGCACGGTGCGCGCCGACAGTCCCGGCGAAGGCCTGGGCGCCAGCTTCTCGATCGAGCTGCCGCTGGCGAAAACCGCGCCGCAGGCCACGCGCATCCGCAGCGGCCTGGTCGGCACGCCGGCGCCGGCGACGCCGGAACTGACGCTGCGCGACCTGAAAGGCGCCTCGGTGCTGGTGGTGGACGACGACCGCGACGCGCGCGAACTGATCGCGCGCATCCTGACCGACTGCAATGCCCGGGTGCGCATTGCCGCCAGCGCGCGCGAAGCCTTCGACGTGCTGCGCGCCGACCTGCCCGACATCCTGATCAGCGACCTGGGCATGCCCGAGGTCGACGGCCTGGAACTGCTGTCCTGGGTGCGCGGCCTTGGCCGCGACCGCGGCGGCCTGTTGCCGGCCGTCGCGCTGACCGCCTTTGCCCGCTCGGAAGACCGCCTGCGCGCGCTCGAGGCCGGTTTCAACGCCCATATTTCGAAGCCGGTCGAGCCGAGCGAACTGATCGCGGCCGTGGCCTCGCTGGTGCGCCCCGCCGCAGCCAGAACACGATTGTGATGTTCCTACCCACGGACGCGGCGCTGTCCTACAAGAAATTTCGGGGGCTTTGCTAGACTAAGATAGATGGGAAAGTCGGATTCCTGAGTGAAATTTGTTTCCTTCCAGTACCAATTTAGACGAGAAGAAGCATGCCGAGCAGACAAGACATTTTGAACGCCAAAATTTTGGTTGTAGACGATTCGCCCGACAATATCGAGCTGATGGAAGAGATATTGCGCGAAGAGGGCTATACCAACGTCAGCTCGACCATGGAGCCGGAACAGGTGTGTCCGCTGCACCGCGAGCACAACTACGACCTGATCCTGCTCGACCTGCAGATGCCTGGCCTGAACGGTTTCCAGGTCATGAAGAGCCTCAAGGAAATCGAAAAAGGCGGCTACCTGCCGGTGCTGGCCCTGACGGCCCAGCCGAGTTTCAAGATTGCCGCCCTGGAAGCGGGCGCGCGCGACTTCATCAGCAAGCCGTTCGACTTGCTCGAGGTTCACAAACGCATCCACAACATGCTCGAGGTGCGCCTGCTCTACAAGGAGCTGGCCCAGTATTCGAAAGCCCAGCAGGAACTGGCCCTGCACGACGCGCTCACCGGCCTGCCCAACCGGCGCCTGCTGGAGGACCGCATCGAAACGGCCCTGCAGCACGCCAACCGCAGCCATGCCAAGGCCGCGATCATGTATCTCGACCTGGACGGCTTCAAGGCGATCAACGATACCTATGGCCACGCCTACGGCGACGAGATCCTGAAGATGGTCTCGCAGCGCCTGCTGGCCTCCTCGCGCAAGGAAGACACGGTGGCGCGCCTGGGCGGCGACGAATTCATGGTGGTGCTGGGCGACATCCACAGCCTGGCCGATGCCCAGGGTCCGGCCGCCAAGCTGGTCGAAGCGCTCTCCGAGCCCTTCTTCATCAACGACCTGACGCTGCGCCTGTCGACCTCGATCGGCATCAGCATCTACCCGGACGACGCCGAATCGGTCGACGCCCTGATCAGCATCGCCGACTACGCGCTCTACGAAGCCAAGCGCGCCGGCAAGAACCGCTACTGCTCGACCGCCGGAGGCACGCGCCAGGTGGCGGTGAAGCCGCCCCCAAAGCAGGTGGCTGAGCTGGCTCAGCATCGCTGAAGACCCGCCAGCCGCCCACGGGCGGCCTGCCCTTTCGATCGGCGCCGGCCCACCAGCCCGGCGCCGTTTTCATTCCCGAGGACCGTAGGGTGGGCGCCCCGTGCCCACCGGAACCATGGACAGTGGGTGCACGAGCCTTGGTAACGGTGACGTGAGCCTCATGCGAATATAAGGCCAACAATGTGCCCCGTTCTGGTGGGCACGGGGCGCCCACCCTACGCCTTTGCCATACTCGACCACGCATCAACGACAACGGCGCCCGCCGCCCGCAACGAATGCGGACGCACGGGCGCCGTGGTGACGCCGGCGTCAGCCGCCGGCGCAGGGTCCGCCGCTCAGGCGCTGCCCGGCTGCTTCGACTCGGTGCCGACGCAGGGCTTGCCCAGCGCTTCTTCGTTGTGCGCCGCGATCGCGTCGGCGCCCTGGTGGTCGCGGGCGGCGTCGACCTTGTCCGGCGCGACTTCGATGCGCGTGATCCCGGAATCGACCGAGATCGGGTCGCTGGCCGGGAAGGTCATCTCGACGGCCTCGTCGAGCAGGGTTTCCTTGGCGGCTTCGCCCTGGGGCTGCCCGCCGGCGCCGGCCATCATGTTGAGCGCGACGGCATTGGCAACGACCTCCAGCCGCGCCAGCTGGCCGACGGTGGTGACGCCGAACGCATCCTGCAATGCCTTGGCCTCTTTCTCGCCGACGCCGCTCAGCGCGGTCAGCGGACAGTCCATCAGTTCGCGCGGCGACTTGCCGTGGAACGCTTCGTTGACGATTGTAGTGATATTCATATTTGTCCTTTCAAGTGGGCGGCCTGTCCTCCATTGACACGGTTGAACTGGACACGGTTCCACTATCGCACAGGGCTCCCCGGCCGGTATGTGCGGTGCCGTACATGCGGCGCAACAGCCGGCGCGGACACGCGCACGATTGCTGGCAAACATTGCATATTGCCGTGCTATCATTCCACGCCGCACAACCGTGTCTTTACTTTCGGAAAGCGGACACACTCTGCTATGCTTGCAGGACCGCAGAGTGATCGGCCTTTGCCTCGACAACGCAGCAGGAACGACGTGCCAACCACCGACAAACCGAAGATTCTGGTCGTCAACGACGACGCAGCCAGCCTGCTGGCATTGACCAGCCTGCTCGACCAATGGGCCAACGAAACCGGCTATACGGTGCTCTCGGCGCGTTCCGGCCAGGAAGCGCTGCGCCAGGTCCTGCTGCACGATTTCGCAGTCATCATCCTCGACGTCAACATGCCCGGCATGGACGGCTTCGAGACCGCCGAGGCGATCCACCAGCGCGCGCGCTCGGCCGACATCCCGATCATCTTCGTCACCGCCTTCCTGGCCGACGAGATCGACCGCCTGAAGGCTTACCAGCGCGGCGCCGCCGACTTCCTGTTCACCCCGGTGATCCCGCAGATCCTGCACGCCAAGGTCTCGGTCTTCGTGGCGCTGGCCAACAAGAACGAACAGCTGCGGCGTCAGGCCGACAAGCTGTCCCAGCATACCCTCGAGCTCACCGCCACCAACGAGCGCCTGATGCGCGAGATCGAGGACCGCCAGGCGGCCGAACGCAAGAGCCACGCCAAGGACGAATTCCTCGCCATGCTCGGCCACGAGCTGCGCAACCCGCTGTCGGCCATCAGCAGCGCCGCGGCCCTGATCGACATGCCCGGCGCCGGTCCCGAGATGGCAAGCCGCGCGCGCCAGATCATCGGGCGCCAGAGCCAGCACCTGTCGCGCATCGTCGACGACCTGCTCGACCTGTCGCGCGCCATGTCGGGCAAGATCCTGCTGGCGCGCCGCCCGGTCGACATGGCCAGCCTGGTCGGCGCCTGCCTCGACACCTTCCGCGCCACCGGCCGCACCACCGGCTACCGCATCAACGTCGACCTGGCGCCGAACTGGGTCGACGGCGACCCGACCCGCCTCGAGCAGATCGCCACCAACCTGATCGACAACGCGCTGAAATACACGCCCGCCGGCGGCACCATCGACATCGCGATCGGCGCCGAGGACGAGGAAGTCCTGCTCACCGTCAGCGACACCGGCGTGGGC
>DEKZ01000430.1 GCA_002354135.1 Massilia sp. UBA2709 | reverse complement strand
GGCGTGGGCCGCCAGCGGGATCTGGCAGCTGCCCCCGAAGATCTTCGATACCTTGCGCTCGGCCATGACGGCGCGCGCGGTGTCCAGGTGGTTCAGCGGCGCCAGCAGGGCGCGCAGGTCGGCGCCGTCCAGGCGCTCTCCGCTCGCGATCTCGATCGCCATCGCGCCCTGCCCCGCGGCCGGCAGGCTCAGCTCCGGCGCCAGCACGCTGCGGATGCGCTGGGGCAGGCCCAGCCGCTTGAGGCCGGCGGCGGCCAGGATGATGGCCGCGTAGTCGCCGCGGTCGAGCTTGCCGAGGCGGGTGTCGAGGTTGCCGCGCAGCGGCTGGATCACCAGGTGCGGGTAGCGCGCCGCGACCAGGGCCTGGCGGCGCAGGCTGCTGGTGCCGACGACGGCGCCGGCCGGCAGCTCGTCCAGGCTGGCGTAGTCGTTCGACACGAAGGCGTCGCGCGGGTCTTCGCGCTCGAGCACGGCGGCCAGCTCGAAGCCTTCCGGCAAGTCCATCGGCACGTCCTTCAGCGAATGGACGGCCAGGTCGGCGCGGCCCTCGGCCATGGCCACTTCCAGTTCCTTCACGAACAGGCCCTTGCCGCCCACCTTCGAGAGGGTGCGGTCGAGGATCTGGTCGCCGCGCGTCGTCATTCCAAGAATGCTAATTCGGCAATCTGGATATAATGCGGCCAGACGGTCGCGCACGTGTTCCGCCTGCCACATGGCCAGGCGGCTCTCGCGCGATGCGATAATCAGTTGCGATGGCACTTCCACCTGCTGCGTCATGTCGGATGCTTTCAAAACAAAAATTCTTTCACTGTCGTTGCTCACCAGCCGATGCCAGTAAAGGCCCTTGCATAGGATCACAAATTTTAGCATGGGGCCTCATTGCAGAACGTGGCCGATCGCCATGCACAACCCGGCGTTTCCAACATTAGAGAATCAGTGGTCGATATGGACAAACCCGTTGCACCCGACACCCTCGCCGGCGCCGACAAGGACGCCCCCCTGAAAGAAGACATCCGCCTGCTCGGCCGCCTGCTCGGCGACGTGCTGCGCGACCAGGAAGGCGACGCCGTCTTCGACGTCGTCGAGACCATCCGCCAGACCGCCGTGCGCTTCCGCCGCGATGCCGATCCGGAAGCCGGCCAGGAGCTGACGACCCTGCTGCACAAGCTCACCCGCAACCAGACGATCTCGGTGGTGCGGGCGTTTTCGTATTTCTCGCACCTGGCGAACATCGCCGAGGACCAGCACCACAACCGGCGCCGCCGCACCCACCTGCTGAACGGCTCGCCGCCGCGCGAAGGCAGCGTCGGCTACGCGCTGGGGAAACTGCGCGCCGCCGGCGTGCCGCAGCCGACCGTCGAGAACTTCTTCCGCAATGCCCTGATCTCGCCGGTGCTCACCGCCCACCCGACCGAGGTCCAGCGCAAGAGCATTCTCGACGCCGAGCACGACATCGCGCGCCTGCTGGCCGAGCGCGATTTGCCGCTCACGCCCAAGGAACAGGTGCGCAACCTGCAGCTGATGCATGCACGCATCGCCACGCTGTGGCAGACCCGCATGCTGCGCTACACCAAGCTGACGGTGGCCGACGAGATCGAGAACGCCCTGTCCTACTACCGCATTACTTTTCTCCGCGAGCTGCCTTCGCTGTACGACGACATCGAGGACGAGATCGGCGTGCAGTACCACGGCAAGCCGGCGCAGCTGGGCGACGCCGCCTACGTGCAGATGGGCAGCTGGATCGGCGGCGACCGCGACGGCAACCCGAACGTCAACGCCGACACCATGCGCCATGCGGTGATGCGCCACGCGACCACGATCCTCGACTGGTACCTGGACGAAGTGCACGCGCTCGGCGCCGAGCTGTCGACCTCGACCCTGATGGTCGACATCACGCCCGCGATGCAGTCGCTGGCCGAGCGCTCGACCGACCAGTCGCCGCACCGCGAGGACGAGCCCTACCGCCGCGCCCTGATCGGCATCTACGCGCGCCTGGCGGCCACCGCGCGCGAGCTGGGCGCGACCAACATCCTGCGCAAGGAAGTCGGCCACGCCGCGCCCTACCTCGATGCCAGCGAATTCGGCGCCGACCTGCAGATCGTGGCCGAGTCGCTGGCGGCGAACCATGGCGCGATGCTGATCGCGCCGCGCCTGGCAGGCCTGATGCGCGGCGCGCGCATCTTCGGCTTCCACCTCGCCTCGCTCGACATGCGCCAGACCTCGGACGTGCACGAGCGCGTGCTGGCCGAGCTGTTCGAAAAGGCCGGCGTCGAGGCCGACTACGCGGCCCTGTCCGAGGACGACAAGGTAGCGCTGCTGCTGGCCGAACTGGCCCAGCCGCGCCTGCTGTACACGCCCTACGAAAGCTATTCCGAGGAGACCGAATCGGAGCTGGCCATCGTGCGCGCGGCGCGCGAGATCCGCCAGCGCTACGGCGCGCGCGCGATCCGTAACTACATCATCTCGCATACCGAGGCCGTATCCGACCTGCTCGAAGTGCTGCTGCTGCAGAAGGAAGGCGGCCTGCTGAAGGTCTCGCAAGGCATGTCCGAGGTGATGGTAATCCCGCTGTTCGAGACCATCCCCGACCTGCAGCGCGCGGCAAGCATCATGGAAACCTGGATGGCCCTGCCGCCGGTGGCGCGCATCATCGAGCACCAGGGCCGGCTGCAGGAAGTCATGCTCGGCTACTCTGACTCGAACAAGGACGGCGGCTTCCTCACCTCGAACTGGGAGCTCTACCAGGCCGAGCTGAAACTGGTCGAGGTGTTCGAACGCGCCAACGTAAAGCTGCGCCTGTTCCACGGCCGCGGCGGCACCGTCGGACGCGGCGGCGGCCCGAGCTACCAGGCGATCCTGGCCCAGCCGCCGGGCACGGTGAACGGCCAGATCCGCCTGACCGAACAGGGCGAGATCATCGCCTCGAAGTTCTCGAACCCGGAGATCGGCCGGCGCAACCTCGAGCTGCTGGTGGCGGCCACGCTGGAAGCGAGCCTGACGCCGCATCCGGTCGAAGGCGCGAAGGCCGAGCGCCTGGCGCGCTACGAAACCGTGATGGCGGAACTGTCCGAACTGGCCTACCAGGCCTATCGCAACCTGGTCTACGAGACCCCGGGCTTCACCGACTACTTCTTCGCCGCCACGCCGATCGCCGAGATCGCCGAGCTGAACCTCGGGTCTCGCCCGGCCTCGCGCAAGTCCACGCGCCGCATCGAAGACCTGCGCGCGATTCCGTGGGGCTTCTCCTGGGGCCAGTGCCGCCTGCTGCTGCCGGGCTGGTATGGTTTCGGCTCGGCGGTATCGAGCTGGATCGAGGATGGCCCGCAGGACGAGCGCCTGGCGACGCTGCAGGAGATGTTCCGCGAATGGCCCTTCTTCGCCACCCTGCTCTCGAACATGGACATGGTGCTGGCCAAGACCGACCTCGCGATCGCTTCGCGCTACGCCGGCCTGGTGCCGGACGCGGCCCTGCGCGAGCGCATCTTCAAGCGCATCGCGGCCGAGCACGGCGAGACCATCCGCCGCCTGGAAGCGATCACCGGCGCCACCGAACGCCTGGCCGGCAATCCGCTGCTGGCGCGCTCGATCCAGAACCGCTTCGCCTACCTCGACCCGCTGAACCACCTGCAGGTCGAGCTGATCCATCGCCACCGCGCGATGTCACGCGAGCCGGGCGAGATGGACCCGCGCGTGCACCGCGGGATCCACCTGTCGATCAACGGGGTGGCGGCGGGCTTGCGCAACACCGGCTGAGCGAAGGAAGGTAGGGTGGACGGCTGCGCCGTCCACGCGTCGATAGCAGCGCCAGACCGGACGCGCCAGCTGATCTTGCCCGGTCGCGGGCTGGATCAGCGTCTCCCTTTCCCCATTACTCCAGCCTGATCGCCATGTCGAACTTCCAGGTGCGCCGGATCTCGACCACGTCGTACTGGCGCGCCAGCGCCGGCGGGAACGGGCCGTAGGGCGCCTGGCTGGCCACGACCTGGCGTATCGCCTCGTCGATGGCGGGCACGCCGCTGGAGACCACGAAAGTCACCTTCTCGACCGAACCGTCGGCGCGCACCGCTACCGTCACGATCGGCTGGGTGTGCGGCTGCTTCACGACCTCGCGCACCGTGTCGAAGGTCATGTTCATCTCGATCTTGTGGCTCATGGCCTGGGCATACTGGACCAGGTCGGCATTCGGGTCGCTGCGCCCGAACAGCCAGCCGCGGCGCAGGCTGCTCGCCGCAGGCAGGGGTTTCGAGGCGGCGTCGCGCGCGGCGGCTTCCTTGTCGAGCTGCCTGCCGATGGCGCGCAGCCGCTCCTCGCGCGCCGCCTCCTGCTCGGCCTTCTCGCGCTGGGCCTGCTCCTGGCGACCTGCTTCCTGACGGCCTGCCTCCTGGCGTGCTGCCTCCTGGCGCGCTGCCTCCTGGCGGGCTGCTTCCTGACGGGCTGCTTCCTGGCGTGCTGCCTCTTGACGAGCTGCTTCCTGACGGGCTGC
>DEKZ01000360.1 GCA_002354135.1 Massilia sp. UBA2709 | reverse complement strand
TTCAACGGGACGGTCACCGGCCAGAGGGTCAGACGCGCAATCGGTATGCGAGCGCCGTACCGCGTGGGCACAAGGGCCCACCCTACAAAAGCGATATCACCACCACGCGCACGCGAGCTCCCTTCGCTTCATGCTAGGCTCTACCCGAGCGAACACAGGAGCAACCATGACCGATCCCCACGCACGCCGCCGGCGCATTCTGCTGGCAACCCTGGCCGTCTCCGGCGCCGCCCTGCTGGCTTCCTGCGCCAGCCTGCTCGGCCCGCGCGAAGTCGATCTGCCGCTGTCGAAGCTGCAGTCCAGCCTCGACCGCCGCTTCCCCGTCGACAACCGCATGCTCGAGCTGTTCGACGTGCGCCTGACGCGCCCGCAGCTGGCGGTGCACGAAGGCGACCGCGTCTCGCTCACCGTCGACGCCACCGTCGCGCAGTCCTTCCTGCGCCGGCCGCTCGCCGGCAGCCTGGCGTTTTCCGGGCGCCTCTACGTCGACCCGGCCAGGAGCGGCGTCTTCATGGCCGAGCCGCGCATCGAGCGCTTCGCCATTGGCGGGCTGGAAGAGTCGGTGCAGCGCCAGCTGGCGCGCGCCGCCAACGGCCTGATGGACCAGCTCGTCCTCGATATTCCCGTCTACACCTTCCGGATGGACGAGCTGCGCTATGCCGGCGTGCAGTATGTGCCCACCCGGATCGCCACCACGCCGAGCGGCCTGCGCGTGTCGCTCGAGCCGGCCCAGCCGCGCTGAGCGCTGTTACACATCCACTTGTGAACATGGCCGCGCACGATTGACGCAGGCCCTGCATTTGTTATCAATAATGCTATGATTTCCGCACCTGACAACGCTGGCGCCGCTGCTGGGATTGGCGATAGGACGAAGGTGTTGCTCGGTTGCCGCAAGGGTGCGATTCCTTGCGGATGGCGTTGCGGACGCGCCGAGTTCGGCGCACACTGGTCACCGAATGGCTGTGGCAGCGCTGCCGGTGCGGGCTCCCGGATTGCGCTTTCTCATGCCTGGAATGTTCCGCTGAAGTAATCTTGCTTTACGGATTGACGTGCTGCGGTGGGGGTGGATCTTGGAAACGATACAAGAGAGTTTGCCGAACGAAAGCGTGATGGCTGAGCCATTGGCGGCGTCTGCCGCGCGGACCATGCCGACGCGCCTGAGTTTGCCAGCCAAGGGTTCCTGCTGGTATTGCGAAAAACCGCTCGACAGCGTGCGCCGCTTCTGCGGAAAAGGCTGCGCCGACTCGTTCGACGAAGAAGCCGAATACACACGCTGAGCCCCGCGCCTTTTCGGCGCGCACAATAAAACCCATGGCGGCCCCTTGCATCGCGCCGCCGTACCGGGTGTACTGTCTTATTTCTTTGCAAGGCGCTCGTGGCCAACGCCTGGACCCGAGGGCGCCGCCAAGCGCTTAGCCGGCAAGCCCGGCTTGTCCGGGCTGGTTGAGCAGCACCAGGGCGCGCTCGAAATCGAAGTCCGCGACTGCGGCGCCGAGCTTGCCGTATTCTTCTTCCCCCAGTTTCTGCACCAGGACGTCGCGTGCCTGTTCGACCAGGTCGACGGCTTCGCCATCGCCGATGTCGAGCAGGGTGCGCAGGCGCATTACCACATCGTCGCCCCCCACCAGGCGCGGCGCCGGCACGCCGGTCTCGGCCAGGTCGGTCATGGCGTCGAGCTCACGCAAGACGTGCGCCAGTTCGGCATCGAGGCGCACGAACGTTGCCCTGAGGCTGGCCAGGTCGGCGTGCCCGGCCGACGCCGCCCGCAAGGCCGCTTCCAGCGCCAGTGCCGCCGCGTGCAGGGAACGTGCCTCGATCATCCCGGCCGCGCCCTTGAGCGTGTGGCCCAGGCGCTGGGCCAGCGCCAGGTTGCCGGTCTCGATGGCCGTGCCGATGGCGGCGCCGGCGCTGCGGTAGTCGTGGCGAAAGCGCGCCAGCGCGCGCAGGTAGACCGGGCGGTTGCCCATCAGGCGTTCGACGCCGGCGTCGACATCCACCAGCGGCGCGGGCGTGTTGCCCGTTGCCGCCGGCTGTGATGCGGCCGGGTCCGGCTTATTCATCGCGCATGGTCATCGCGGATCAGCGGGCCGTCGTGAACGACCAGCTGCGGCTGACCGCCGAGCCATCGACGGTGCCGGCGAAGGTCACGTCATAGGTGGCGCCGGCCACCAGCGGCGACAGCGGCACGATCGCGGCGGACGATTTTCCGGTGTGGGTGTCGTTCGCTTTGCTCAGCAGGCGAACCGGCAGGTCGGCGCCGCCGCGTGGGCGCACGGTGAAGGTCTGCACGACGACCGGCGCGCTGATGTTGGCGTGCACGCTGATCGGATAGCCGACTTCGTTGCGGTCGGGCACTGGGTCAGGCGATTCGGTGTCGCTGAAGAAGTTGCGCGGCACGCCGGTCTGGGCATCGAAAGGCCAGACCGCGATCTGGCCGCGCGGCAGGCCCGTGCCATAACCGTTGTTGGCGGTGAAGTTGGCGGTGAAATAGCTGCGGCCGGTGCTCGAAGTCGCCGCGCCGGTGCCGATTTCCTTGAACACCGGCTCGAAGATGACGAAGCGGTGGTAGATCGCGGTGATCAGTTCCTCGGCCATGTACTGCCCAGAGCTGTTCGACGCCGCCGAGATCACTTCGCCATAGGCGCGCGCGGCGCTGGTGTTGAACACGTAGCCGGCGGCGGCCAGGCGGTCGGCCAGGGNNCGCCCCGGGGTCTGCTCGTGCGAGATGGTGTTGTTGATGCGCTGGTAGTCAGAATGGCCTTGCGCCGCGATGTCGATCACGGCGCTCTGCGTGAGCGTGGACATGCCGATCTGGGCGCGCCGGAAGTTCAGCCATTCGCGGCCGTCGAGCGCCATGTTGCCGGTCAGCGCGGGGGCGCCGGGTTGGGTCGGCACGCCCGCGACCGGCGGGGCCGGGGTCAGCGGATCGGGAGTCGTGGTCCCCGGCGGCGCA
>DEKZ01000363.1 GCA_002354135.1 Massilia sp. UBA2709 | reverse complement strand
CGGTTTGCTCAACAAAGCCCGCCAGCTATTGCAAAGAAAAGCGATTACTTTTATTTCGATTCAATGGGCGGTTTAATGGAAATTCGGCTAACGAAGTGAAAGAGAAGGGCGGGTCGGACCAATGACGGTGCTCTCTACAGCGCAGGAAGACGATAACGCGACGATTGGGCGACTCGCGAATTGCAGAGTTGACGACATACTTGGGCGTTTCCAAAAGCTAAGGTGTTCACCTTACGCATGTAATTTCGGCCAGCGCTAAAATCAACCGCTCTCTTTCCAAAGGAGGTCATCATGCTGCAAGCAAACGAAATCCAGCAACGCTACAGCCACCTGCAGCAGACCATCGGCGAAGCCGAGCAGGCCTGCATGTCGTCCCAGGATACGCCGCCGGAAATGCGTGACTGCATCCAGCGCATTTCGCGCGAGGTGAAACAGGCGCAAGATGTGATGCAGTCGAATGACGAGGCGCGGATCGTCCAGTGTGTCGACAGCCTGGAAGACATGGGGGACGAAGCCAAGCGCATGAGCCGGTCGATGCCGCAGATGCCGGCGCACCTGGAGGCCATGGTCACCCGCGTGCACGCCGAGCTGTCCGACTTCAAGCACAAGCTGCATTAAGTTGTACCAAGCCTCGAAACGAGGCCCAGGCTGCGCGGAAGGGCTGGCAGGGCAGGACGCCTAGACCACGCCCTTGCCGCGCAGCGCCGCAATCTCGTCGCCGTTCTTGCCCAGCACATCGCGCAGCACCTCGTCGGTGTGCTCGCCCAGCAGCGGCGGCGCTTTTGCGCTCGTCGCCGGCGTGGCCGACATCTTCATCGGGCTGCGCACCAGCGTCACCTTGCCCGCGCTCGGGTGCGGCAGTTCGACCGCCATGCCGCGCGCACGCACCTGCTCGTTGGCGAACACTTCGCCGACGTCGTTGATCGGTCCGCAAGGCACGCCCACTTCCTCGAGCATTGCAATCCACTCGTCGCGCCGGCGCGTTGCCACCATCTCGGCGAGCAGGGGCACCAGCACGTCGCGGTTCTGCACGCGCAGCGGGTTGGTGGCGAAGCGCGGGTCGCGCGCCAGCTCCGGGCGGCCACCGGCCTCGACGAACTTCTGGTACTGGCCATCGTTGCCGGCAGCGACGATGATATGTCCGTCCGAGCAGGCGAAGGTCTGGTAGGGCACGATGTTGGCGTGGGCATTGCCCCAGCGCTTGGGCGGCTTGCCGCTGTTGAGGTAGTTGCTGCCGACGTTGGCCAGCATCGCAACCTGGGTGTCGAGCAGGGCCATGTCGATGTACTGGCCTTCGCCGGTGCGGTCGCGGTGCGTCAGCGCGGCCAGCACGGCGATCGTCGCGTACATGCCGGTCATCAGGTCGGTCAGGGCCACGCCGGCCTTTTGCGGGCCGCCGCCGGGCAGTTCGTCGCGCTCGCCGGTCACCGACATCAGGCCGCCCATGCCCTGGATCAGGAAATCGTAGCCGGCGCGGTGTGCATACGGGCCGTCCTGACCGAAGCCGGTGATCGAGCAGTAGACGAGATCCGGCTTGACCGCCTTCAGCGAGTCGTAATCGAGGCCGTAGCGCTTCAGGTGGCCGACCTTGAAGTTCTCCAGCACCACGTCCGAGTGGCGGGCCAGTTCGCGCACCAGGGCCTGGCCCTCGGGGCTGGCGATATCGACCGTCACCGAGCGCTTGCCGCGGTTGGCCGACAGGTAGTAGGCCGCTTCGGTGGTGTTGTTCCCTTGCGCGTCCTTCGCGTAGGGCGGGCCCCAGGCGCGGGTGTCGTCGCCGCTGCCCGGGCGCTCGATCTTGATCACGTCGGCGCCGAGGTCGGCCAGGTTCTGCGAGCACCAGGGGCCGGCCAGCACGCGCGAGAGGTCGAGCACGCGGATATGGCCGAGCGCCTTCGAGGATCCGGAATCAGTCATGGTGATTTTTTGCCAAGTTCGTGAAGCGCCGATTATAGCTGGCCGCGCTTGCCGACCTGGATTCCGGTGTCGCCCAGTAGCTGGGTCGCGAACTGGTCGCGCTCGCGGTCGACAATGCCGTCCACGACGCGCTCGTCCAGGCCCATGGCTTCGAGCACGAAGGCCGACAGTTGCAGGCTGGCCTCGAGCGTCTCCGGCACCACCACGGTGGCGCCGGCCAGTTTCAGGTCGCGCGCATGCTTCTCGTCGCGCGAGCGCACGAACAGGGGCACGTGGGGGAATTCGCGCCGGATGCCGCGCACCGCCTGCAGGGCCGAAGCAGGGTGGTCCATGGTCAGCACGATCGCCGGCGCCTCTTCGGCATGGACGCGGCGCAGCAGTTCGCAGCGCGCGGCATTGCCGAAGTAGACCGGGACGCCGTCCGCGTGCAGCGTCGACACCAGCTTGGCGTCGTTCTCGAAAGCGATGTATTCGATGCGCTGGGCGTCCAGCAGGCGCGCCAGCTGCTGGCCCACGCGCCCGAACCCGGCGATGATGATGCGCCCGCGCGCCGACTCCAGCGCATGATCGTCGAGCTTGGCCGCGTGTTCGCGCTCGCTGCGCGCGGCGCGTTCGCCGATCGCGCGGCCCAGGCGCGCCAGCAGGGGCGTGATGAACATCGACAGGCCGACCGCCAGCATGGCGCGCGCGCCCAGGCCTGGGTCCAGCAGCCTGGAGGAGATGGCGTAGCCGATCACGATGAAGGCAAATTCACCGCCCTGGCCCAGCAGCAGGCCGCCCTCGATGGACTTGGCCCAGGGCAAGCGGCCGATGCGGAAGATGACCGCGATCACACAGGCCTTGAGCAGCACCAGGCCGAGCACCGCGCCGGCCAGCCACAGCGGCGCCTCGACGATCTGGCGCGTGTCCATCTGCATCCCGACGGTCATGAAGAACAGGCCCATGAGCAGGCCCTTGAAGGGTTCGATCATCAGCTCGACCTCGTGCTTGAACTCGGTCTCGGCCAGCAGCAGGCCGGCGATCAGGGCGCCGAGGGCCATCGACAGGCCGGCGGCGGCCGACAGGGCGGCGATGCCGAAGGTGCTCAGCAGGATCAGGGCCATGAAGACGTCGGGCTGGCGGTGGCGTGCAAAGGCCTTGAACAGGGGATGGATGACGCGCCCGCCGACCAGGTAGATGAGGGCGATCGCGCCGCCGGCCTTGGCCATGGTGACGGCGGCGAGCACCACGGCGCCCTCGCCGCTGCCGCTGTCACCACCGGCCAGGGCGCCGATCAGGATCAGGATCGGCACCACCGCCAGGTCCTGCAGCATCAGCACGGCGAAGGCCGCCTGGCCCAGGCGGGTGCCGGTGCTGTGCTGCTCGCTCATCAGTTGCATGACGACGGCGGTCGAGGACAGCGAGAGCACCAGGCCGAGGATGACGCCTGTCTCGAAGGACTGCTCCAGGAGAAATACCACCGCGCCGCCGATCAGGGCCGCGCTGGCCAGCACCTGGGCCGTGCCGGCGCCGAACACCCAGCGCCGCANNCGCCGCAGCGACCACAGGCGCGCGGCCGACAACTCCAGGCCGATCATGAACATCAGGAACAGCACGCCGATCTCGGCCAGCATCGACACGCCTTCGCCGCTCGGGAAGGTGAGCCAGCTCAGCCAGGGGAACTGGCCGGCGGACAGCGCCACGCCGAAGGGGCCAAGCAGGGTGCCGACGGCAAGGAAGCCCAGCACCTGGTTGATGCGCAGGCGCTGCAGGGTCGGGATCAGGATGCCGGCGAGGATCAGGAACAGGAGGATTTCGCGCAGGAAGGGGAAGGCGTGTTGCTCTTGCACGGATGGGGGCCTTTGCGGTTGTGGACTGGCATTGGCATTTTATAACGGCGACTCGGCGGCACGATGCTTCGTGCCGGAGGGACGTAGGTGGGCGGCGTCCAGGCAGCGTGGATTCGTCTGGACGGGTGTAACCGCCCACCCTACGGGTCTGCTCGACGGCAGAGTGGATCAAGCGCGGGCAGCATCCACCCGCGCGTGAGGCCTCAAGAACTCTGCATATGAAACGCCTCCGCCGGCGTTTCCTCCTGCTGGCGATGCCCGCTCGCCACCGGCTGGCGCGATTCGGCGGTCTTGACCAGTTCCTCGTACTCCGGATCGTCGACGCCGCGCAGTTCGAGGTAGCGGTCGAGCGCATTCTCCAGCTTCGGCAGCAGGATCGCGCGCTCGCTGTGCAGAACGCTCCAGGCCGGACGCGCCGCCGCCATCTCCAGCGCCAGCGCAGGCTTGGCGACCAGGCCGGTGGTGGCGATGCCGGCTTTCTCGGCCGCCAGCTTCGCCAGCTCGTACCAGGTCACGGCGCCAACGTTGTTCAGGTGCCAGATGCCGCTTTCGCGGTCCACCGCCAGGTCGAGGCAGGTGTGCACCAGGTCCGGCACATAGGTCGGCGACACCGTCATGTCGTTCGCGGCCACGAAGGTTTCGCCGCGTTCCAGGGCGCCCAGCGCCAGGGTCACGAAGTTGTGCTTGTCCCAGGGGCCGAAGAAGGCGCTGGTGCGCACCACCAGCGCGCCCGGATGCTTCTCCAGCACCGCGGTTTCCGATTGCGCCTTGCTGCGCCCGTAGACGNNCACCAGGTCGCTCGAGAAGGTGGTCAGGTGCACCTCGTGGCGGGCGCAGGCTTCGGCCAGGACCGCGGCGCCGATGGTGTTCTCGCGGAAGCAGCGTTCGGATTCGCGTTCCGCGTCGTCCACGCGCACATAGCCGCAGGTGTTGATGACGGCCCAGGGCTTGTAGTGCGCCAGCGCACGCTCGACCGAGGCCGGGTCGGCGATATCCATGTCGTGGCGCGAGAGCAGTTTATAGGCGAGGTTGCGCTTCTGGCAGACGCGGGCGAAGGCGCGGCCCAGGGTGCCGGACGCGCCCGTGATCAGGATGGGCGCGGCGCTGGCGCTGGGCAGGCGCTGGCTCGGGGCGGGGATTGAGGCGAGGGCGGCCGGCGTGGCGACCGGCGGGCACAGGAAACGGCCCGGGCGGCGCCACCAGCCCTGGCCGCGCAGCACCGGATTGGTCAGCGGCTGGCCGCCCG
>DEKZ01000288.1 GCA_002354135.1 Massilia sp. UBA2709 | reverse complement strand
GGCGGCACGGCGCGTACAGGCTTGGCCGTCGCCACCGAGGCTTTCGGAGGTTCGGCCACGACGGGCGCGGCCGCAACCACCGGCGCCGGCGCAGGCGCCGGATGCGGATCGGGCGTGAACCACAGCGTCACCAGGCGTACCGCGCGCTGGCCGCCGTCGACCAGCTCCAGGTAGACGTGCAGGTGCCGGCTCTCGACCGGCTTGCTCGATGTCAGATGCAGGAACTGTTTGCCGCCCTGCCTTATCACAGCAATGTCGAGGCCGGACAGCACCGCCGGCATCGCGATGTTCGCGCCGCGGTAGACGTCCGGGTGCGCCAGGCGCACCTCGACCGGCCTGGACGTGTCTTCGACCAGGGTCAGCTCGACGTCGGCCGCGAGCGCCTGGCCGATATGCGAGCGCACCCGCGCTTCGCCCAGTTCGGCGGCATGGACAGGGCCGAGCGCCGCGCAGGCGAGCAGGACGGTACGAAGGATGTGGGAAGGGCGGATCGCCATATGCTGGAGTGAATTTGTAGCCTCAGCGTAATTAACGGGCGTTGGGATACACTCTTTAGCTCCAGTCTTTAAAATAGGGACAAGCCAATGGACAACCGCATCGAAAAAGACAGCTTTGGCCCGATCGACGTACCGGCCAGCCACCTCTGGGGCGCGCAGACCCAGCGTTCCCTGCACCACTTCCACATCTCGACCGAGAAGATGGCGCCGGAACTGATCGCCGCGCTGGCCCAGGTCAAGCGCGCCGCCGCCGCCGTCAACCGCTCGCTCGGCAAGCTGCCCAGGGACAAGGCCGACGCCATCATGCAGGCGGCCGACGAGGTGCTCGAAGGGCGCCACCCCGAGGAATTCCCGCTGGCCGTCTGGCAGACCGGTTCCGGCACCCAGAGCAACATGAACATGAACGAGGTGNNCACCCGAACGACCACGTCAACATGGGCCAGTCCTCGAACGACATCTTCCCCACCGCCATGCACGTGGCGGCGGCGCTCGCGGTCTCGAAGGACGTGCTGCCGGCGCTGGCGCGCCTGCGCGGCACGCTGCAGGTGAAGTCGCGCGACTTTGCCGACATCGTCAAGATCGGCCGCACCCACCTGCAGGACGCGACCCCGCTCACGCTCGGCCAGGAATTCTCGGGCTACGTCGCCCAGCTCGAGTTTTCGGAAACGGCGATCCGCGCCGCCCTGCCCGGCCTCCTGTCGCTGGCGGCCGGCGGCACGGCGGTCGGCACCGGGCTGAACGCCCACCCGGAATTCGCCGCGCGCATCGCCGCCGAACTCGGGTCGCGCACCGGGCTGGCGTTCAAGAGTGCGCCGAACAAGTTCTCGGCCCTGGCCGGGCACGACGCCCTGGTCGCCACCCACGGCGCCTTCAAGACCCTGGCCACCGCCCTCATGAAGATCGCCAACGACATCCGCTGGATGGCTTCCGGTCCGCGCTCGGGCCTGGGCGAGATCACGATTCCCGAGAACGAACCGGGCAGCTCGATCATGCCGGGCAAGGTCAATCCGACCCAGTGCGAAGCGATGACGATGCTGTGCTGCCAGGTGTTCGGCAACGACGTCGCCATCACCGTCGGCGGCTCGCAGGGCAACTTCGAGCTGAACGTATTCAAGCCGATGATCGCGCACAACTTCCTGCAGAGCGCCCGCCTGCTGGCCGACGGCATGCGCTCTTTCGATGAGCACTGCGCGAAAGGCATCGAGCCGAACCGCAAGCGCATCGGCGAATTGATGGAGCAGTCGCTGATGCTGGTGACCGCACTGGCGCCCCACATCGGGTATGATCGCGCCGCGCAGATCGCCAAGCACGCGCAGCACGAAGGCATCACGCTGCGCGAAGCGGCCCTGCAATCGGGCCACGTCAGCGCGGAACAGTTCAACCAGTGGATCGTTCCGATCGACATGACGCGGCCGGACCCGGCGTAACGGAGTCGTGGGGCAGACCCAACCGTACGCCCCACAATTTTTCCCGAGGATAGAATGCAACAAACAACTTTCGAACTGACGTCCGAGTTCGTCGAACTCAACCAGCTGCTGAAACTGGTGGGCCTGTGCGACAGCGGTGGCGCCGGCAAGAACATCGTGGCCAGCGGCGTGGTGTCGGTCGATGGCAAGCAGGAACTGCGCAAGACCGCAAAAATTCGCGCCGGCCAGACTGTGACCGTGGGCGACGTGCGGATCTCTGTCGAGTAAGTGGGGCTACCGGGCTGAGCGGCACACGTTTGCGGTCAGACAAACGCGACCGGTAGTCCTTGTTTATATTTTAAGACGTGATCAACCGGCTTAAGGTGAACGCAATGGAAACCCCGGAAGAATACCACCCCCAGACGCAGGAAAGGCTGATCGGCGATCTGCGCCTCGTCATTGAAAACGCAGAAGAACTGCTGAAGAACACCGATCAGTACACCAGCGTACTCTACCAGAATGCGCGCGCCAAGCTGGCGATGGCGCTCAACGCAGCCAACGAAGAGCTCGCGCGCTTCGAGGACGCGCAACTGACCCGCATGATGGAAGCAACCCGCTTGGCCAACGAACGCTTCGCCGACAAGACCGGCGAAGAGCGCATCCTGCGCGCCTTCCATTGACCGACACCCGCGGCGCCATCGGCGCCGCGATTCGTTTTGCCTGCCGCTTTTTCAGCGATTCCATTGCCGGCCAATCCTGCCTTGCCGGCGCTGCTTCCCTTCCCCTCCGATCACATCCCACCCGCCTTGCCGTGCCCGCGCCTTGCAGCGCCGGCACGGCATGGCCGGGCCAGGCAATCAGGCGGTGGTGTTGATCTTGTTGCCCAGGTGCGCAGGCAGGTTCTGTGCCGGCTGCGGCGGCTGGATGCCGTCGAGGATCTGGGTGGCCATCGACTTCTGCATGTCCTGCTGCTTCTTGAGCATCGCGATGGCGATTTCCTGCTTGTTGCCGGTTTCTGCGATGGTGGTGGATAACTTGGCGATGCCGAGGACGTCCATGACGGTCTCCTGTTGAGGGTGATCCCCATTAGGGCTTGGTCCCTTTTGGGCTTATCCTTCATTAACGGATTGATTTAAGGAAACTTTAGGGTCTGTCATCATCCACGCGCTGAGCCAGGCCAACACGTCCTCCGGCGCATTCAAATCCAGCCAGCGCAGCCCCGACCGCAGGCCGGCAGGCGCCGGCGCATCCGAGGCCACCGCCACCACCTGCGGATCGTCCTGGTAGAGGGAGGGCCGCCCCAGCGCCGGGCGGAATACCTCAAGTTTCGGCAACGGCTCCCATTTGTAGCCTTCGACCAGGGTCAGGTCGGCCGGCGCCAGGCGCGCCAGTTGCTCGCGCAGCGGCGGCTCGGCCTGCCCGCGCAGCTCGCGCATGATCGCGTAGCGGTAAGGCGAGGCAATCATCACCTCGGCGGCGCCCGCCATGCGCAGGCGCGCGCTGTCCTTGTGCGGCGGCTCGAGCAGGATGTCGTGGTGGCTGTGCTTGAGGATGTTCACGCGCAGGCCGCGCGCCGCCAGCCGCCCGACCAGAAATTCGAGCAGCGTCGTCTTGCCGCTGCCCGACCAGCCGACGACGGCCAGCGCCAGGCCGGGATCAGTAGCCGACACGGTAGCGGTTGCCCCTGTAGTTCATCACGGCGTACTTCGGCAGCAGGCGCTCCAGCACGAGGCCGGGGGCCACTTCCTCGCCTTCGCGGCGCAGGGTCTTGTCGATCAGCAGCAGGCGGTCGGCGGGATTCGGCGAATAGATGTAGCCGCCGACGCTCACGCGCGGAATCTCGCGCTGGAGGGCTTCCGGCAGTTGCTGGAAGCTGCGCAGGTGTTCCTCGGCCGGTTCGGGCGCCCGCGCTACAGGCGCGGGATCGGCTGCGCGGCTGGGCGCAGGCAGGTAGACCGCCTCGGGGACGGCATCGCGGGCCGCAGCGGCCGG
>DEKZ01000034.1 GCA_002354135.1 Massilia sp. UBA2709 | reverse complement strand
CCAGGCCGGCCAGGCCGGAAACGCCGCCCTCGTCCTGGCGCGACGCCAGCAGCGTGCGCAGGCGCTCGACGGTGCGCGCCAGGCGCGTGTCGTTGACCGGCTTGAGCACGTAGTCGGCGGCGGCCTGCTCGAAGGCCCGGACCGCGTACTCGTCGTAGGCGGTGACGAACACCACCTGCGGGAAGGGTTCGGGGCCTTCCCAGCGCTCGGCCAGTTCCTCGGCCGCCTCCAGCCCGGTCTGGCCCGGCATCTTGATGTCGAGGAAGAGCACGGCCGGTTTCAGCGCCAGCGCCTGCTCCACCGCGGCGACGCCGTTCGGCGCCGTGCCGGCGATCTCGAGTTCCGGCCAGAGCCGCTGCAGGCTGCGCGCCAGGGTGGCGGCGAGAATCGGTTCGTCTTCGGCAATCAGGGCGCGGATGCTCATGGGGTCTCCAGTGGAAGGGTGAGTCGGACGATGGTGCCCTCGGGTTGGGCGGGGACGAGCAGGACGCTGGCGCGCTCGCCGTACAGCACGTGCAGGCGTTCGCGGGTGGTGGCCACGCCCACGCCGCCGCCGCGGTGCGCGGGCTTGCCACTCCCGCCTGGGGCAGCAAGGCCGAGACCGCTGTCGCGCACGGTGATTTCAAGCAGGCCGTCGCGGGCGTCGGCGGAAATGAGCACGTCGCCGCCCTCGATCTTCGGTTCCAGGCCGTGCACGATGGCGTTCTCGACCAGCGGCTGCAGCAGCAGCGGCGGCAGGCGCGCGCTGCGCAGCTGCGGCGGCAGTTCCAGGCGGTAGACCAAGCGCTCGCCCATGCGCACGCCCATCAGGCCGAGGTAGGCATCCATCGCGCTGAATTCCTGTTCCAGCGTGGTGCTCTCCGAGCGCGAAACGCCGAGCGTGGCGCGCAGGTACTGGATCAACTGGTCGAGCATCAGGCTGGCGCGGTCCGGATCGATTGCGATCAGGCCCTGCAGGTTGGCCAGGGTATTGAACAGCATGTGCGGCTCGATCTGGGCCTGGAGCAGGCGCAACTGGGCCTGCAGGGCCTGGCGCTCGACCACTTCGGCGCGCAGGCGCGCCTCCTGGTGCTCGCGCTTGATGCGGCCGAGCCGCTCGCGGTGCTCGATCAGCAGCACCATCGCGCACAGGCAGAAGAAGGTCAGGATGACCAGGCTGAGCCGGCCGGTCGTCGGATACTCGGCCAGGGTCGGCGCCGGATGGCCGAACAGCATGCCCCCCATCCGGGTGCCGGCGAAATGCGTGACCGCTGCGGTGACCAGCATCAGGAGCAGGAAGGCGCCCCACTGTCCAGGACGCCGCAGAGGTCCCGGCCACAGCCGCAAGCGCGCCAGGTCGACCACGAAGAAGGCGCCGACCCCGATGAAGCTGGAATACACGAGCTGCTCGGCCAGGGTCTCAGGCCGGCCGACGACCAGGGTGATGCAGACCGCGGCCGCGACGCTGATGGCCAGTGCGATGCCGAGATCCGGCAGCAGACGCGACAGCAAGCCTGGTTCCACGGTGTCGGAGTGGGAATGAATGGGCATCGGCGCACTCTTGTCTTGTTGAAAAGGAATGAGCGCATTGTGCCGATGCCGGCCCCAGGCGGCAAGCCGCTTGCGACGAAGCCGGGTTGCAGGGCGACGAAACGGGGTGTACGGCCCGCAAAGCAGCGCTGGCGCGGCGGCCGCGTGGCGGCTGTCTTCTCAGCGCACCGCGTGCACCGCCTCGCCCGAGCTCACATAGATCGCATCCCCCGCCTCGCGCGTGACGACGTGCCCGCCGGTGAAGGAGCCGAAGGACGGCAGGATCATGCGCCGGCGTCCCACCACGAAGCACGGCAGGCGCAGCGCGTCGAAGCGGGTGGCCAGCACCCAGGCCGGATGCACGTGCCCGGCCAGCGCATAGCCTGGCGTTTCCAGGTCCGGGTGGTGGCAGAAGGCGAAGGGGCCCAGCGCATGCGGCTCGTCCACCAGTTCGATGCCGAGCGCCGCCGCCGGGTCGCCGGCATGGCGGTCGTGGTTGCCGCGCACGAGCAGGAGGCGCAACTCCGGCCGGGTCGCGCGCCAGGCCAGCATGGCCTGCTGGGTGCTGGAGGCATGGGCCGCGCGCGCATGCAGGAAGTCGCCTAGGAAGGCGACCTGGCGCGCGCCGTAAGCCTCAATGAGCGCGTCCAGCGCGTTCAGGTTCTCGGTGGTGGTCCCGCGCGGCACCGGCACCCCGAGCGCGCGGAACGAGGCCGCCTTGCCGAAGTGGATGTCGGCGATGATCAGCATCGCCTGCGCCGGCCAGTAGACCGCCTTTTCCGGCAACAGCAGCAGCTTCTCGCCCGCCACCTCCACTGCCAATGCACCGATGCTCATGCCGCGGCCGCCTTTTCCAGTTCGCGCACCATGCGCGCCACCCGGTCCGAGAGCTTTTCGGTGCTGACCTTCTCGCGGAAGCGCTCGACCATCAGGGCAAAGCCGAAGGGCGTGGCGCGCTTCACCTCGCGGTAGGCGATCTTGCGGGCATGCAGCTCGAGCAGGGTGTCGCGCAGGCGGGTCAGTTCCAGTTCCTGCTCCAGCACCTCGCGTTCGGCCTGGGTGAGCAGCAGGTTGCCGCGGTCGTGCTTGCGGAAGACCTCGAAAAACAGCGAGGACGAGGCCTGCACCTGGCGCGTCGACTTCGGCTGGCCCGGATAGCCCTGGAACACCAGCCCGGCGATGCGCGCCACCTCGCGGAAGCGTTGCTGCGAGAGCTGGGTCGCATTCAGGCTTTCCAGCACGTCCTCCAGCAGCCGGTCCGTGTCGAACAACCCGACCTCGAGTCCCGTCTCGCCGTCGAATTCCCCGGCCCAGTCGACCGGGTCCGGCGAGAGCAGCTCGAAGCCATAGTCGTTGACCGCGATCGAGAAGGTGATCGGCTGGCGCCGCCCGATGCGCCAGGCGAACAGCGAGGCCAGGCCGGTGTGCACCGAGCGCCCGGCAAACGGGTAGATGAAGAGGTGCCAGCCTTCGCGGCTTTTCATGGTCTCGATCACCAGGGTGTCGATGGTGGGCAGGGCCGACCAGCGCTGCTGGATCTCGATCAGGGGGCGGATCGCCTGCATCTCCGGCCCTTCGAAGCGCCCGTCCGCCGCCTGGCGCAGCTGCTCGAGCGCGGCATGCGCCAGCTCCGAGGACATCGGCATCTTCGCGCCCTGCCAGCGCGCGATCGCGCCGCGGCTGCCGGTCGCGCGCTTAACAAAAGCCGTCATCTCGTGCACGCGCACGAATTCCAGGATGCGCCCGCCGAACAGGAAATGGTCGCCCTGCTTCAGGCGCGAGATGAAGGACTCCTCCATGCTGCCGATGCGCCCGCCGCTGACATACTTCACCTGCATGGTCGCATCCGAGACGATGGTCCCGATGCCCATGCGGTGGCGCCGGCCGATGCCGACATCGGGCACGCGGTAGACGCCCTCCTCGTCCGGCAGCACGCGCCGGTATTCCGGATACACGGTCAGGCTCTGGCCGCCGCGCGCGACGAAGTCCAGCGCCCACTGCCACTCTTCCTCGTTGAGCTCGCGATAGGACCAGGCGCGCCTGACCTCCTCGAACAATTCCGCGGAGCGGAAGCCGCCGCCGAGCGCCACCGTCACCAGGTGCTGCACCAGCACGTCGAAGGGTTTATTGGGCACATAGCGCCCTTCGATCCTGCGCTGGGCGACCGCGACCTTGGCGCCGGCCGCCTCCAGGATTTCCAGGCTGTTGGTCGGCACCAGGGTCACACGCGAGACCCGCCCCGGCGCGTGGCCGCTGCGCCCCGCGCGCTGCAAGAGGCGCGCGATGCCCTTGGCGCTGCCGACCTGCAGCACGCGCTCGACCGGCAGGAAGTCCACGCCCAAATCCAGGCTGGCCGTGCAGATCACGGCTTTCAGCTCACCCTTCTTGAGGCCCATCTCGACCCAGTCGCGCACTTCGCGCGCAAGCGAGCCGTGGTGCAGCGCGATCACCCCGGCCCAGTCGGGACGCGCATCGAGGATGTTCTGGTACCAGATCTCGGACTGGGCGCGGGTGTTGGTGAACACCAGGGTGGCGTCGTAGTGCTCGATCTCGTCGATCACCGGCTGCAGCATCTGCATGCCCAGGTGCCCGCCCCAGGGAAAGCGCGAGACGTCCTTCGGGATCAGGGAGTCGACCACGATCTGCTTCTTCGTGTCGCCCTCGACCAATACCCCGGGCGCCCCGCCCAGCAGCACCTGGCGCGCGAGATCGAGGTCGCCCATGGTCGCCGAGACGCCCCAGATCACCAGCCCCGGGCGCCAGGTGCGCAGGCGCGCCAGGGCCAGCTGCACCTGCACCCCGCGCTTGCTGCCCATCAGTTCGTGCCACTCGTCGATGACGATCATGTCGAGGTGCTTGAACTGCTCCTGGGCCGCCGCATGCGACAGCAGCAGCGACAGGCTTTCCGGCGTGGTGACCAGGGCGGTCGGCCAGCTGCGCGACTGGCGCGCGCGCTCGGCCGAGCCGGTGTCGCCGGTGCGCGCGCCGACCGTCCAGCCGGGCGCGAGCTGGGCCGCCGATTCCTCGAGCGCACGCTGGGTGTCGGCGGCCAGGGCGCGCATCGGCGTTATCCAGAGCACGCGCAGGCCGGACATCTTTTTACTTTTGGAGAGTGCGCCGCGCTGCAGGGCCGCGAGCCAGACCGCGAAGGTCTTGCCGGCGCCGGTGTTCGCATGCAGCAGCCCGGACTGTCCGGCGAGCGCCGCCTTCCACACTTCGCGCTGGAAGGGAAAGGCTTTCCAGCCGCGCGCGGCGAACCAGGCGCGCACCTCGCTTGCCGTCGGCCCGCTCATGCCCCGGCCGCCCCCAGCAGTCCCTTCAGGGTGTCGAGGGTGTCGGCATCCTCGACCGGCTTGTCGTCGCGCCGGCGCAGGATGCGCGGGAAGCGCACCGCGATGCCGGCCTTGTGGCGGCTCGACAGGGCGATGCCCTCGAAGCCGATCTCGAACACCATGGTCGGCTTCACGGAACGCACCGGCCCGAACTTCTCGACCGTGGTCTTGCGGATCGCATTGTCGACCTGGGCGATCTCGGCATCCGTGAGGCCGGAATACGCTTTCGCGAAGGGCACCAGCCTGCGCTCGCCCTCCTCGCCGTCCCAGACCGCGAAGGTGTAGTCGGTGTAGAGCGAAGCGCGGCGGCCATGTCCGGCCTGGGCATAGATCAGCACCGCGTCGACCGAGTAGGGATCGATCTTCCACTTCCACCAGGTGCCGACGTCCTTGGTGCGGCCCACGCCGTACTGGGCATTCCTGGCCTTGACCATCATGCCCTCGACGCCGCGCGCGCGCGACTCGGCGCGCAGCGCGGCCAGCGCCTCCCAGGAATCGGCGTGCACCAGCGGGGAGAGCTTGATCTGCGGCAGGTCCAGTTGCGCGACCTGGGTTTCCAGCAGCGCGCGCCGCTCGTGCTGGGGCAGCGCGCGCAAATCGACGCCGTCGCGTTCCAGCAGGTCGTAGCAGACCAGCACCGCCGGCAGCTCGGCCAGCAGCTTGGCGCTCAGGGTCTTGCGGCCGATGCGGCGCTGCAGCTCGGCGAACGGGGCCGGCGCGTCGTTCAGGTGGTCCCAGACCAGCACCTCGCCGTCGAGCACCGTGCCCTCGGGCAGGTGGGCGCTGCACAGCTCGGGGAAGCGCTCCGAGATCAGGTCTTCGCCGCGCGACCACAGGTAGTTCTGGCCGCCGCGCCGTACCAGCTGGGCGCGGATGCCGTCGTACTTCCACTCCACCTGCCAGTCGTGCAGCTCACCGAGCGCCGCGGGGTCGCCCTGGAGCTGGTGCGCGAGGAAGAAGGGGTAAGGCTGGCCGCCGCGCAGCTTGTGTTCCTCGTCGCTCTGGGCGGCGATCAGCTGCAGGAAGCCGGCGGCTGTCGGACGCACGCTGCCGTCGGTCCAGCCCATCAGGCGCTGGGCGATCAGCTTGCTGTCCACCGCCGCGATATTGGCCAGCGCCCGCGTGACCAGCAGTTTCGAGACGCCGACCCGGAAGCCGCCGCCGATCAGCTTGCAAAACAGGAAGCGCTCGCGCCAGTCGAGCTCATCCCAGTAGCTGAACAGGGCTTCCCGGATCGTACCCGGATCGGCGCCGCGCAAGGGGCCGATGCGCCCTTCCATCCATTCCGCCAGGCCCACGTCGCTGCGTTTTTCGGGCGGGGGCAGGATGTGGGCGATGGTCTCGGCCAGGTCACCGACGGCGTTATAGGATTCGTCGAACAGCCACTCGTCGAGTACCGCGTATTCGATGGCGTACTGGCGCAGCAGCTTGGTGGGCACGGCCTGGCGCGGCTTGCCGCCGGCGAGGAAGTAGACGGCCCAGGCGGCGTTCTCGGGCGCTGCATTCGCGAAGTAGTTCTGCAGTGCGTCGAGCTTGCGGTTGGTGGCGGTGGTTTCGTCGAGTTCGGCGTAGAGGCGGGCGAATTCACGCATCGCTCGCCTCCTTTGCCTCCGCGCTGGCCTGGGCGGACTCGCCAGAAGGTTCGGCAACTTCGGCCGGCTGGGGCGGAATCGCGACGTCGTCATCGTCGTCGCCGTACTCGGTGTCGAAGCCGGCCGCATCCAGCCCCTGCTGGCAGAGCCAGCGCACCAGTACCGGTATCGAACCGTGGGTGACGATGATGCGCCCGGCGCCGGTGGCGCCGATCGCGCTCATCAGGCCGGGCCAGTCGGCGTGGTCGGACAGCACGAAGCCGCGGTCGACGCCGCGCCGCCGGCGCGCCCCGCGCAGCTGCATCCAGCCGCTGGCAAAGGCGTCGCTGTAGTCGCCGAAGCGCTTCATCCAGGGCGAGCCCGATGCGGACGGCGGCGCGACCACGATGGCGCGCTTCAGGTCCGCCTTGCTCACGTCGCTCACCATCAGCGTCGGCGGCAGGGCGATGCCGCCCTCGCGGTAGACCCGGTTCAGCGGCTCGACCGCGCCGTGGCAGACGATGGGTCCGATCGCGGGATCGAGCCCGGACAGGATGCGCTGGGCCTTGCCGAAGGAATAGCCGAAGATGACGCTGCAGCGTCCCTCGTCCGCGTTCTTGCGCCACCAGCGGTTGATGTCGTCGAAAATGCTTTGCTCGGGCTCCCAGCGGTAGATCGGCAGCCCGAAGGTTGATTCGGTGATGAAGGTATGGCAGCGCACGGGCTCGAAAGGCGCGCAGGTTTTATCGGGCTCGACCTTGTAGTCGCCGGAAGCGACCCAGACCTCGCCGCCGCATTCCATGCGCACCTGGGCTGAACCCAGCACGTGCCCCGCCGGGTGCAGCGAGATGGTGACGCCGTTGTGGACGATGCGTTCGCCGTATTCCAGGCCGTCGACCGTGATCTCGCCCAGGCGCGAGCGCAGCACGTGCACGCCGGCAGCCGCCGTGAGATAGCGCCCGTGGCCGTAGCGCGCATGGTCGCCGTGCGCATGCGTGATCACGGCCCGCTCCACCGGCCGCCAGGGGTCGATGTAGAACTGGCCGGGGACGCAGTACAGGCCTTCCTTGCGCACTACTACCATATCCGCCATGCATTCCCTTCCGCTTATGCTGGTTCCACGAAGTCTGCCATAAAGCTCCGGTGCTCGCCGTCCGGGAAGTCGATGCCGACCTGGCCGCCCGCGAACGAGGCCACCACGCCCTCCCCGTACTTGGCCACCTTCACGCGCGCGCCCACCTCGAACTGCGGGCCGGCCGGCTCGGGCTCGGGTTCGGGTTCGTGGTCGAACTCGTCGTCGCGGATCTCGATGTCTTCCAGCGCCAGCGCCGGCGGATTCAGGCAGTTGTCGCAGCGGCAGCACTTCTCGAAGCCCTCGACCTCGTCGCCGAAGTAGTCGAGCAGGAGCTTCCAGCGGCAAAAGCCGCTCACCGCATAGCTGACCATTTTTTCCAGCGCCTCGCGGTCGTGCTCCTGCTTCTGCACATACACCTCGGCCAGTTGCTCGAAGGTGGCCGCCTTGGGCTCGGCGTGGGTGAGGACGAATTCGAGCTTGCGGTTCTGGCGCACCAGCTTGCCGTCCTTCAGCAGCTTGAGGCAGACCTTCACCTTCGCCTCGTTCAGGTCGCCCAGCTTGTCCTCGATGCGCTCGCTCGTGACCGGGCCTTCCTCGGCCAGCTCCTTCGCGGCCTCGTAGACCGAGCGGATCTCCGCCGCGTCGGGGTAATGCTTCACCAGGAAGAACTGCTGCACGCGCTTGTCGTCCTGCAGGAAGAGCAGCGTGCACTTGGCATCCTGGCCGTCTCGCCCTGCCCGGCCCGATTCCTGGTAATAGGATTCGAGGTTGGCGGGAATCTGCAGATGGATCACGAAACGGGTGTCGGGCTTGTCGATGCCCATGCCGAAGGCATTGGTCGCGACCATGATGCGCCGCTCGTCGTTCATGAACAGGTCCTGGTTGGCGCGGCGTTCGGCGGCCGGCAGTTTGCCGTGGTAGATCGTCACCGATTCGCCCGCTTCCTCCAGGATGCGGTGCATTTCCTCGGCCGACTTGACGGTGGCGGCGTAGACGATGCCCACGCCCGTCGTCTCGGCCACCAGCCGGCGCGCCTCGGCGAACTTCTCGTCCAGGCTGGTCACCTGCAGCACGCGGTATTCCAGGTTGGGGCGGTAGATGCCGGTGTTGATGACCTTCAGGCGCGGCCGGTTCAGCTGGCGGCCGATGTCCTCGATCACCTCGTCGGTGGCGGTAGCCGTCAGGGCCAGCACGGTCGGGCTGCCCAGCGCCGCGATCGCCGCCGCCATCTCGATATAGGCCGGACGGAAGTCGTGGCCCCACTGCGAGATGCAATGGGCCTCGTCGATGGCGACCAGGCTCACCGTCGTGCCCTTCAGGACCTCGATGAATTCGGGCGAGGCCAGGCGCTCGGGCGTGCAGAACACGATCTCGCAGCTGCCGTCGCTGATCGAGGCCAGCGCCTGGTGCTCTTCCTCGGTCGACAGGCTGCTGTTGACCTGGCAGGCGCGCACGCCCAGCTCCTCGAGCTTTTCCAGCTGGTCTTTCATCAGCGAAATCAGGGGCGAGACCACGACGGTGGTGCCGCCGAGCATGCGGGCCGGAATCTGGTAGCACAGCGACTTGCCGCCGCCGGTGGGCATGATCGCCAGCGTGTCCTTGCCGTCCAGGACGCTGTCGATCACGCGTTGCTGCCCTTCGCGCAGGTGTTCGATGCCGAACACGGAGCGCAGCAGCTTGCGAATGGTATTGCGGCGCACCGCGAGGAGGCCGTTGTGGAGGAGTTTGGGTTCGTGTCGGGTCATGATGGCGCTACTCTAGGTCGCGCGCGCGAACACGGCTATAGGAGGCGAGCCCAGATAAATGTAGGAGCCCCGCTGTCGGCGCCGCCGCTCAGTTGTGCCTGCTGAACTTGAGACAGGGGCACAAGGCTTTTTCCTACACAACGGCGGAGTCCGCGCCGATGCCGGTAAGGCGAGGGAATGGCTAAGATGGCACCATACACTGACAAAAACGACACGACATACCGCCCCGGAGAACGACCATGATGCGCTCAATCCCCACCACCCTGACCGCACTGCAACTTGCCCTCGCCGGCGCTGCTGCCTGGCTGCTGTACGAAACCAATGCCTTGCAGGGCGCTGCCCTGATGATGTTCCACTGATTTCGGGCCGAATACTTGCCTGCGAGGCAAGTTCGATAGCCCATTCTACTGTAGCCGCGGCCACAAGCCGCGCACGATAAAGGAAGCGCCGTACCACTGACGTGGCACGGCGCTTTTTCTACGTCGTTGCGGACCGACACCGTATCCCGTAGGGTGGGCGCCCCGTGCCCACCAGAAGCGTGAACGGCGTTGGCTCATCATGGTACGCGGACGCTGAAGCACCAAACGCAAGAAAGCGTCACGTTGGCGCCAACATCATGGCCGAGCCGCGGAGCGAACGATCCACGCCGCTGGCTTCGGAGGAGCACGTAACGCGTGGGTACGGAGTGCCCACCCTACAGGTAGCGCCAACAATAAAAAAACGCCACCGCGACAATGTCGGGATGGCGTTTTGGGGTACTTGCGTACTGCTGCGGCCCGCGGGCCGCACGTCTTACGCTGCCTTGGCGTCCAGCGCCTCGGTCTCTTCCGTCGGCAGGCGCATCAGGTAGTCGAAGGATGCCAGGGAGGCCTTGGCGCCCTCGCCCACGGCGATGACGATCTGCTTGAACGGCACGGTGGTCACGTCGCCGGCCGCGAACACGCCCGGGATCGAGGTTTCGCCACGCGAGTCGACTTCGATCTCGCCGTAGGGCGACAGCTCGAGCGTGCCCTTGAGCCACTCGGCGTTCGGCACCAGGCCGATCTGGACGAAGACGCCGGCCAGTTCGACGCGGTGGATTTCGCCGCTGTTGCGGTCCTTGTACGACAGGGCCGTCACCTTCTTGCCGTCGCCATGGATTTCCGTGGTTTGGGCGCTCTTGATCACGTTCACGTTCTTCAGGCTGTAGAGCTTGCGCTGCAGGACCGCGTCGGCGCGCAGTTCCGCGCCGTATTCGATCAGGGTCACGTGCTCGACGATGCCGGCCAGGTCGATCGCCGCTTCGACGCCCGAGTTGCCGCCGCCGATCACCGACACGCGCTTGCCCTTGAACAACGGGCCGTCGCAGTGCGGGCAGTACGCCACGCCATGGTTGCGGTACTCTTTTTCGCCCGGCACGTTGATTTCGCGCCAGCGGGCGCCGGTCGAGATGATCACCGACTTGGCCTTCAGCACCGCGCCGCTCTCGGTCGTCACCGCGAACAGCTTCTCGCCCTCGTTTCGTTCGAGCTTGGCGGCGCGCTGCAGGTTCATGATGTCGACTTCGTAGTGCTTGACGTGCTCTTCCAGGGCAACCGCGAACTTCGGTCCCTCGGTTTCCTTGACCGACACAAAGTTCTCGATCGCCAGGGTGTCCATCACCTGGCCGCCGAAACGGTCGGCCAGCACGCCGGTACGGATGCCTTTGCGCGACGAGTAGATCGCCGCTGCCGCGCCGGCAGGACCGCCGCCGACGATCAGCACGTCGAACGGGTCTTTCTGGCTCAGCTCGGCTGCCTTGGCGGCGCCGGCGCCGGTGTCGAGCTTGGCGAGGATTTCCTCGACGCTCATGCGGCCCTGGCCAAAGTGCTCGCCGTTCAGGAACATCATCGGCACGGCCAGGATCTGGCGCGACTCGACTTCATCCTTGAACAGGCCACCGTCGATGGTCGTGACCTTGATGCGCGGGTTGATGATGGACATCGAGTTCAGCGCCTGCACGACTTCCGGGCAGTTGTGGCACGACAGCGAGATGAAGGCTTCGAAAACGAAGTCGCCCTTCAGGTTCTTGATCTGCTCGATGACAGGCGCATCGAACTTGATCGGGTGTCCGCCGACTTGCAGCAGGGCCAGCACCAGCGAGGTGAACTCATGGCCGAGCGGAATCGCGGCGAATTCGATGCCGATGTCGGTGCCGACGCGGTTGATGGCGAAGGACGGCTTGCGGGTCGCACTGCCGCCATCGCGATAAGTAATCTTGTCGCTCAGGGAAGTGATTTCCTTGAGCAATTCTTCCATTTCTCGCGCTTTCGGCGAGTCATCAAGCGACGCAACGATCTCAATCGGCTGCACCACTTTTTCCAAATAGGCTTGTAACTGCTTCTTGAGGGTTGCTTCGAGCATGGTTATTCCTTTTATTCAGTGATGGACACCCGCCAGATGAGCGAGTGTCCGTACTACGAGGTATTACTGGGGTATTACTAGGGTCTTACTGTGCTACTCGTTTGCGTATCGGGACCTCGAGAAACCGTAGCGAGCGGAAGGAGTCTTGTCCGAGAAGCGCAGCCGTACTTACGGTACGGCGAGCATCGCAGGACAAGAATCCGACGCGCAGTAGGTTTATCGAGGTTCCCTCATTAAATCTTGCCGACGAGGTCCAGCGACGGGGTCAGGGTCTCGGCGCCTTCGGTCCACTTGGCCGGGCAGACTTGACCCGGGTGAGCGGCGACGTACTGGGCTGCCTTGACTTTGCGCATCAGTTCCGAAGCGTCGCGGCCGATGCCGTTGTCGTGCACTTCCATGACCTTGATCTGGCCTTCCGGATTGATCACGAAGGTGCCGCGCAGTGCCAGGCCTTCTTCTTCGATCATGACTTCGAAGTTACGCGCCAGGGTGCCGGTCGGGTCGCCGATCAGCGGGTAGTTGACCTTCTTGATGGCGTCCGAGGTGTCGTGCCATGCCTTGTGGGCGAAGTGGGTGTCGGTCGACACGCCGTAGACTTTCACGCCCATCTTTTCGAATTCCGGCTGGAAGTCAGCCAGGTCTTCCAGTTCGGTCGGGCAGACGAAGGTGAAGTCGGCCGGGTAGAACATCAGGACGGACCAGGTGCCTTTGAACTGCTCTTCGGTCAGATCGATGAATTTGCCGTTGTGGTAAGCGGTTGCCTTGAACGGTTTGATCTCGGTGTTGATAAGGGACATGGAATCTCCTGTTGTGGGTCAAAAAGTTGATAAGAGAGAGTGTAGGCTCTTGCTGATGCTTTGTAAAATTAATTGATCGGATGCATTCGATTAATTTTAGCTATCGTGCAGAGGTGACAACGCCTGCCTTGGCAAAGATGTCGGTCTCGCAAGAGACCAGTCAGTTTGAGGGAAACGGGCGGTCTTTGCAACCACCGCCCGAATGGTGTCAATACTCAGGCCGGGATTTCAGCGCAGGAAACGACCTCGTTGCACGGCAGCAGCAGGCTGAAGGTCGATCCCTGGCCGGGCGTGCTGGTCACCGTCAGCTCGCCGCCATGGGCCACCGCCAGCTGGCGCGAGATGTACAGGCCCAGGCCCAGGCCCTTCGGTTCGCCGTTGCGCGTGCCGCGCTCGAAGGGCTGGAAGATACGCTCGATGTCCTCGGGCGAAATGCCCTTGCCCTTGTCGGCCACGTCAATGCGCGCGCAGCCGCCATCGACGTGCACGCTCACTTCGACGTTGCAGCCGCCGCCGTAGCGCAGCGCATTCGTCAGCAGGTTCACGATCACCTGCTCGATGCGGAATTCGTCCCAGTGGCCGGACACCGGCGCATGCGGCGTGAGCGTGATGGCGCAGCCGCTGGCGGCGGCCTGCAGCGACAGGTCGCTGACCACGCGCTCGAGCATGCCCATCAGTTCCACCTGGGCCGGGCGCACCGACAGGGTGCCGTTCTTCATGCGGCTGACGTCGAGCATGTCGTCGATCAGGCGGATCATGGCCTTGATCTGGCGCTCGTCGCGCTTGATCATCGCGCCCATCTGCTCGGCGTTGAAGGCCTGCAGGTTGCCCCGCTTCAGGTGCAGCGTGCGCATCTGGGTTTCCAGGAACAGCGTGTTCAGCGGCGTCCTGAGCTCGTGGGCGACGAGGGACATGAACTCGTCGCGCATGCGCAGCGAGCGCTGCAGCTCGGCCTGGGTCGCGTTCAGTTCCTGCACCAGGAGTTCCTGCTCGCGCCGGCTGCGCTCGAGCGCCTCCACCTGGCGCTGGGTCTCGCGGCGCTGCTGGTCGAGGGCCACGAAGACATTGACCTTGCCGCGCACCGCGTCCGGATCGAGCGGCTTGTAGAGGAAATCGACGGCGCCCGTCTCATAGCCCTTGAAGGCATAGTTCAGCTCGCGCCCGGCGGCCGAGACGAACACGATCGGGATGTGGCGGGTGCGGGAGGTAGCACGCATCAGCTCGGCCAGCTCGAAGCCGTCCATGCCGGGCATCTGCACGTCGAGGATGGCCAGCGCGAACTCGTGTTCGAGCAGCAGCGCCAGCGCTTCCTCCCCCGAATGGGCATGGAAGACGAGGCGGCGCTCGTCGCGGATCAGGGCGTCGAGGGCGCGCAGGTTGTCCGGCAGGTCGTCGACGATTAACAGTTTGCTTGGCTCTTGGACGCTCATGGTGTTGTTGTCTCCAGCAGGGGCAGCAGCGCGCGGATGTCGGCCAGCGGCAGCACCAGGTGCGGGGCGCACAGGCGGATCGCCTGTTCCGGCATGGTGGCCGCCTGCGCCTCGCCCGGGTCCTGCACGATGGTCAGGCCGCCGCACTGCCTGATCCGTTGCATGCCGTAGGCGCCGTCCGCATTGGCGCCGGTAAGCAGGATGCCGGCCAGGCCCGCGCCATAGGCGTTGGCGGCCGACTCCATCAGCACGTCGATGGCCGGACGCGCATAGTGCACCGGCGGCTCGCAGCTGAGTGAAAATACATGATCCTCTTCGATCGACAGATGGTAACCGGGGCCCGCGAAATACAGCGTGCCCGGCGCCACCGGCTCCTTGTCCATGGCCTCACGCACCGGCAGCGCCAGGCGCGCATCGAACAGTTCGGCCAGGCGGCTCTCGCGGTCGCTCGGCACGTGCAGGATGCAGACCGTCGCCAGCTTCGAGGCGGGCGGCAGCGCCGGCAGCAGCTCGACCAGCGCGTCGACGCCGCCGGCCGAGGCGCCGATCACCAGCGCCTCGATGCGCCGTCCCGCCAGCACGGACCCGAACCTGGCCACGTCGTTCATTCCGCCGCCTTGCGGTAGAGGCGCTCGCGCCGCGCCAGCGGCTCGAAGCGGCTGGCGTAGGTGGAGAAGTCGATGCTCTCCTTGATGCCCAGGCCCAGGAAGCCGCGGTGGCACAGCGACTCGTGGAACAGGCCCAGCACCCGGTCCTGCAGGCGCCGGTTAAAGTAGATCATCACGTTGCGGCAGCTGATGAAATGGGTCTCCGAGAACACGCTGTCGGTCGACAGCGAGTGGTCGGCGAAGGTCACGTTCTCGATCAGCGAGCGCTCGAACAGGGCGCCGCCATAGGCCGCCGTGTAGTAGTCGGAAAAGGCGCGCTTGCCGCCCGCTTTCTGGTAGTTCTCGGTGAACAGCCGCATCCGGTCGAGCGGGAACACGCCGCGCCGCGCGGCGTCGAGCGAGGCCGGGTTGATGTCGGTGGCGTAGATCATGCTGCGCTCGAGCAGGCCTTCCTCGTGCAGCAGGATCGCCAGCGAATACACCTCTTCGCCGGTGCTGCAGCCGGCCACCCAGATCTTCAGCGAGGGATAGGTGCGCAGGAAAGGCACGACCTGGCTGCGGATCGCCGCGTAATACTCGGGGTCGCGGAACATCTCGGTGACGGGAATCGTCAGGTACTGCAGCAGGCGCGAGAAGGCCTCGGGCTGGTGCAGCACCTTGGCCTGCAGCTCGGACACAGTGGCGCATTCCATCTCGCGCAGCGCCACCAGCACGCGGCGCTTCTGGGAAGCGCCCGTGTAGTCGCGGAAGTCGTAGTTGTACTTGAGGTAGACCGCCTCAACCAGCATCCGCAGTTCGATGTCGATGTCGTCCGGGGGATTCTTCAAACGCGCTCCATCGTGGGCATCCAGACCCGCAGCAGCGAGTACAGGCGGGCCAGGTCGATCGGCTTGGCCAGGTAATCGTTGGCGCCGGCGGCCAGGCATTGTTCCTGGTCGTCCTTCATCGCCTTGGCCGTGATCGCGATGATCGGCAGGCGCTCGAAGCGCCCGTCCTTGCGGATGCGGCGGGTCGCCTCCAGGCCGTCCATGCCCGGCATCATCACGTCCATCAGCACCAGGTCGATGCCCGGCACCTCGTCCAGCTTCGAGATCGCCTCGAAGCCGTTGCGGCCGACTTCGACGTTGGCGCCGCGCTGCTCCAGCGCGGAAGTGAGCGCAAACACATTGCGCACGTCGTCGTCGACCAGCAGGATTGTACGCCCTTCGAAGACACGGTCGCGTCCGCGTACGGTCTTGAGCATGTGCTGGCGCTCGGTCGAGAGCTGGGACTCGACCTTGTGCAGGAACAGGGTCACCTCGTCGAGCAGGCGCTCGGGCGAGCGCGCACCCTTGATGATGATCGAGCGCGAGTACTTCATCAGCTCGGCTTCCTCGTCGCGGGTCAGGTTGCGGCCCGTGTAGACGATCACCGGCGGGAAGGAGCACAGCTCTTCCTGCGACATGCGCTGCAGCAACTCATTGCCCTGCATGTCGGGCAGTTTCAGGTCGATGATCATGCAGTCGAAGATCTCGTCGTGCAGCAGGGCCAGCGCTTCCTCGCCCGAGCCGACCGCGGAGATCTGCACGTCCTCGTCGGCGATGAGCTGCACCACGCTGTCGCGCTGGCGCTCGTCGTCCTCGACCAGCAGCACGCGCTTGATCTGCTGGGCCGATTTTTCCTGCAGCTTGCGGAACACCTGCTCGAGCTGCTCGCGCGTGGTCGGCTTCAGCGCGTAGCCGATCGCGCCCAGGTGCAGGGCCTCGCCGCCGTTGTCCATGCTCGACACCACGTGCACCGGGATGTGGCGGGTGGCCGGGTTGTCCTTCAGTTGCTGCAGCACCGACAGGCCGGAACCGTCCGGCAGGCGGATGTCGAGCAGGATCGCGTCCGGCCCTTCGGTGGCGGCCAGCTCCAAGCCTTCGCTGGCGGTCAGCGCCACCAGGCAGCGGTATTCCAGGTCGTGCGCCAAGTCGTAGAGGATGCGCGCGAAGTCGGGCTCGTCCTCGATCACCAGCACGGTGCGCGCGCCGTCGGCGCCCTG
>DEKZ01000222.1 GCA_002354135.1 Massilia sp. UBA2709 | reverse complement strand
CGCGGCGCGGTCGTCTACCTGCTTCTGCACCAGCGGGGTCAGGACCCAGCCCGGGCAGATCGCATTGCAGGTCACGCCGGTCTGCGCGGTTTCCAGCGCGGTGACCTTGGTGAAGCCGACCAGGCCGTGCTTGGCCGCGACGTAGGCGGACTTCTGCGCCGAGCCCACCAGGCCGTGCACCGAGGCCAGGTTGATGATGCGGCCCCAGTTCTTCTGCTTCATGCCCGGCAGCGCAAGGCGGGTGGTGTGGAAGGCCGAGGTGAGGTTGATCGCGATGATCGCATCCCATTTCTCGACCGGGAACTCGTCCACGCTGGCCACGTGCTGGATGCCGGCGTTGTTGACNNCGCCGAACTTCTCGGCCGCGAAACGCATCATCGCCTCGATCTGCTCTGGCTTGGACATGTCGGCGTTGTGGTAGGCCGTCTGCACCCCGAATTCCTGGCCGACGTCGGTGTAGAGCTTCTCGATCTGCTGGGCGTCGCCGAAGCCGTTGAAGACGATGTTCGCGCCCTGCTCGGCCAGCGCACGCGCGATCCCCAGGCCGATGCCCGAGGTGGAACCGGTGACGAGCGCCGTTTTGCCGCTTAACATGCTGGATTTCATTGTGCCCTCTATAAGTATGGTGATCGGGGGTACTTCCTCAGAATTGGTAGAATTCTAATCGTACTGGCGGCTAAAATGTCGGTTGCGGTTGCACGGCAGCCAAATTGTCGGGATGGAGCAGGGAATGAGCGCAGCGGGGCAGGGACGGAGCGAAGCGAGATTGAAAAGCGTGCAGTGCAGCTCGCCGGCCGGACTGCACCGCATCGCCTACAAGGAGTGGGGCGACCCGGATAATCCGCGCGTGCTTGTCTGCGTGCACGGCGTGACCCGCGTCGGCGACGATTTCGACGACCTGGCGCGCGCCCTGTGCGGCGACTACCGCGTGGTCTGCCCCGACGTGGCGGGCCGCGGCCGCTCGGACCGGCTGGCTGATGCGCGCCTGTACGCCGTGCCGCAGTACGTCGCCGACATGGTGACCCTGATCGCCCGCGTGACCGCCAACAGCGACGACAACCGGGTCGACTGGTTCGGAACCTCCATGGGCGGCTTGATCGGCATGGTGCTGGCCGCGATGCCGGACACGCCGATACAGAAGCTCGTGCTCAACGATATCGGACCGGTGCTCGACCAGGGCGCGATGCGCCGCATTGCCGACTACATTGGCCAGGACCTGCGCTTCCCGGACTTCGAGACCGGGGCGCGCTTCGTGCAGGAAGTATCAAGCTCGTTCGGGCCGCACACGGACGAAGAATGGCGCAAGCTGGCGAGCGACGTGCTGCGCCAGGCGCCGAACGGCGAGTGGGTGCGCCACTACGACCTGGCGCTCGCCGAGCCCTTCAAGGCCATCACCGCCGAGCGGGCGGAGCTGGACCAGGCGGCGCTGTGGCGCGCCTTCGACGCGATACGCTGCCCGACGCTGCTGGTGCGCGGGGAGCTGTCGGACCTGCTCTCGCGCGAGACCGCGCAGGAGATGACGCGGCGCGGGCCGCGTCCGAAGCTGGTCGAGGTCCGTGGCGTGGGCCACGCGCCGACCTTCGTGCATGTCGACCAGATCGCGGTCGCACGCGCATTTTTACTGGGCTGACCGGCCCACCGTTTTAGAAAGAGACCATGGAAATCAAACGACTCCACGTAGGCAAGCGCCTCTCCGAAACCGCCATCCACAACGGCACCGTCTACCTGGCCGGCCAGATCGCCGAAGACACGACCCAGGGCATCGAGGGCCAGACCCGCGAGGTGCTGGGCCACGTCGACCGCCTGCTGATGGAAGCCGGCAGCGACAAGACCTGCATCCTGATGTGCCAGATCTTCATCTCCGACATGGCCCACTTCGCCGGCATGAATGCGGTCTACGACGAATGGGTGGCCCAGGGCCACACGCCGCCGCGCGCCACCGTCGAATCGAAGCTTGCCAATCCGGCCTGCCTGGTGGAGATCGTCGTCACCGCGGCGCTGCGCTAAGCAATGGTATCCACCGCCGCGCTCGGCGACGCCACCACCCAGCTGATCCAGGGACTCAGTCCCGAGGAATGCGCGCGCGTGCAGCACGCATTGGATTATGCCGCTGCCGCCTACGGCGAGCGCGCCATCGCCTCGGGCCAGAACGCCTTCGAGTTTTCGCTCGGGGTGGCCGGCACGCTGGCCTACCTGCGCAGCGACGTCGAGACGCGCATCGCCGGCCTGCTGTTCGAGCTCGCCATGTTCGAGCCCGAGCTGGTCGAGACGCTCGAGCAGCTGTTCGGGGCGGAGGTGGCGACCCAGGTGCGCGGCGTGCAGCAACTGATCCGCCTGCGCGACCTGACGGTCGGCCAGCCGGCGGTCGGGCGCGGCAAGAACGCGGCCCAGGAGGCCGCAGCCCACATCGAAACCCTGCGCAAGATGCTGCTGGCGATGGCGTCCGACATGCGCGTGGTGCTGGTGCGCCTGTCGTCCTGCGTGACCATGCTGCGCTATTTCGCCGAGCAGAAGCGCTTCGACGAGGTCACCCGCGACTACGGGCGCGAGGTGATGGACCTGTATGCGCCGCTGGCCAACCGACTGGGGATCTGGCAGCTGAAGTGGGAGCTGGAAGACCTGTCCTTCCGCTTCCTCCAGCCCGAGACCTACAAGCGCATCGCCAAGATGCTCGAAGAAAAGCGCATGGCGCGCGAGGGCTTCGTGCAGTCCGCGATCGCGCGCCTGCAAGGCGAACTGCACGCGGCCGGCATCAAGGCCGACGTCAGCGGCCGGCCGAAGCACATCTACAGCATCTGGAGCAAGATGCGCGGCAAGGACCTCGATTTCTCCGAGCTCTACGACGTGCGCGCCTTCCGCGTGATCGTCCCCGACATCAAGGCCTGCTATACGGTGCTGGGCCTGGTGCACAACATCTGGACCCCGATCCCGAAGGAATTCGACGACTACATCTCGCGCCCGAAGCCGAACGGCTACCAGTCGCTGCACACGGTGGTCACGGCCGAGGACGGGCGGCCGCTGGAAGTGCAGATCCGCACCCAGGAAATGCACAACTTCGCCGAGTACGGGATCGCCGCCCACTGGCGCTACAAGGAAACCGGCGGCTCGACCTTCAAGGGCGAGAAGTACGACGAGAAGATCGCCTGGCTGCGCCAGCTGCTGGCCTGGAAGAGCGACGTCGCCGACGCCGTGGCGGGCGAGGACGTGCAGAAGGAATGGGTCGAAAAACTCAAGGCGACCACGCTCGACGACCGCATCTTCGTGCTCACCCCGCAGGCGCGCGTGCTGGAACTGCCGGTTGGCGCCACGCCGATCGACTTCGCCTACCACCTGCACAGCGAGGTGGGCCACCGCTGCCGCGGGGCGAAGATCGACGGCGCGATGGTGCCCCTGAATACGCCCTTGAAGAACGGCCAGACCTGCGAGATCATCACCGCCAAGGGGCCGGCCGGCAGCGCGGGGCCCTCGCGCGACTGGCTCAGCCCGGGCTATGCCGTCAGCAGCCGCACGCGCTCGAAGATCCGCGCCTGGTTCCATGCCCTCGACCTGGCCGAGACCCTGGCGCAGGGGCGGGCCCTGGTGGAAAAATCGCTGCAGCGCGAAGGCAAGACCGCGGTCAACCTGGAAGCGCTGGCCCATAAACTCGGCTTCGCCAAGGTCGAAGAGCTGTTCATCGCGGTCGGCAAGGAAAAATTCAGCCTGCGCCACGTCGAGGCGGCGCTGCACGAAGCCGTGGAGGCGCCGCCGCTCGAGGATGCGGCGGTGGTCAACAAGAGCCGCGCCTCCAGTGTCGAGCAGGGCGCGAAATCGGGTGTGCTGGTGGTCGGCACCGAGGGCCTGATGACGATGCTGGCCAAGTGCTGCAAGCCGGCGCCGCCGGACCCCATCGTCGGCTTCGTCACGCGCGGCAAGGGCGTCTCGATCCACCGCCTCAGCTGCAAGAACTTCGCCGAGATGCGCGCCAAGGCGCCCGAGCGCGTGATCCAGACCGAGTGGGGCGCGGCCGGCAGCGACACCGTCTACCCGGTCGACATCTTCATCCTCGCCGGCGACCGCCAGGGCCTGCTGCGCGACATCTCGGAAGTGTTCTCGCGCGAGAAGATCAACGTGACCGGCGTGAACACGCAAAGCGCAAAAGGCCAGGCGCGCATGGTCTTCACCGCCGAAATCGGCTCGACCGGCCAGTTGCAGAAGGCCCTGTCGGCGATCGCCGAGGTGTCGGGCGTGCAGGAAGCCCGCCGCCAATGAGGACTCGGGCCTTTCGTAGGGTGGGCACTCGTGCCCACGCGGTCTCACCCTGTGCATATGGCGCGATGGTTTCGGCCACGATGCCAACACTCCGGGATGTGATACAAACCGCGGCCTATCCTTGTAAAAGCCGTATCATATGACGATGCGCCGCACCCTCCACCTGAGCACCCGCCCCAGCCTCTGGGGCCTTGCGCTCGGCCGCTACCTGCGCAGCTGGTGGTACATGTTCCACCTCGGCGCCATTGCCCTGGTGACGGCGCTCTCGCCCTCGACCTACAGCCGCGCCACCCGCCATGCCACCGCCAGCTACATCTACGCCGGCACCTGGAAGGTGCTGCCCTGGTTCACGCTGCTCTCGGCCCTGATCAGCCTGGTCATCATCCGCATCGTGCTGGTCACGGCGCTGAGCTACGGCCTGTCGCGCTACGCGCTGGAGATGGTGGTGCGGGTGCTGGTGCTGGAACTGATCCCGCTGTCGGCGGCCCTGTTCGCGGCCCTGCGCGCCGGCATGGCCTTCGACGCCACGGCCCTGGGCCTGGCGCGCGCCGGCCTGCCCACCGCCGAGATCAACGCCGAAGCGCTGCGCCGCCTGCGCCGCGACCTGGTGCCGCAACTGTTCGCCAACGCCTTCTCGGTATTGAGCCTGGCGATGGTCAGCTCGACCATCGTGCTGGTGCTGGCCTACCTGAACGTCTACGGCCTGTCGCCCTGGGGCCTGCCGGACTACACCCGCACCGTCGGGCGCGTGTTCGACCCCATCGTCACCACCGGCTTCGTGCTCAAGACCGTGCTGTTCGGCCTGGCGGTCGCGGTGATCCCGACCGCCGCCATCCTGGAACTGCAGCGCTACCCGCGCCGGCTGGCCTCGAGCGTGCAGCCGGGCGCCTTGCGCCTGCTGTTCGTGCTGCTGCTGATCGAGGGTTCCTCGCTCGCCATCAAATACATCTGACCCCACCTGACCATCCATGATCGACAACCACCCTGACGAACCGGCCCACGTGGAAAGAAAGGCGATGATCCTGCTGGTCGTCGTCGCCGCCCTGATCGTCGCCTTCATCCTGTACGTGATGTATGCGCGCGGCGTGTTCGAGCCGACCCAGAAGCTCATTCTCGAGACCGACAACTCCGAGGGCGTCATCCCCGGCATGGACATGAGCTTCGCCGGCTTCCCGATCGGGCGCGTGCGCCTGGTCGACCTGGCCAAGGACGGCAAGGTGAATATCGTGATCGACGTCTCGAAGGACGACGCCAAGTGGCTGCGCACCTCCAGCGTTTTCACCCTGGAGCGCAGCGTGGTCGGCGAGACCCGCATCCGCGCCTTCACCGGCCTGCTGGAAGACCCGCCGCTGCCGGACGGCGCGCGCCGCCCGGTGCTGCGCGGCGACGTCACGGCCGAGATCCCGGGCCTGGTCGCGACCGCGCGCTCGGTCCTGAACAACCTCGACAACCTGACGGCCGAGGGGTCGGCCATCAGCGGCAGCCTGGAGAACATCCAGACCGTGACCGGCCGCCTGTCGGGCAAGTACGGCCTGCTCGGCGGGGCGCTGGGCGACGACGA
>DEKZ01000031.1:274-7403 GCA_002354135.1 Massilia sp. UBA2709 | reverse complement strand
CGCCGGCAGCGCCAGCACCCGGTCGACGCTGCCGTCGGGCGCGAAGCGCACCACCTGCCCCGCGCCCCAGCGCGTGCTCCACAGGTGGCCGTCGGCGTCGATGGTCGAGCCATCGGGCTCGCCGGGCACCACGCCGGCTTCCACGAACACGCGCGGATTGGCGATCACGCCCGAGCAGGGGTTGTAGTCGCAACAGCGGATCGCCAGCGTCTGCGAATCGGCGTAGTACATCGTGCGGCCATCCGGACTGAAGCAGATGCTGTTGGCGATCGCCACGCCGCCCAGCGGCAGGCGCTCGANNGACAGGTCGTGGTTCAGGCGGTAGAAGCCGCCGACCGGCTCGCGCGGATCGTCCTTCGCGTTGAACATGCCGAAAATGAAGCGCCCTTGGCGGTCGCAGCGGCCGTCGTTCAGGCGCGTCGAGGCGATATCGGCTTCGACATCGCAGATGCGGGTGACGGCGCCGGTCGAGAAATCGAAGAAGGCCAGGCCTGATGCAAGGCCGAGCAGGAGCCGGTCGTCGCTGGCGGTGAGCGCGAAGCAGCACAGCCGTTCCGGCATGCGCCAGGACTGCAGGGCGCCGGTCGCCGGCGAATGGATCCAGAGTTCGGCCGCCGGAATGTCGGTCCACATCAGGCGGCCGGTGCGTTCGCACCACAGGACGCATTCGCCCAGCTCGTGCCGGGCGGGCACCACCATTTCCATCATCGTTTATGTCTCCACCGAGAAGCGGAAACGCGACTCGGTCTCGTAGACCTCGCCGGGACGCAGGATCGTGTTCGGGAAGTCCGGCCGGTTCGGCGAATCGGGGAAGTGCTGGGGTTCGAGGCAGAAGCCGCTGCGGTGTTCGTAGACCTGCCCCTTGCCGCTGAGCGAGCCGTCGAGGAAGTTCCCGCTGTAGAACTGGACGCCCGGCTCCTGGGTGAACAGTTCCAGCACCCGCCCCGACACCGGCTCGCACACGCGCGCGGCACGGGTCATCGCCCGCATCGCCGTCGTCCCCGCCGGTTTGTTCAGGACGAAGCAGTGGTCGTAGCCGCTGCCATGGCGCAGCTGCTTGTCCGGGTAGGCTATCCGTTCGCCGATGGTGCGCGGCATGCGGAAGTCGAACGGCGTGCCGGTGACCGCGGCCAGCGCGCCGGTCGGGATCGAGTCGGCGTCGATGGGAACGAAGGCATCGGCATCGATCGTCAGCTCGTGGCCGAGGATGTCGCCGCCGCCGGCCAGGTTGAAGTAGCTGTGCTGGGTCAGGTTGACGGGCGTGGGCTGGTCGGTCACGGCGTGGAAGCGCACCACGATCTCGTTTTCGTCCGTGAGGCTGTAGCGCACGGTGGCGTCCAGCGTGCCGGGATAGCCCTGCTCGCCGTCGACGCTGCGGTAACGCAGCACAAGCTCGGCGCCCTCGACGCCGGCCTGCCACTTCACGCGGTCGAAGCCGACCGTGCCGCCGTGCAGGTGGTTCTTGCCGTTGTTGACCGGGAGCTGCCATGTGCGGCCGTCGAGCGTGAACCGCCCGCCCGCGATGCGGTTGCCGTAGCGGCCGATCAGGGCGCCGAAATAGGGGCTGTCGCCGCGATAGGGTTCGAGCGTGTCGAAACCGAGCGCCACGTCGGCAAAGGCGCCGTCGCGGTCGGGCACGTGGATTTCGGTGATGATGCCCCCGAAGTCCAGGATCTTCACGGTCATGCCCGCGTCATTGACGAGCGTGAAGACGCTGACTTCCTCGCCGCCGGGGAGCTGGCCGAACGGCGCTTGCTGGATACCTGCTTGCACGTTGTCGAGTCCTCAATAAGTGGATGGCCGCCCGAACACCGGCATGCCGTCCGCGCTCCACTTGAGCGGCTTCACGAAGGTATGGCGGTCCGGGTTCCACAGCGGGTCGCCCACGATTTCCGTGTAGGTGCGCGCGTGGTAGACAAGCATGACCGTGTCGTCGTCTTCCGCGTAGGTGAAGCTGTTGTGGCCGGGGCCGTAGATGCCATGATCGTAGCATGTGCGCAGGACAGGCTCGCGCGACTTTGTCCACGAGGCGGGGTCGAGCAGGTCGGCGTTCTCGTCCGCCCAGAGCAGGCCCATCGCGTAGTTTTCGTCGGTGGCGCTGGCCGAATAGCTGATGAAGATCTTGCCGTTGCGGCGCATGACCGAAGGCCCCTCGTTGACCCAGAAGCCGCGTGTTTCCCAGTCGAATTCCGGCTTGCTCAGCAGAACAGGCTTGCCTTCGATTTGCCAGGGTGTCTTCATCGGCGCGATGTACAGGTTCGAATTGCCCTCGATCTCGACATCCTTCTGCGCCCACAGGTAGTAGAGCTGGCCCTGGTGGGTGAAGGTGGTCGCGTCCAGGCAGAAGGTGTCGATGCCGGTGTCGACCTGGCCCATGAACTCCCACTCCCCTTCCAGCGGATTGGCGCTGCGGTTGCGGATCGCGTACATGCGGTGCTGGAACAGCTTGTACTTGATCTCGCGGCTGGGCGCGGCGGCGAAGTAGATGTACCAGGCGCCACAGTTGAAATGGATTTCTGGCGCCCACACCAGTTCGCAGTAAGGCCCGGTGTCGGGCTTGGTCCAGACGTCCACGGTCGGCGCCTCGGCCAGCCCGGCGATGGTGGGCGCGCGGCGCAGTTCGATGCGGTCGTATTGCGGCACCGAGGCAGTAAAGTAGTAATAGCCGTCGCTGTGCTTGAAGATGTAGGGATCGGCGCGTTGCTCGATCAGGGGTTTGATGACAGTTTCCATGGTCGTTCGAGTTCGATTGATGGGTAGAGCGTCCGCAGCGAGATCAGGTCGTGACATACCCCGCCGTATGCATGTCCGCCTTCACTGCGTTGTAATAATCGTCGCTGATGCGGTACTTGAACATCAGCGCGCCCGTGAGGAAGTGGAAGAAGCCGGGGATTACCGACAGCATCAGCGCGATGCCCTGCAGCGCCCACTCCGTTTGCGCATGGTTCGGCTGGTAGTCGAAGTAGCCGAGCAGCACGCCGACGATGGCGCCGCCCACCGCCATGCCGGCCTTCTGGCACACCGAAATCCCGCCGAAGGCGAAGCCGCTCACGCGCTTGCCGGTCTTGACCTGGCCGTAGTCGATGGTCTCGGCAATGGCCGACCAGAACACCGGCGCATGCATGTCCACCACCAGCGACAGCGCGAAATAGAGCACGAAGGCCAGCGCCGTATCGCCCGGCCGGACCAGGAAGTAGATCAGCAGGCTCAGCGCCAGGACGGCAATCTGGGTCACGCGGAACATCTTGACCTTGCAGACGAACTTGGTGGTCCAGGTCGACACCACCATCGCCAGGATCGCCGCCGCCACGCCGGTCGAGAGGAAGGCCGAGACCATCGCGGCGTCGCCGCCCAGGTAGTACTTGGCGTAGTAGATCGCCACCGAGCCGCGGATCACGTAGCCGATGGTGCCGGTCACGCACACGGCGCACAGGATCAGCCACTGGTCGTTGCGCATCAGGACCTTCACCTGGTCGACGAGGCGCTGCTTCTCGACCTTGTGGACCACGCGCTCCTGCGTGGTGAAGAAGCACGTCAGGAACAGGACCACGCCCATCAGCGCCATCAGCGCCATGGCGGCCTGGTAGCCCAGCGCCGGGTTGTCGCCGCCCCAGGCCTGGGCCAGGATCGGCACGATGATCGTGACCATGAAGGCGCCGACCTTGGCGAAGAACAGGCGGTAGCCGTTGGCCGACAGGCGTTCCTTCGGGTCGCTGGTCAGGCCGGAGATGAGCGAGATGTAGGGCACGCCGACGCCGGCCGTCATCAGCGTCACCAGGATGTAGCTCGAATAGGCCCACAGCAGCTTGGCGCTGTAGTCCCAGTCGGGCGTGGTGAAGGTGAGGAACACGCTGATCCCGTAGGGCACGGCGAGCAGCAGCAGCCAGGGGCGGTAGCGCCCCCAGCGCGTCAGCACGGTGTCGGTCACCTGCCCCATCGCCAGGTCGGCAATGGCGCCGACGATCTTCACGACCACGAACAGCGCGGCCAGGTCGCCCGTCTTCAGGCCGTAGATATCCGTGTAGAAGAAGGTGATGATCAACATCATCGACGAGATCACCACGTTCAGGGCCATGTCTCCGGCGCCGAAACCCACTTTTTCCAGGGTCGATAGTTTTTGTGTCTGCATGCTTGCCATCCGTCTCAAACGATCCGGGGCGCTGCCGGATGATCCGCGCAGCACCCCTTGTTGTCACTCACCCGCCGGCGCGCAGCCGCTCAGTTGCGCCACCTGAGCGCCAGGCCGATCACGCGGTCGTAGCGGCGCACGTCGCGCGGCAGCTCCGGCACGCTGTGGTAGTCGTGGTACTTCTGGTCCAGCAGGTTGCTGCCGTCCAGCGTGACGGTCAGGTTCTCGGTCAGCTTGTACGAGATCGACGCGTCCAGGGTCTTGATCGGCTCGACCACGATGTCGTAGGGAGTGCCGCGGTAGTCGTACTCGGCGGTGAACTTGTCGCGCCAGCTGTAGGCAAGGCGTGCCGACCAGGGTCCGCGCTCGTAGAGCCCGACCAGGTTGTACGACACTTTCGACATGCCGGCGAAGGTATTCATCGTGCCGTCGAGGGCGCTCTGCTCGCCGTCCATGTAGGTCAGGTTGAACTGCATGCCCAGGCCGCTCATCCAGCCCGGCAGCTGGCTGTAGAACTGCTGGTAGCCCGCCTCGAAGCCCTTCAGGTTGCTGTTGACCGCGTTGTAGGGGCGGCTGACGTTGTAGGTCACGCCTTCGTGCACCTCGGGACGCGACTCGCGGCGCAGGTAGTTCTTGAAGCGGTGGTCGAAGTAGGTGCCGGTGAGCGAGCCGTCCTTCGCGAAATACCACTCCAGCGCCAGGTCGACGTTCCTGGCTTCCTGCGGCTTGAGATTCGGGTTGCCGGCCGTGCCGGTGGCCAGGGTCGTGGTGGTCGACGGGAACAGCACCAGGCCGGGGTTGTAGTCGGCAAAGGGCGCGCGCTCCATCGCCTTGCTGGCGACCAGGCGGGCGACCAGGTCCTGGCGCAGGTGCATGCGCGCCGACAGGCTGGGCAGGACGTCGGTGGTCGAACTCGACACCGTCACCGGCGAAATCACGCCGTTGTTCGAGGAATAGCCCGACACGCGCTGGTCGGTCTTCACGACCCGCACGCCCAGCACGCCGTCGACCGGGAAGCGGCCAAGGTCGAAGCCGAAACGCGCCTTGCCGTAGATGGCCTTCGTCTCTTCGCGGTCGGCGAAGAAGGACAGCGGATCGTCCGGCCGCGGGTTGCTGTCGCCGCGCACGGCCTGGCGGATCGGCCCGAAGTTGTCGAGCAGGTAGTCCATGCAGGAGGCGTAGAACTGGTTCATGCCGTAGTTGCCGCCGGTTGCGGGGCTGGAACAGCTAAGGCCCGGGAAGCTGCTCGCCAGCAGGCCGCCTGGCGCGGTGCTGTGGTTGCCCAGCTCGTGCACGTAGGAAGCGTCGCGCTTGACCAGGCGCACGCCGCCGCTGATTTCCTTGATGAAGCCGGCGGATTCCGGCGTCCAGGAGACGTCGCCGCGCCAGTCGTTGGCGTCGCCCGAGGAACGGTTGTGGTTGTCGAAGATCGCGAACAGGCGCCAGTTGGCCGGGTCCAGCATGTTCACGCCCGGATAGTCGATGTAGCCGCCGCCGTCGCGCACGCCGGCGCTGATCGGTTTCGACATGTCCATCACCGTGTCCAGGATCGGGTTGCGCTGGCTGTAGGTGCTGACGGTGCGCGCGTATTCGGTCGACAGGCGGATCGTCGGGGTCGCATCCCAGGTCGCGCCGATCGCGCCCTGGCTGCCTTTCGAGTCGTCGCGGCGCGCCTGGGTGGAGCTGAGCGTGAAGCTGGCGACGTTCGGGTTGCGGATGGTGTCGAGATAGTTGGTGCCGGGACGCGTGGTGACGACCGAATCCGGATCGAGCATCGGCAGGTCGCCGACGAAGAAGACGCTTTGCGAGTCGTGGTCGATCTTCGTCGAGAAGCCTTCGGCATAGACTTCGATGTCGCGGTTCGGACGCCACTGGGCGGCAAGATTGGCCGCCAGGCGCTTGCGGTCGCCGCCGCCCATCACGCGGCCCATCGAAGGCGCGCCGACGATCGTCTGCGCCGCGCCGCTGGCGTCGGTGCGGCTGAATTCGCGCGGTTCGCCCACGAACGCGGTCTCGTCGTGATAGCGGCCACGCTGGTACGACAGGCCGCCCAGCACGCCGATCTCGCCGGCGCCGGTCTTCCAGCGGTTCGACAGCAGGGTCGAGACGTTCGGGTCGACCTTGTCGGCCTTGTCGCGGTGCTCGCCGCGCACGTTGAAGGCGGCCTGCGAGCCCTTGAAATCGAAGGGGCGGAAGGTGCGCACGTCGACCACGCCCGAGGTGCCGCCTTCGACCATGTCGGCGCCCTGGGATTTATAGACGTCCACGCGCTGCAGCATCGCCACCGGCACGTCGGACAGGACCAGGTTGCGCCCGGCGGCGGTGAACACTTCGCGCCCGTTGAACAGGGTGGTGATGCCGCCCAGGCCGCGGATGACGATGCGCCCTGCTTCGCCGTTCTCGCGCACCACCTGCATGCCCGGCACGCGGCCGAGGATCTCCGCGACGTTCTTGTCCGGGAACTTGCCGATGTCGTCGGCGACGATGGAGTCGAGGACCTGTTCGGCCTTCTGCTTGATGGCCTGGGCGCTCTGCGCCGCGGCGCGGGTGCCGGACACGCGCACGATGGCGGCAGCCGGCTCCTGGGCGACGGGCTCGAAGCTGGCCGGCATGTTCGCTTGCGGATCGGCCGCGGCAGCGGTCTCGGCGGCGGATGGGGATGCCGTGGCGACGGCCGCGAGTTCCTGGGCGCCGACCGATGCCGCGCTCATCAGGCCAGCGCCGCACAGGGCGGCGACGGTGGTGCGCAATGCGTACGCGCGACGGAAATCGGCCGCAGCTGGGCCTGATGCGATGCGTTTCATACGTCTCCTTGTATTTTTATGTCTAGCGACTGTCGGCATGGCTTCATGCATGCTCTACAGTGATGGTAGGTGGGGACGTAAGAACGATCCAATCAATTTTTTGCCACTTCCGATATCGATTTATATATCAGCTTTGGCAAGCAGCGCAACTGCTGAGCCAAGCTGCTGCGACGAAGCGCTCGCCCAATGCAAACGG
>DEKZ01000031.1:0-199 GCA_002354135.1 Massilia sp. UBA2709 | reverse complement strand
ATCAGAACTCTTCCCACTCGGACTCGGCGCCGGCCATGGCGGGTTGTTTCGATGCAGGCTTGCGCGCGCCGGGTACCGGGCGGGCTGCGGGCCTGGCGGGTTTGGCCAGGGCCGGGCGTACGGGCGCGGCGTGGACGGCCAGCGCGCTTGCCGGCACGGCGGCCGGCTGGACAATGCCGTGGCTGTCGACGCGGAACAC
>DEKZ01000013.1 GCA_002354135.1 Massilia sp. UBA2709 | reverse complement strand
CAGCCCGGCCCCGACCCGGGAGGCGGACGCCGCTCACGCGCGCCCGTTCATTCGAGCGGCAGAGCCTGCTCGCGCGCCTCGACCGTGTGCTGTGTCTCCAGCCAGTCGAAGATCGCCGGCCAGATGCGCGCATGCGCGCTGCGGCCCACCAGCACGCCCACGTGCTGCAGGTTGACGCCGACGTCGCCGCCGTATTCGAGCAGGAGCTTGGCCGGGCTGGCCGTGGCGTCGTGGAAGGGCAGCACCGACTGCGGCGGAATTACCTTGCTGCGCGGATCGGCCACGCTTACCAGGGGCGTACGCAGGTCGGCCGGGCCGATGGTGCGCCCGCCGATGGCGAGCTTGCCCTGCATGAGTTCGTCGTTGCGGTAGAGCGATTCGACCAGGTCCACGAAGAGCTGGCCCGGCAGCGGAAATTCGTCGTGGGTCCAGCGCTCGACCCGCATGTGGGTGGCCAGGGCCTGCGGATTGAACAGCGACATGCCGCGGTCCAGCATGCGTTCCCACTGGAAGGCCTGGGGCTCGGCCATCGCGCTCATCATGTTCAGGAACACGCCAGGCACCTGGCCGAAGGTGTCGGCGATCTTGCGTGCATCGGGCACCTGCCTGATCAGCGGCGAAAAGCAGCAGGTGCTGGGCTCGAAGTGCAGCGGCGCCTCCAGCAGCACGGTGGCGCGCAGGGCCTCCGGGTGCAGGCAGCTGTGGATCGCGGCCAGGATGCCGCCCAGCGAATGGCCGGCGAGGACGACCCGGTCTTCGCCGCAGTCGGCCGCGATCGCCTGGCGGGCCCGGGCCAGCAGGCGGTCGCCGTAGTCGGCCAGGCCGTAGTCGAGGCTGCTGTCGGCCAGCGGCACCCACTCGGCCAGGTAGACCCGGTAGCCGCGCTCGCGCCAGCGCTGCACGACGCTGATGTCCGGCGCCAGGTCCCAGATGTAGGAGCGCTTGATCGGCGCCGGCACCAGCAGCACGGCCGGACCATCGCCGCCCTCGTCGCCGTAGCGGCGCAGCTGCATGCCGGGCTCGGTGTGCAGGATGGTGTGGGGTGTTTCCTGCGGTCCGTAGCCGGCGCGGTCGTACATCTGGCCGCGCGCCTGGCGCGATCGGTCCATGTTCTTCAGGGCATTTGCCCCTAGTGTAGAAAAGCTGCTCCAGTTCGTTGCGTACATGGCGTCCTCAGCGGGTTTTGGTGGCAGCACTCTACGCCAGTGGCGGCGCGCTTCCAACCGTGTTCCAATCGAACCGGGCCTGCGTTTGCGCCGCACCAAATGCGCCGCCGGGGCAGGCGGTTCTTCGAATTAACATCAGGTGTTGCAGGCCGAATTCATCGCCGTCTCTTCCTCGCTCGCTGCGCTTGGAGAGGCGGGGCCGCCGATTTCCTGCAGACCGCGCGCCAGGCTCGAGACGCTGGGATTGTCAACGTAGACGCAGCGCTTGCCCGTGCGCTTGCAATGATCCTTCACGCGCCAGTAGGCGCCGTGGCTGATGCAGCCGGTCTGGCAAATCACCAGGTCGGCCGCCGCCAGGCTGGCTTCCAGTTGCCTGCTGTTGTCCTCGAGGCCGCCGTCGTGGTGGGCGAACTGGGCGCCGACCCGTTCGATCATCCGGCGGTAGAGCGAGACGTTGCCGCTGCGCCCGCCGACACAGAGCACACTCTGGTTGACCAGGCGGATCGGCATGGTCAGCTTCGGGGCGGCCGCAGCGCCCGCATGCGCCGGCGCCTGCGTTTCCACGGGCGGCGGCGGCGCGTCCTGCCGGGCCGCCTTGAGGGCGGCGATCTGCGCCCGCAGGGCCTGTTCGCGCATCTCCATGTCAGACAGGCGGTTGGCCAGGCGCTGGCGTGCTTCCAGCTCGGGAATGCTCGCGCGCAGCTGGGCGAGCTCGTTGCGTAAATTGAAGATCTCGGTGTCCTTGCCGATGGCGGTGGCGCGTGCCTGCATCAGCGCGCTTGTGCAACGGTCGCTGTCGCGCTTCTTTTCCTGCAGCAGGGTATTGCAGCGCGCCTGCCAATGGCCCAGCTCGGCTTCAAGGCGCGCCTTGTCGGCTAGCAGGGCCTTGTACTTGCCCATGTCGGCGCGGGCGCAGGCGCCGGCCTGGTGCTGGACCATGTGGATGTCGCGGCACATCTTTTCCTCCAGCGCCGGGACGCAGGCCGGATGGCTGAGACCGGCCCAAAAGGCGCCCGCAACGTCGCCCGCGTCCACCGCAGCGTCCCACAGCTCGGCCACCTGGGAGGCCGTTTTCGCAGTGCGAAAGCGGTAGACCACGGCGGCATAGCGCCGGTCGAGCTCCTTCTGGACCGCTTCCGCCAGCCGGTTGCGGCTGCCGCAGTCGCTGACCGCGCCGACGTGCACGTCGTAATCGTCGTGCAGGAGCGCGCCGCCCATGGCTTTTTCAGCCAGGCGCCGCAGCACGGCCAGCGGCAGGCCGACGCCGATCAGCNNCGGGCAGTGGCAGTTGCGGGACAGCTCCCAGAGCCGGCGCCGCCGCGAACCCTGCTGCGCATGGATAGCCAGCCCGGCCGGGTCGAGCGAACGGTGTTTATCGCACATACGGATCCTTTTGCGTGAGGTTAGCCTGTGTACCTGATGCCGCATCCGGACGCGGGCCGCATGGCCATGTCTTGCCCTCGATGCGAATGATTCTCATTCAAGTGTACACGGATTTGCCGTTTGCGCAAACAGGTTCCGTCATGGTGGACACCGAGCGACGCGGCCCGGGACCGTACAAGCCGGCCCGGAGCCTGCGCTTGCCGCCCGGCTCACGCCTTGGCGCGCCGCTTCTGCGCCTCGGTGATGGTCCAGTAGTAGATGGTGCGGCCGTCGACCGTCTCGGTCTTGTCGGCCGGCCATTCCGTGCCCATGTCGAAGGCGTGGGACACGACGCGCGAGCCGACCTTGAGCTGTTGCCACAGGCGCGGGCGCAGCTTGGTGTTGATGCTCGGCAGCAGGTACAGCGTCACCACCGAGGCGTTCGAGAGGTCGGCCTCGAACAGGTCGCCGACCCTGAAATTCACCTGATTCTGGACGCCAGCCTTGCGCGCATTGTCTTTCGCCTCGGCGATCCGTTTCGGGTCGAGGTCGATCCCGGTGCAGCGCGCGCCATATTCCTTGGCCGCGGTGACGACAATGCGGCCGTCGCCGCAGCCGAGATCGTAGAGCACGTCGTTCTTGTTGACCTTGGCCAGCGCCAGCATGCGGTCCACCACCTGCTGGGGCGTGGGCACATAGGGTACGTCGAGCGAGGGCGGCGCGGGGACGTCCTGCGCCAGCAGGCCGGGTCCGGGCAGCAGGCTGAGCCCGGTCGCGGTGGCGCCCAGGAGCAACACATTGCGACGGCTGTTATGGTGGTTCATCGACATTCTCCTTTGATGGACAGGGCGGGTCAGGGTGGGCGGGGCCTGTATCTGCCTGCCGCCCGCGCAGCAGCGGCAACAGCAGCAGGCCGAGGGCGAGCACGGCCACGCCTATCCAGGCCGCATTCAGCCCGCCGAGCGACTGGCTGAACACATAGGACAGGCTGGACCAGAGCATCCAGGCGCAGGTGGCGCAGAACAGCAGCGGCACCAGGGGGAAGAGGGGAACCTTGAAGGGCCGCGGCAGGTCGGGTTCGCGCCGACGCAGCACGAACAGCGAGACGCCGGCCAGCAGGAAGAACAGCCAGAACACGGGCGCCGTGAACTCGACCATGGCCTTGAAGCCGCTGCCGACCGCGCTGCCGACGCCGACCAGCACCAGGGCGGCGGCGCCCTGCACCAGCATGGCGGCGGCGGGCGAACCGCGTTCGCCGTCCCAGCGCCCGAGGCGGCGCAGGCGCGGCCAGTCGCAGCCCATGGCGTAGCCGGTGCGGGCGCCGACGATCATGGTGGCGTTGATCGAGGTGAGGGCCGAGACGGCGACCAGCAGGGCGATCACCGTCTCGCCGGCCGGCCCCAGGGTGGCGCGCATGACGTCGGCGGCAAGCGCCTCGGACGCGGCCATGCCCTGCATCCCGAGCACGCGCCAGCAGGCCCAGGTGACCAGCAGGTAGAGGCAGGTGATGACCAGGATCGACAGCGTCAGCGCCTTCACCATGCAGCGCCTGCCGTCGCGCACTTCGGCGCTGATGTAGGCGGCCTCGTTCCAGCCGCCGTAGGTGAGGAGGACGAAAACCATCGCCATGCCGTAGGAGGCGCCTGCGCCGTTTGCGGGGCTGGCGGTGGCCGTGGCGGGCGCGGGATCGGCGAGCAAGGCGGCGGCTCCTGCGATCAGCAGCAGGCCGCCCACCTCGAACAGGGTGAGCCAGCCCTGGGTCGCGGTGCCGGTGCGGATGCCGCGCAGGTTGAGCAGGGTGAGCACGACGATGACGGCGCAGGCGTACAAGGTGGAACCGGCGCCGCGGTTCAAGCCCGGCAGGGGCAGGGCCTGCTGCAGGTAGTCGCCGAACACGAAGCCGAGCAGGGCGATCGAGCCAGTGGTGATGACGGAGAAACGCGCCCAGCCGAACAGGAAGGCCACCGTGCGGCCGTAGGCGCGACGCAGGAAGTGGTAGTCGCCGCCGGCGTGCGGATAGGCGGTCGTGAGTTCGGCGTAACACAGCGCGCCGATGAAGGAAACCAGGCCGCCGAGCGCCCATAGCGCGAACATCGCCATCGCTCCGCCGCTCAGCGAAGCGACGATGGCCGGCGCCTTGAAGATGCCGGCGCCGATGACGACGCCCACGATCAGGGCGACGGCCGCGCGCAGGCCGATGGTGGGCCTGGGACGGGCTTCGCCGGGAGGTGCTGCAATGCGTACCGCTTCGCTGGGGTCCATGGCAAGGATGCTCGGGAAAGGCAGTTCGACCGCATGGCGCACGCCGAGTTCGCATTGCCCCAGGCCGGATCGTGTGGATCCGTCCACATCCAGGTGCTTACATGATGCTTGTCAGGATCGCTGCGGCAAGGGCGAGCATGCCGTGCGTGTTACCGCGCTTCGCGCCGGTAGCAGGTGGCGTGGAAATGTGCCCCGAATGCGGGCAGGAACCTCAGAGCGCCTAACAAAACCTCCATAGCTGCGTTGCAGCTCCTCGCCGTACAGGCGTACTGTCTTCGTCGCCGCGCCTTGCTCTGAAGGTTTTGTTAGGCGCTCTCAGGCGCCAATGGCCGGCAAGGCGGCGATGATGCGATCGGCGAGTTCGCGCAGCCGCGTGGTATCCGCGGGAATGCCGGCGTGCGGCTTGAGGGGGATGTCCGCATGCCGCGGAACGATATGGAAATGCACATGCGGCACGGTCTGGCCGGCGGCGCTTCCGTTGAACTGGGCAATCATGACGCCCGGGGCCTGCATGGCGGCCTTCACCGCGGCCGCGACGCGTTTCGTAGTGCGGATGCACGCCGCGGCGCTTTCCTCGGACAGCGCGAAGATCTCGGCCGCCGCTTCCCTGGGGATGACGAGGACATGGCCATCGGCCTGCGGCATGATGTCCATGATCGCGATGGTCGCATCGTCTTCATAAACCCGGATCGACGGCAGCTCGCCGCGCAGGATCCGGGCAAATGCGTTCTGGCCATCGTAGGTCGGGTCGGTCGCGTCGGTCGTCGCTTGCATGCTGCTCTTCCTCTCAGGTTGGTGGCTTACGATACCACGCATGCCGCGGCGCGTCCAAGATCAGATGCCCGTGCCGCGGCGCCCGACCAGGTGGGCGTGGAACAGCTCGCGGTCCGCGCCGGGGGGCGTGGGGTAGCCGATCTTGCCGCCGACGATGTGGGCCACCGGCAGGCCGTCGCGGAACAGGATGCGGTTGCCGCCCAGGGCGGGCACCTTCTCGCCCGGCAGCAGGGTGCCGCACAGGTTCAGCGGATCGATGCCGGACAGGCAGACCAGGGCCCCGTCGTGCGGCCGGCGCCGCACTTCGCGCAGCAGCGGGATCGCTTCCGGCAGCGCGAACTGTTCGCCCGAGAAACCGGCCACGAAACGGCCGCCGCGGATGTCGCCGCGGGCTTCGAGCCGGTGGTAGACCGGCAGCAGTTCGCGCCAGGACGGCAGCCAGGAGGCCTCGCGTTCGAGCAGGCGCCAGAACATCACGCCATAGCGGCGCAGCAGGGTCAGGGCGACGTATTCCAGGGTCTCCGGGTCCAGCCGGCGCCGGCGCGGCGGCGCAGCGGCTTCAGGCGGTGTGTCGTTGTCGATGCCCGCACGCCGCACCAGCGCCCAGCGCCCGGCTTCCTCCATGCTCGGGCCGG
>DEKZ01000029.1 GCA_002354135.1 Massilia sp. UBA2709 | reverse complement strand
GCGGCCGGGACGCAGGCGCCGCTGGCGGCCGAGCTGCCGGCCTGACGGGCTTGCGGACGTGCGGGCGCGGGCCTTGATGCTCGCGTCCGTACGTACGTTTGCGCTACACTGGGTTGCAACAGCAACCTATTGGAGAAACACACTGTGACCGCACCACACGACGCCAGTCAAGACCTCTGGAACCACGACCTCGCCCCGACGAGTGCCGCACAGCGCACCTGGCGCTGGTATCACTTCGCGGCGCTCTGGGTCGGAATGGTGATCAGTATTCCCGCCTACATGCTCGCGGCCAGTTTGATCGAAAGCGGGATGTCGGCCTGGCAGGCGGTGCTCACGGTCTTCCTTGCGAACGTGATCGTACTGCTGCCGATGCTCCTGATCGGCCACGCCGGCACCAAGTACGGCATTCCCTATGCGGTGCTGGCGCGCGCCTCCTTCGGCACCCGCGGCGCGCGCCTGCCGGCGCTGATGCGCGCCATCGTCGCCTGCGGCTGGTACGGCATCCAGACCTGGTTCGGCGGCAGCATGATCTACACCCTGCTCGGCGTCCTGCTGGGCGGGCCGATCGGCGGCGCCAACCTGCCGGGCCTGGGCATCAACGGCGGCCAGCTGGCCTGCTTCCTGGGCTTCTGGGCGATCCAGATGTACTTCATCGTGCACGGCATGGAGTCGATCAGGAAGCTCGAGACCTATACCGCGCCCCTGAAGATCGCGATCTGCTTCCTGCTGCTGTGGTGGGTGTACGACAAGGTGGGCGGCTTCGGCCCGCTGCTGGCCCAGCCTTCGCACTTCGTCGAGGGCGGCCCCAAGGCCGGCCTGTTCTGGTCCGTGTTCTGGCCTTCGCTGACCGCGATGATCGGCTACTGGGCCACGCTGGCGCTGAACATCCCCGACTTCACCCGCTTCGCGAAAACCCAGCGCGACCAGGTGGTCGGCCAGACCCTCGGCCTGCCGCTGCCCATGGGCCTGCTGGCGGCGCTGGCCGTCACCGTCACCTCGGCCACCATCGTCCTCTACGGCAAAGCCTTGTGGGACCCGGTCGACGTGGCCAGCCGCATGACCGGCGTGGCGGTGCTGGTCGCCCTGCTGATCCTCCTGATCGACACCGCCAGCGTCAACCTGGCCGCCAACCTGGTCGGTCCGGCCTATGACTTCTCGGCCCTGTCGCCCAAGCGCATCTCCTACCGCGTGGGCGGCTACATCACCGCCGGCATCGCGCTGGCCATGATGCCATGGAAGATCCTCGAGACGACCCAGAACTACATCTTCATCTGGCTGACCGGCTACTCGGCGCTGCTCGGGCCGATCGCCGGCATCATGATCATCGACTACTATTTCGTGCGCAAGACCACGCTCGAGGTCGACCAGCTGTACCGCGAAGGCGGGGCCTATTCGTACAAGGGCGGCTGGAACATCGCCGCCATCGTCGCCTTCGCGGCCGGGGTGCTGCCGAACATCCCGGGCTTCCTGAACGCCGCGCTGCCCGCCTCGTTCCCGGACGTGAGCGACACGTTCAAGACCATCTATACCTATGCCTGGTTCGTCGGCGTGGTGATCGCGGCGATCGTGTACGGCCTGATGATGAAGGGCCGCACGGCGCCGGCACTGCAGACGGTGAACAGCAGGGCGAACAACTATCCAACCTGAAAGGGAGTGTCCATGACGACGATTATCCGTGGCGGCACCATCGTGAACGCCGACCGTGCATTCCGCGGCGACGTGCTCTGTTACGGCGACAAGATCGTGGCCGTCGGCGAGAGTATCGACGCGCCGGCCAACGCCACGGTAATCGACGCCGGCGGGCTGTACGTGATGCCGGGCGGGATCGACACCCACACCCACATGCAGCTGCCCTTCATGGGCACGGTGACGGCCGACGACTTCTTCACCGGCACCGCGGCCGGCCTGGCGGGCGGCACCACCACCATCATGGACTTCGTCATTCCCGACCCGAAGCAGTCGCTGCTCGACGCCTACCGCACCTGGCGCGGCTGGGCGCGCAAGGCGGCCGCCGACTATACCTTTCACGTCGCCGTGACCTGGTGGGGCGACTCGGTGCACGCCGAGATGGGGGCCCTGGTGCGCGAGCACGGCGTGAACAGCTTCAAGCACTTCATGGCCTATAAGAACGCCATCATGGCCGACGACGAGACCCTGGTGAAGAGCTTCCGCCGCGCCCTGGAGCTGGGCGCGATCCCGACCGTGCACGCCGAGAACGGCGAACTGGTGTTCCAGCTGCAGCAGGAGCTGCTGGCCAAGGGCATCCGCGGCGCCAAGGCGCATCCGCTCTCGCGTCCTCCCGAGGTGGAGGCGGAGGCGGCGAACCGCGCGATCGCGATCGCCAACGTGCTCGGCACGCCGATCTACATCGTGCACGTGTCCTGCGCCGAGTCGCTGGACGCCATCGTGCGCGCCCGCGCCAAGGGCCAGCGCGTGTATGGCGAAGCGCTGGCCGGCCACCTGGTGATCGACGACAGCGTCTATGCAAGCGAGGACGAGGACTTCGCGCGCGGCCACGTCATGAGCCCGCCGTTTCGCAGCCGCCACCACCAGGACGCGCTCTGGCAGGGGCTGCAGGGCGGGAACCTGCACACCACCGCGACCGACCACTGCACTTTCTGCGCCGAGCAGAAGGCCGCCGGCAAGGATGACTTCACGCGCATCCCGAACGGCTGCGGCGGCGTCGAGGAGCGCATGGCGGTCGTGTGGGACGCTGGCGTGAACAGCGGCCGCTTGAGCCCTTCCGAATTCGTGCGCGTGACTTCCACCAACGCGGCCCAGATTTTCAACATGTACCCGCGCAAGGGCGTGATCGCGGTCGGGGCGGACGCCGACCTCGTTGTCTGGGACCCGAACGGCACGCGCACCATCTCCAGCAAGACCCAGTTCGCGAAGGGCGGCTTCAACGTGTTCGAGGGCCGCACCGTGCGCGGCATCCCGACCCACACGGTCGCCGCCGGCAAGCTGGTCTTCGAGCGCGGCGACCTGCGCGCCGAAGAAAGCGCCGGCCGCCACGTCGACCGTCCGGCTTTCGCCTGACCAGCCGCAACGTATTCGCTTGACCCGTAGGATGGACGGCTCCGCCGTCCACGCGTTCAACAACCGTATGCAAACCGCGCTGCGATCAGAGCCTGGTCTGGTGATCGCGCGCCGCTGCCCCACTACGAACGGAGAGAACACCATGCCCGACACCCTGCGCATCAACGGCCAACGCCTGTGGCACTCGCTGATGGAACTGGCGCAAATCGGCGCCACCGACAAGGGCGGCGTCAAGCGCCTCGCCCTGACCGATCTCGACCGCCAGGGCCGCGACCTCGTGGTCCGCTGGGCGCGCGAAGCCGGCATGTCGATCACCATCGACAAGATCGGCAACGTCTTCATGCGCCGCGCAGGCCGCAATCCCGGTCTCGCCCCGATCGTCACCGGCAGCCACGTCGATACCCAGCCCACCGGCGGCAAGTTCGACGGCAACTACGGCGTGCTGGCCGGCCTGGAAGTGGTGCGCACCCTGAACGACAATCACGTCGTGACCGAAGCACCGATCGAGGTCGCCTTCTGGACCAACGAGGAAGGCTCGCGCTTCGTGCCTGTCATGATGGGCTCGGGCGTGTTCTGCGGCGCCTTCAGCCTGGAGACCGCCTACGCCGCGAAAGACGTCGAGGGCAGGACCGTGCGCGAGGAGCTGGAGCGCATCGGCTACCTGGGCGAGGAGGAGCCCGGCCGCCACCCCATCGGCGCCTACTTCGAGACCCACATCGAGCAGGGGCCGGTGCTGGAGGATGCCGACAAGGTCATCGGCGTCGTGCCGGCCGTGATGGGCCTGTCGTGGTACGACTGCACGGTCAGTGGGATGGAAGCGCACGCCGGCCCCACGCCGATGGGCCTGCGCCGCGACGCGCTCCAGGTGGCCACCACCATCATGCAGGAAACCGTGGCGATCGCGAACCGCTATCCTCCCTACGGCCGCGGGACGGTCGGCATGGTGCAGGTGTTCCCGAACAGCCGCAACGTGATTCCGGGCCAGGTCAAGTTCAGCATCGACCTGCGCAACGTGAGCGACGAACTGCTCGACACCATGCACGAGGAGATGCTGGCCTTTGTCGCCAGGACGCGGGCCGAGAGCGGCTTGGCTATCGAGATCGAGCGCGTGTCGTATTATCCGCCTTGCCCCTTCCACCCGGACTGCGTGAACGCCGTGCGCGCCGCCACCGACAAGCTGGGGTACTCGACCATGGACGTGGTCTCCGGCGCCGGGCACGACGCCATCTACGCCGCCCGCGTCGCTCCCTCCGGCATGATTTTCGTGCCCTGCAAGGACGGCATCAGCCACAACGAGATCGAGGACGCCAAGCCCGAGCACCTGGAAGCCGGCTGCAACGTGCTGCTGCACGCGATGCTCGCGCGCGCCGGGGTGGCCGACTGAGCAGCTACTGCTCGGCAAACGCGGCTAGAATGCCCGGATGCCGAGCAAACTCCCTACCTTTCCCGGTCCGCTGACCGCGCGCGGCGCCGTGCTGGCGGTGCTGCTGTCGAACGAAGACCAGACCGGGGCCGAACCGCTGCAGGGCCGCGTGACCCTGGCCGCCATCGTGCGGACCCTGAAGCGCAAATATCACTGGCCGATCGAGACCCACAGTTTTCCGGCGAACGCCGCCGACGGCCGCGCCACCTGGGCCACGGTCTACAGCCTGCCCCAGGGCGTGATCGATGCCGCGCTGGAGCGGGGCGGGCGCGACTGGCTGCGGTCGAGGAAGCAGGCAAGGCGCGGCCTGGCCCGGCTGGAGGAGCAGGCAGAGTAGGCGCCGCTGGCGGCGTCCCGCAACNNNAGCAAGCGCTTGCTGCCGCTGCTGCAGTCCGCAGCCTGCCGCGCTTGTCTGGACCCTGCATCGCGGCCTACCTTGTAGGGAAGCGGGCGAGTTTGTCACGAGGAGCTTGTCATGCGCTATCGTCCGGAATGCCGTCCACGCCGAGGCCGCCATGCGTGACCTCGCCGCTGGACGCCCGCGTCTGGCCACGCTGGCCTTCACGGCGGCGGCCATGTTCGCCTTTGCCGCCAACTCGCTGCTGTGCCGGCTGGCGCTGCAGACGGGCGGCATCGATCCGGCCAGCTTCGGCGCGGTCCGCATCGCCTCGGGCGCGCTCGCGTTGCTGCTGATCGTGCGCTGGCGCGCTGCCACGACGACGGCGCGCGGGGACTGGATGTCGGCGGCGATGCTGTTCGCCTATGTCGCCTTCTTCTCAATCGCCTATGTCAGCCTGTCGGCCGGCACCGGCGCACTGATCCTGTTTGGCGCCGTCCAGCTGACCATGTTCGGCTCGGCCTTGCGCGCCGGCGAACGCTTCGCGCCCCGGGCCTGGGGCGGCCTGGGAATGGCGGCGGCGGGACTGGTCTACCTGGTGCTGCCGGGCGTGAGCGCGCCGCCGCTCCTGGGCGCCACGTTGATGGCGCTGGCTGGAGCAGCCTGGGGCGTCTATTCGCTGCGCGGGCGTGGCGCGCCTGACCCGCTCGGCGCGACCGCCGGCAACTTCCTGCGCGCGGCGCCCATGGCGCTCCTGCTCTGGCTGCCCTTCGCCGGCATCGCGCATGCGAACCTGGCCGGCATCGTGCTGGCCGTCGTCTCGGGCGCCGTTACTTCCGGCGTCGGCTACGCGCTCTGGTACACCGCCCTGCGCGCGCTGAGCGCGATGCGCGCGGCGACGGTGCAGTTGTCGGTGCCCCTGATCACGGCCATCGGCGCGGTCGTCTTCCTGGCCGAGCCGGTGACGCTGCGCCTGGCCCTGGCCTCGGTGGCGATCCTGGGCGGAATTGCGCTCGTGCTGGCAGTACGCACGAAGCCCTAGCTGTGATGTTTCAATA
>DEKZ01000241.1 GCA_002354135.1 Massilia sp. UBA2709 | reverse complement strand
ATGGCCTGCAGGGCTGCCGGCGGCGCCGGCGGGCGCCGCTGGAGTCGGGACAGCCCATCCATGATGTCGCATCCGCAACAGCGAGGGCGGGGACGCCGCTCAGGCGGCGCCGGCCTGGCGCACCGGCGTGCTTGCCGCTTCCTCGTCGGCCTCGGCCGCCTGGGCATAGGCGGCGTCGAGCAGCGCCGTCATCGCCTGGGCGGTGCGCTCCCAGGAGGTGCGCGCCACCTGCTCGCGCATGGCCGCCGCTTTCGCCTCGCGTGCGGAAGCATCGAGCGCAAGCGCGGCGGCGCATGCAGCGCCGAACTGCTGCGCACCGTCGGCGATGGCGACCACCCCGCCGTAGGGCCCGACCACGTCCGCGATCGGCGTGCTGACGATGGGCAGTTCGGCCGCCATGTACTCGAGCACCTTGGTCGGGCTGATGAAGCGCGTCGCCTCGTTGATCGCGAACGGCATCAGGCACACGTCCCAGCCGGCCAGGAAGGCCGGCAGCTCCTTGTAATCGCGCTGGCCGAGGTAATGGATGTTCGGCCGGCGCGGCAACTCGTCCTCGCTGATCTTCACCACCGGCCCGACCAGCACCAGCTGCCAGTCGGGATGGGCGTCGGCCAGCGCGCCCACCAGCTCGAGGTCGACGCGCTCGTCGATGACGCCGTAGAAGCCGAGGCGCGGATGGGGGATCGCTTCCTGCGCCGGATGGCTGGCCACAAGTCCCTGGGCCTGGCGGAAATGGTCGACGTCGACGCTGCTCGGGAAGCAGTGGACATTGGCGTGGCGGTGGCGCTTGGCCTCGTACAGGCTGGGGCCGCCGGCAAACACCAGGTCGGCCAGGTTGAGCAGCGCCGATTCGCGTTGCAGCAGCTGGCGCGGCGCCTTCTTGAACGAGGCCAGCTCGTCCATGCAGTCGTAGACCACAAGGCGCGGGTCGAGCTCCTTGAGCAGGGGCAGCGCCATCGGCGTATAGAACCAGACGATCGGGCGGGTGCCGGACGGCAGCAGGTCGGCCAGCAGGGGCGCCACCAGTGCGATCTGGTCGTCGTGGAAGCCGGGTACGTCGAGCGGGGTGCGCGGGCGGCACACGGTGATGTTCGGCGGCGCACTGCTGCGCTCGAGCCGGGCCGGCCCCTCGGGGTCGTGCATCGGCTCCTCGACAATCACGATGCGGTAATGGCGCGCGAGCCGGGTCAGCAGGTGCTGCGGACGCTGAAACACAAAATCCCAGCGCAAGTGGCTGAAGACGACGATCGTATGCATGATCTCTCCTTTCGCCCTTCGGGCGGGCGGTCGGTTAATGAATCCTCCTGTATTGCGCCCGACCGCCCGCGCGCACGAAGGCGCGCCTCAGGCTGGATCAGGTCCCTTGCTCTCCTCGTCATTGGCCATCTGCAGCGCCGCATTGCGCGTGGCCGCCGAGATCACCTCGAACGGCAGCTTGGGCGTGCGGTCGGCGTTGAGCAGGCCGTTCGCTTCCTGGAAGGTGTCGGCGAACTGGGTGTAGCAGAAACCGGCGAACATGAAGGTCTCGTTGACCACCTTCAGCAGCGAGCGATACAGGTTATGGAAGCCCTCGGCCGTGGTCGAGCGCGAGTAGCCCCAGGTGCCCTCTTCCGGCTCGCCCCTGGTGTCGAAGGCGATGCCGCCGAACTCGGTCAGCACGATGGGCTGGCCGCGGTGCGGGAAGCCGTCGAGGGTCAGGATGCGTCCGCCCGGACGGCGCTGGTCGAACAGAGTGCGCACGGGGTCGCTGACCTCGTAGCGCGCCCTCACCTTTTCCGGGTCGCAGTCGTAGTCGTGGATGCCGAGGATGTCGGTGGCGGAGGCCTCCCAGCCGTCGTTGCCGATCACTGGGCGCGTCGCATCGAGCGTGCGCGTCAGGTGGTACAGCGCCTCGACCGCGTTGCGATGCGCCTGCGTCAAGGTCAGGTTCGGCACGCCCCAGGACTCGTTGAAGGCCACCCAGACGATGATGCAGGGGTGGCTGTAGTCGCGCTGGATCGCCTCGGTCCACTCGCGCACCATGCGCGTGATCGCGCGCGGGCTGAAACGGTAGGCCGAAGGCATCTCCTCCCATACCAGCAGGCCCAGCTTGTCGGCCCAGTACAGGTAGCGCGGGTCCTCGATCTTCTGGTGCTTGCGCACGCCGTTGAAGCCCATCAGCTTGGCCAGCTCGACGTCGCGCCGCAGGTGCTCGTCGGAGGGCGCGGTCAGGAAGGACTCGGGCCAGTAGCCCTGGTCCAGCACCAGGCGCAGCTGGTAAGGCCTTCCGTTCAACATCAGGCGGTCGCGGTTGATCGCGAAGGAACGCAGCGCCGTGTACGAGCGGATGCGGTCGACCACGCGGTCGCCGCAGCGCAGCGTCACCTCGGCGTCGAGCAGGGTCGGGCGCTCCGGGCTCCACAGCAGTTCGTTGCGCGAGTCGTCGATGCCGGGGTCGGACAGCGCGATCTTGCGGTTCGCCTCGCCGGCCAGCAGCTTGTAGTGGTCGTCGGCCAGCAGGTGCTCGCCGTGCCAGATCTTGACCTCGACGAACATGTCCTCGCGGATGTCGCCGCCGGCGAAGACCTCGCAGCCGATCTCGAAGGTTTCGAAAATGGGCGTCCACTTCAGGGTCTGGATGAAGGTCTTGTCGACCTGTTCGACCCAGACGGTCTGCCAGATCCCGGTGGTGCGCGGGTACCAGATCGAATGCGGCTCGAGCAGCCAGTCCTGCTTGCCGCGCGGCTTGGCCAGGTCGAACGGGTCGTCCTCGACGTAGACGGTGACGACTTGCTTGCCGTCGGCCCGCAGCGCGCTGCTGATGTCGGCCGCGAAGGGCGTATGGCCGCCCTCGTGCTCGGCGACGAGCTGGCCGTTGACCCACACGCGCGCGGCGTAGTCGACCGCGCCGAAGTGCAGGATGGTGCGGCCCTCGGTCGGGGTCACGGTGAATTCGCGCTCGTACCAGCAGACCCGGTGGAAACCGGTATCGCCGATGCCCGACATCGCGGTCTCGGGTGCGAACGGCACCTCGATTTCATGGGTCCATGCTTCGATATCGCCCGGCAGCTTGAAACGCATCTCGTCATCGAAACAGAAGCGCCACTTGCCGTTCAGGCTCATCCAGTTGTCGCGCACCAGTTGGGGACGTGGATATTCAAACTGACTCATTGTTTTCCTTTCTTTCAGTCGGTACCGGGATCAGGATGCGGCCCTGGCGGCCGGCTTTGCCGTTGTATTGCGCCAGCGCGGCTTCGGCGGCCTGGGCGGCCGAACCGGCGCGGCACAGCGCCACGCAGGCGCCGCCGAAACCCGCGCCGGTCAGGCGCGCGCCGTACACGCCGTCCTGGGCGCGCAGCAGTTCGCACAGCTCGTCGAGTTCCGGAATCGAGACTTCGTAGTCGTCGCGCAGGCTGGTATGGGAATCGTTCATCAGCTGGCCGAAGCGCTCGGCCGGCACACCCTTGACCGCTTCGAGCACGCGCAGGTCTTCCGTCACCACGTGGCGTGCGCGCCGGCGCAGCGGTTCGGGCAAGTCCTCGACCAGCCCGGGCTCAAGGACGTCACGCAGGGCCTGCACGCCGAGCTTGCGCGAGGCTTCCTCGCACTCGGCGCGGCGTTCGTTGTACTTGCTGCCGGCCAGCTTGCGCGCCACGCCCGAGTCGATCACGATGATCTCGGCGCCGGCGGGCAGCGGCGCCAGCCGGTGTTCGAGCGTGCGCGCATCGATGAACAGCATGTGGCCCTGGTCGGCCAGGCTGGACGCCATCTGGTCCATGATCCCGCAGTTCACGCGCGCGTACTCGATCTCGGCGCGCTGGGCGATGCGCGCCAGCTTGACGTCGTCGAGCTCGAAGCCCAGCAGCTGGCGCAGCGCGCGCAGCGTCGCCACTTCCAGCGCCGCACTCGAGGACAGGCCCGAGCCGACCGGCACGTCGGTGGACACCCACACGCGCAGCGGCGGCACCTGCACGCCCTCGGCCTCGACCAGGCGGATGCAGCCCTCGATGTAGCTGCCGAAGCCCTGTGGCGCACTGCTGTCGGGCGCGAAAGTGACGTTCGCATCCAGAGTGCTGGAGTAGAAATGGAAATGGCCGTCGCCGCTGCGGCTGAGCGCCACCGTCGTGCGCTGCGGCGTGGCCACCGGCAGCATGAAGCCGTCGTTGTAGTCGGTATGCTCGCCCAGCAGGTTCACGCGTCCCGGTGCGGATGCGTTCACCTCGGGCGCGCCGCCGAAGAAGGAGTCGGTCGTCACCATCAGGTCACCTCCAGCCAGAGTGGCCGCTGGCGGCCATGCACGCTCACGGCAGGCCACTGCGGGTCAAGGGTCAGGTTCTCCAGTCCCTGCGGGCCGAGCAGGAAGGTATCCTCGATCTTCAGGCCGGCGAAACTGGGGTTGAATGCGAAGGCCATGCCCGGCTCCAGGCCGGTCGCCGTGCTGGCAGTGGCCACCATCTCGCGCGCCAGGTAGCCGGTGATGCCACCCTGGTGATGCTCGTTCAGGGCCTCGGCGCGGTCGGCGTGCTTGTAGGCGGCGTCGAAAGCATGGTACACGGCCGAGAGCGACTTGCCGGGTGCGACCGCTGCCAGTCCGGTCGCCTCGACTTCCATCAGCGCGCTTTGCTCCTGCGGCGCCGGGCCGAAGCTCACGAAGCGCGTCAGGTTGGCGTACAGGCCGTGGCGGCGCGCGCAGAACACCAGCATCGCGCGGGAGCCGATCGGGTCAAAAGATGGCGTCGGGTGGCGGTAGAGCGGCAGGCGGCGTTCGCCGGCGGCCAGCACCAGCGCCGGCTGGATGCCGCGCCGCCACAGGGCCTGGGCGCCGGCGCCGGGCAGCTGGTATTCGGTCCATTCGGGGCGGGCGGCACGCAATTACTCGCTCATCGCCTCGGCCGCCTCGCGGCCCAG
>DEKZ01000007.1 GCA_002354135.1 Massilia sp. UBA2709 | reverse complement strand
GCGGCGTTGGCGGCCGCGGCGCCGGTCGCGTTCGGCTGGGCCGGGTTGCCGGCGGCGGCCGAAGCGGTGTCCGAGTTCTGCGGGGTCCAGGCCACCGGCTGCACCGGGGTGCCTGGCGGCAGCATCTGCAGTTTCTGGAAGCCGTCGACCATGACGCGCTCGCCTTCCTTCAGGCCATCGGTCACGACCCAGTTGCTGCCTTCCTGCGAAGCGATCTTGACGGTGCGCGGGGTCGGCTTGTTGTCGGCGCCGATCACCATCAGGGTGTCGCCGGTCTGGCCGCCGCGGGTGACGGCCTGTTGCGGGACCAGGATGCCCGACGGCAGCTCGGCCTGGGCCAGGCGCACGCGCACGTACTGGCCCGGCAGCAGGGCGTTGTCCGGATTGGCGACCTGGGCGCGCAGGGTCACCTGGCCGCTGGTCGGATCGACGGTGACGTCCGAGAACAGCAGCTTGCCCTGGCGCGGCAGGACCGTGCCGTCATCCAGCACCACGGTGACCGGGATGGCCGAGTCGATGCCCTTGCCGCCGGCCTGCTTGCGCAGGCGCTGCAGTTCGGATGCCGACTGGGTGATGTTCAGGTAGACCGAGTCGGTCTGCTGGATCAGCGCCAGCTGGGTGGCCTCGGCTGCCGAGACCAGTGCGCCTTCGGTCACCAGCGCGCGGCCGATGCGGCCCGAGATCGGGGCGTAGACGTTGGAGTAGCCGTAGTTGATCTGCGAAATCTTCAACTGGGCCTTGGCGGAGGCGACGTCGGCCTCGGCCTGCTTGGCGGCGGCCACGGCGTTGGTGTACTCCTGCTTGCTGATCGCGTTCGCCTCGACCAGCGGCTTGTAGCGCTCGACGGTGGCGGAAGCCGAGGTCAGGTTGGCCTGGGCGCGGCCGACGGCGGCCTGCGACGCGTTCAGCTGGGCCTGGTAGGGTTCCGGATCGATCTGGTAGAGCGACTGGCCCTGCTTCACCATGCCGCCTTCCGTAAACATACGCTTCAGGACGACGCCGTTGACGCGGGCGCGGACTTCGGCCACGCGGATCGCTTCGACGCGCGCCGGCAGTTCGGTTTCAAGGGCGACCGGCTGGAACTTGGTCGTGATGACGCCGACTTGCGGCGGCGGCATCTTGCCGCCGGCGCCAGGGCCTGCCTGGGCGGCGTCTTTGTTGCCGCAGGCCGACAGCAGGGTCACCGCCATCAGCGTGCAGGCGGCAATCCGGGTCAGGGACAGGGAAGAGGAGTGGGCAGAGCGCATTACGTGTGCTTCCTTCTGGTTTTATTAAAAAGACAAAACCGTCCTCAAGAACCCTGTTCAGGTCCCTGCGCACGGTACGTCACTGGCTTTTACGAAATTTTTTATATACTATCACGAGTGTATGTTTAACGTGTTGGCCCACTAAAAAATTGGAGTGAGACGATGGCTCGCAGAACGAAGGAAGAAGCGGCCGCTACGCGAGACAGCATCCTCGATGCAGCAGAGCAATTATTTGTTGAGCAAGGGGTATCGCGAACGACCTTGCAGCATATCGCAAGCGCCGCGGGTGTGACGCGCGGAACGATCTATTGGCATTTTGACGACAAGGGCGCGCTGTTCAACGCGATGATGGAGCGCGCCACGCTGCCGTTCGAGTGCGCCTTCGGGGTGCTCGAGGCGGAGGGCGCAACCGACCCGCTGGGCGATCTGCGCAATTTCATCTTGGAAATCTTCCGGGTGACCGAGCAGAACCCGCAGGCGCGCCGGGTGTTCGAGATCGCCACCCTGAAAGTCGAGTTCGTCGGCGAACTGGACGCCGTGCGGGTGCGCCGCCGCCAGAGCCAGCGCGACTGGCTGGACCATGTGGAGGCACGGCTCCAGGCCGGGATCGGGGAAGGGCGGATCCGCGCCGATATCGATGTGCACGTGGTGGCGCTGGGCCTGTGGTCGACGATGGATGGCGTGATCCGCAACTGGATGTTCGAGCCGGCGTCCTTCGGCCTGCTCGACGCCGGGGCCCAGATCCTCGATGTCTACCTCGAGGGCATCCGCGCCGGCTGAAACGGCATAAACGTTTTAGAAACGGAAATAAAAAAGCGCGGCCGCGGCCGCGCTTTCCTTGTCGCTGCGCGATCGATCAGCGCAGTTCTTCGATCATCTTCTTCAGCTTGGCCGAATCGGCCACGAAGGCGCGGATGCCTTCGGCCAGCTTCTCGGTGCCCATCGCGTCTTCGTTGAGCATGAAGCGGAAGGTCTTCTCGTCGATGGCGATCTTCTCGATGTCGGCGTTTTCATCTGCAACGAGCTTGCGCTCGACCGGCGCATCGCTGTCGGCCAGCTTCTGCAGCAGGTCCGGCGAGATGGTCAGCAGGTCGCAGCCGGCCAGTTCCAGGATCTGCGAGGTGTTGCGGAAGCTCGCGCCCATCACTTCGGTGTTGTAGCCGAACTTGCGGTAGTACTGGTAGATGCGCTTGACCGACTGCACGCCCGGGTCTTCCGCGCCCTGGTACTCAAGGCCGGTCGACTTCTTGTACCAGTCGTAGATGCGGCCGACGAACGGCGAGATCAGCTTCACGCCCGCTTCGGCGCAGGCCACGGCCTGGCACAGCGAGAACAGCAGCGTCAGGTTGCAGTGGATGCCGTCCTTTTCCAGGATCTCGGCGGCGCGGATGCCTTCCCAGGTCGAGGCGATCTTGATCAGGACGCGCTCGCGCGACACGCCGGCCTTTTCGTACAGGGCGATCAGTTCGCGGCCCTTGGCCACCGTCGCTTCGGTGTCGAAGGACAGGGCGGCATCGATCTCGGTCGAGACGCGGCCCGGGACGTACTTCAGGATCTCGACGCCGAAGGCGATCAGGAGATTGTCGACGATGGCCTCGACCGAGGCGCCGTTCGCGTCGGCGACGGCCTTTTCCAGCAGCGGACGGTATTCCGGCTTCTGCACGGCTTTCAGGATCAGCGAAGGATTGGTGGTTGCATCCTGGGGCGCGTAGGCCTTGATCGACTGGAAGTCGCCGGTGTCGGCGACGACGGTGGTGTAC